>NZ_JBXAHL010000049.1:0-43244 GCF_058795055.1 Cupriavidus sp. GW823-FHT06D04 | reverse complement strand
ATCTGCGGGATGCCCTGCTTGGACAGGTTGGCCTGGTTGTAGAAGATGCGGCCGAAGTGGTCGCGGTCGGGGAACACATCGTCCTGGTTGGGCAGATTGGCGCCGCCGGAATCGACCAAGTAGATGCACGGCAGGTTGTTCTGCTCGGCGATCTCCTGCGCGCGCACGTGCTTCTTGACCGTCATCGGGTAATACGTGCCGCCCTTGACGGTGGCGTCGTTGCAGACGATCACGCACTCCTGCCCGGCCACGCGGCCGATGCCGGTGATGATGCCAGCGCCGGGCGCGGCATCGTCATACATGTCGTAGGCGGCGAGCTGCGACAGCTCCAGGAACGGCGTGCCCGGATCGAGCAGTTGCTGCACGCGGTCGCGCGGCAGCAGCTTGCCGCGCGACAGATGCTTGTCGCGCGCGGCCTCGCCACCGCCTTCGGCCAGCTTTGCGATCCTGGCCTCCAGGTCGACAACCAGGGCCTGCATTGTCTGCGAATTCGTTTTGAACGCTTCGGATCGAGGGTTCAGCTTTGTCTCAATTACCGCCATATCAGCACCGGAAATTCTGTGAATTGGGTTATGCAGTTATCGCTCAGGCCGTCCTAGCGAACAGCTTGTGCTCGCTCAGCACGTGTATCTCCGCGGCTCCGGCATCGATCAACGCGCCCCCCGGGAACTGGCCACGACCAGGCCAACGATATTGCAAATCGCGCTGCCCGTCGATCGCGGCCAAGTCACCGAGCAACCAGCCATCGCGGTTGTGTCTCCAACCAAACACAATCAAACGCGCAAAGCCCGCCGCAGGATCTTTCCAGAGCCCGTCTTCGGCAGATCGTCCACGAACGCCACCAGCCGTGGAATCTTGTACGCGGCCAAGCGCGTCCTGCAGAACTCCAGCAATTCTTGCTCACTCACGCTCTGACCTTTCGCCAGCACGACGATAGCCTTGGCCAGCTCGCCCTTCAATGGGTCGGGAATACCCACTACGGCCGCCATCGACACGGCAGGATGCTCGCTGAGGACACTTTCGAGCTCAGCCGGATAGATATTGAAGCCACCGGTGATAATCATGTCCTTAAGGCGGTCGACGACGTAGATATAGCCATCCTTGTCCATGTAGGCGAGATCACCCGTGTGCAGAAAACCCTCACTATCGATAGTTTCGGCAGTGGCATCCGGCCGGTTCAGGTAGCCTTGCATGGTCATCGGGCCCTTGAGCGCCAGCTCTCCGATCTCGCCCGGTGGCAGAACCTTTCCAGGTTCGCCGTTCGCGACGATGCGCGCTTCCATGGACGGCAGAGGCAAACCAATGGACCCGAGACGCCGTTCCCCAAGCAGTGGATGCGTGGCTCCCAGGCCGCCTAGTTCGGTCATACCCCATAGCTCAAGCAATGGAGCACCGAAGCGCGCTTCAACTTCGCGCATTTTCGCTTCCGGCATCGTCTGCCCCCCCACTGTGCACCGAGTCAGGCTTGAGAGATCGTATGAAAGGAAGTCTGGAAAGTCGAGAAGGTAGAGGTACATCGTGGGCACGCCCTCGAACAGGGTTGCCCGGTACGTGTCGATGCTCCGCAGCACGGCCTCTGCCTGAAATGTCGGATGCAGGATCAGCGCCATGCCGTACGCGATGGCGCATTGCATCACGACGTTGCCATAGACGTGAGACAGCGGCAGCGCGCTTACCACCGTGTCGGCTTCGGTACGCCTGTGCATTGTGGCCGTCATCGCGACGTTCAGAAGGATCGCCCGATGCGTCAACAGGGCGCCCTTCGGCTTACCCGTCGTTCCCGACGTATAGCCGATCGTGCTGATCTCTTCCAGCCTGTCCTGATCAACCCGCAGTTCCGGGTCCACCGGCGTTTCGCTCCAATCGGTGAACATCTCGACCGATTCCGCGACACCTTGAAAAGAAACCAGGACCGGTCCGTTCTCCCCTAGCGCTGCGCGTAGCAGCAGCAACTTTTCGCTTTGTCCGAAAACCACTGCCGCGCCGCAGTCGCGCACCGCGAAGGCGGCCTCGGGCCCAGTCAGCATGGGATTGAGCGGATTGACTATGCATCCCGCCTTGAGAATGCCGTAATAAGCGATGATCCATTCCGGCGAGTTCGGCGCATAAAGCGAGACTGTCGTGCCTTGCCCGTACCCGCGTTGCAGCAGGCGCGTTGCCACGCTGGAGGACAATCGATTGAGTTCGGCAAAGGAGAAGCGCCGATCGTCCACTACAAGTGCCGTTCTCTCGCCATATCGTGCCGCGGACGCGGCAATCAAGGCACCAATTGAAGTCTCCATTTCTTTTCTCCGGTGTCGCGCACACCTTTTGCGCCGTCCGAACCGAACGGTCATGAGCGAGGGCGCGCTGACCAATTGCATAGTCATCCGGGAAGTCACTTTAGGGAGAATCTAGGCGGAAGTCTGTCCCGTATGAAACAATTGCGGGACAAAAGCCATACTCGACTGCCCTGACTATGAAGACGACCGACGAGCTGCTCCTGACCACGCCCTGGTTCCCGACCCTGACGCAGGAGCTCCAAGACCAGGTCCGCCAAAATGTCAGCTTGCGAGACGTGGCGCCTGACGGTTATGTCTGCCGGCGCGGCGAGCCCAGCCATTGCTGGTTTGGCGTGGTGGATGGCCTGATCAAGGTATGCAACACCTCCAGCGAGGGGCGAATTATGACCTTTGCCGGCCTGCCGCCAGGTGCATGGTTTGGCGAGGGAACGGTCCTCAAGGGTGACCGCTGGCACTACGACGCCATCGCTCTGCGCGCCTCCTTGGTAGCCTGCCTGCCTTCGGCATTGTTTTTCCGCCTGCTCGATGAAAGCATCATCTTCAATCGCTTCGTGCTCGAGCACGTGAACGAGCGGCTAGGACAACTCATGGCAATGGTACAGAGCGACCGTCTTACCGAGCCGGCGTTGCGCGTCGCCAACTGTCTGCTGGCAATGTTCAATCCACGTCTGTACCCACTGGGTAAGACCGAGATACCACTGACACAGGAAGAAATTGGCTACCTCTCCGGCATCACTCGTCAGAAAGTGAATCTCGCCGTCCGCCAAATGGAGGCACTTGGCCTGCTGAGCGTCAGCTATGGTCGTGTCATGGTGACCGACTTGCACGGATTGCGCCGTTTTGCCACTCGGACGCCCTGATCGTCGCCCTCAAGTCTAGACCGAAGTTTGACTCGGAGACCAAGCTAACCTGTTGAAGCGCCACCCGACGCTCGCCTTCTGGCGTCGCTTGCGCCGCGTTAGCAGAGTTCGAACCTTCATTTCCAGTGGATTTGCCCCCGTGTCCCCGGACACGGTCACACCCTTAGGTTGATAAGGCCATCGCACGCCTGAACTCCCGCGGGGAGCGGTAATTCAGGGCGCTATGGGGGTGCTGCTCGTTGTAATGCTCAAAGGCGATGGCCAGATTGCGAACCGCCGTCTCGGCATCAGGCTTGGGCATGAAGGCGACGTAGTCGCGCTTCATGGTCTTCACGAAGCTCTCGGCCATCCCGTTGCTCTGCGGGCTGCAGACCGGCGTAGTCAGCGGCTTCAAGCCGATGGCCGAGGCAAACGCCCTGGTCTTGTCGGCCGTGTAGCCCGAGCCGTTATCGGTCAGCCATTCAATTTCCGTCGGCGTCTTCAGCGCGTTTCCAAAGCGATTCTCGACGGCGGCCAACATCACGTCGCGGACCACGTCACCGCTATGCCCACCGGTGGTCGCCGCCCAGCTCATGGCCTCGCGGTCGCAGCAGTCCAGGGCGAACGTCACGCGCAATGGCTCGCCGTTGTCGCAGCGGAACTCAAAGCCGTCAGAGCACCAGCGCTGATTGGTCTTCTCTACAGCAACCTTGCCGTCATGCCGGCGCTGAGGCCTCGGCGGAACCGCTCTGCGTTGCAGCAGCAGGCCGTGCACACGCATGACCCGATAGACCCGTTTCACGTTGACGGGCGGCGCACTGTGGCGCTCGCGCTCCCTACGCAGTACACCCCAGACCCGGCGATAGCCGTAGCTGGGCAGATGCGCGACCGCGTTGCAAATCTCCTCGACCAACCCTGCATCGTCGGATTGCCTGGCGCCGCGCCCATCCCGCCAGTCTGCAGGACGAGCCAACTTTTCTGCCACATTCGAGCGCGCTACACCGAGAACTTCGCAGACCCGCTTCACAGGTCGTCCCCTGGCAATGAGGGTGAGCGCGCAATCCATTTTCGCGACTTCATCACCTCCACTGCCTCGCGCAGAATCTCGTTCTCCATGGTCTTCTTGCCCAGCAGCCGTTGCAGCTCACGAACTTGCTTGAGCGCATCGCTCAACTCGGAAGCTGGCACCACCTCCTCCCCAGCACTGACGGCAGACAGGCTGCCGTCCTGGTACAGCTTGCGCCAATGAAAGAGCTGGTTCGGATTTACGCCATGCTGGCGCGCCACCATCGACACCGTCTTACCCGGCTCGCAGCTCTCGCGCACCATCGCGAGCTTCTCTTCCGGCGACCACCGCCGCCGGCGCTCCGGCTCCGTCAACACTTCCACCAATTCCTGCTTCGTTTTAGTCATAAACACAGTCGTATGCCTACCCGCTATTGTAAGTGGGGGACTGTGTCCGGCGATTCAGGGGGCCGCTCCATCCAGATAGTCGCGCACCTCACTGAAGGCGCGACTGGCGTTGCCGACCCGGAAGTAGTTGACCCATCCCGCCACCGCGGCGTTGAGTTTCGCGACCAGCTTCACGGCCGGGGTCGAGCCTCCATGCCGGATGATGTCGCGGATCCTCGCCTTGATCGCTTGGCGAGCCTTCTTCTTGGGGGTCATCAGGACGAAGTACCCTTTCCCCGCTCGTTTGCGCACGCGACGCAGGTCGAACCCCAGGAACCCAAAGGCGTCCTCCTTCAATGTATCCACCACAATGGTTTTCTCCGTGTTCAACTCGACGCCTAGCGGCACGAGTTGTTCCCGCAGACGCTGCAGGGCACGTTCAGCCCAGCCGCGTTTGGTGTGGTGGCCACTGACGGTGATGACAATGTCGTCAGCAAACCGGTGATAGTTCACTGCCTCGTAAGGGCCCTGTGCCGTCTTGCGTCGAATCTCGTCGAACATCCAGTCAATCTCATTCAAGTAGATGTTCGCAGCGAGTGGGCTGAATGGGCCACCTTGCGGTACCCCAACTTTGCCCGCTGCTTTGATAACCTGCTTGACCAAGTGCATGACCTGAGGATCCTGAATGCGCTTCGCGATCTTGCCCAACAGGGTTGAATGTTGAATTGTGTCAAAGTAGCGCGACAGATCCACATCAACCACCGTCGACATGCGCCGCAGCACACTGCGTCTGACTTCCGCCAGCGCGAGGTGTGGGGACCGCTTCGGTCGAAACCCGTAGGAGTTCGGGCAGAAGTCCGCCTCGAATACCGCTTCGAGGATCAGTTTCAGCGCCCCCTGCACCGCGGGTGGTCACCGGCAAGTTTGTGATCAGCTTCCACTCTATGCGCATTCTTCCTGCAGGTGCGCCTCGTTCAATAGCATGGATCACCGTTAGGCGCAAAGCTGGGTAACGTCGTTGTTTCCCAATCGGAGGCAACACTGTTATGCGCCGATATCGTAGCTCCAGTACCGCCCGATGAGCCTTGCCAGTTTGGTCCCGGACTGTAATCCGATGTACGTCCTTTAACCTGAACCTCATCCATCTCGTTTGCGATCGTGTGGCTCCCATCCCCAGCAAGCCGGTCAACGCATGTACGAACCAAGAAGTTTGTTTGAAGCTCTTCGGAAAGGCAGAAGAGTTCGCAAATATCGCTCTCACGATCGCCAACGTTAACGCACCGTTGCAGTTGTTCAAGCAGTGCCTTGTGGGATTCTGATGCATTCTAGTCTTGCGGTCACCACACAAGGAGTTCCATTGGGCCTTGCCGCTGTCAAATTCTGGACGCGGAAGAAATTCAAAGGATGCAACGCGCTCAACGCACAGCCTGCACAGGAAGACGTGCCCGGCACGAAGGTCGCCGCTCACACCCGCAACAAGCGCGGTCGCAAGCCGCTCGATCCCAATCTGCCACGCGAAGTGGTACGTCACGACCTGCCCGAGCCCGAGCGCTTCTGTGCAAACGATGGCCACGCGCTGGTCGAGATCGGCGTCGAGATCAGCGAGCAACTGGACGTGATCCCGGAACAGGTCCGTGTCATCCAGCACCAGCGCGTCAAGCGCGCCTTCCCGTGCTGCGATCTGAGCATCAAGGTCACGCCGGTCCCGCCGCGTATCATCCCCCGTGGCCTGTTTACCGAGTCGGCTCTTGCCTGGATTGCCACCAGCAAGTACCAGTTCGGCATGCCCCTGTATCGCCAGGCCGCATTACGCATTACTGCGCCGCTTCGGCGGCGACATCTCGGCGAATACCATCGCCGTCAGCATGGTGTGCGTGGGCCAGGCCGTGCGGCCGGTGATCAACCTGCTGCGCGATACGCTGCTTGAGTCTGACATCATCTACGGCGACGAGACGACCCTCCAGGTCCTGAAGGAGCCGGGACGGCGGCCACAGACGAAGAGCTATATGTGGGCGCAAATGAACGGCTCCGGGCCGCCCGTGCGCTTGTTCAGCTACGCGTCGGGACGCGGCGCCAAACATGCCAAGGAAATCTATGCTGGCATCCGTCCAGGTGCGGCGTTGATGACCGATGGCTATGAGCTTTACAACGGCTTGGCGATCGAGCACCAGCTCATTCACCTTGGTTGCTGGGCGCTGTTACGTCATGGGGACATCCTTGAGCGAACCACACGCGGGCCGTTGCCGACGGCAACTTGCACGCAAAATTTATGTCATCGCCGCCATCACTGATACAGTAATTTCCACTCTGTTATTGATGCCAGGGCCCGGCCTTCCCGTGAGACGACCGTGCCAAGGATGACCGGCTATTCGCCGACGATGGGATTCTGGATTGCCCCGATCTGATCGATCTCGACCCGTACAATATCGCCCGCGCGCAGCCAACGGGGCGGCTTGCACGCTGCTCCGACGCCGCCAGGTGTGCCCGTCAGCAATACATCGCCCGGCTCAAGGGTCATGGCTTGCGAAAGATGCGCGATCTGCGCCGGGATATCGAAGACAAGGTGACTCGTTGACGAATCCTGTCGTTTCTCGCCGTTCACGAACAGCCGCACGTCAAGATTGCAGACATTCGCGATCTCGTCGGCGGTGACGATCCATGGCCCGAACGGTGCGTGCGTATCGAATGACTTCCCGACCGTGAACTGCGAGGTGCGCAACTGCCAGTCGCGCACGCTGACGTCGTTCGCCACGCAGTAGCCAAACACCATCGACATCGCATCCTCTGCCCTGACATGCCGGCAACGCCGTCCGATCACCACCGCCAACTCCGCTTCATAGTCAAGCTTCTCCGATACCCGAGGCAACGCCACAGGCGAGAACGGTCCCGTCACCGCTGTCGGCATCTTGGCAAACCAGAGCTGATCCTCCGGCGTGCCCATGCCTGATTCGGCGATGTGATCCGCATAGTTCAGTCCGATCGCCAGGATCTTGCCCGGACGCGGCACCGGGGCCAGCCATGTCAACGCATCGCCCCGCAAGTCCGGCGCGGCCGTCCGCACCGCCTCGACAACCCTGGGCTCCCAGGTTTCCCAGTCCTTGATCAGTGACACCATGTCACCGGGGGCGCCGGGCAAGCGCGCCGCAATATCCACCACGCCCTCTCCGACGGCGACACCCACCCGCACCGGGCCGTCGCCATGCTGAAAACTGATGAGTTTCATTGCGCCTCCCCTCAACGAGCCACTGCGGCGACCGGCCGTGCCGCCGTGCCTTGCCGGCAAAGCTGGGACGCCGGCATCCCGTCACGCCATAGCGTCACCATCGCGTCCGGGTCGAACTCGACACCGATCGGATTGCTCGCGAAGGCATGGGAATGGAAATACGCGGCAGCGTCCTTCGGATCGGGATAATTGTCGACCTGGAGTTCGATATCGTTCCCTTCCGGATCCCGGTAGTAGATCGATGTGGTCGGGCCATGGTTGATGCACCAGAACGGCACAATCCCATCCTGCTTTAGCCGCAGGTACGTCGTCAGCAGCTCGCCAATGTCGCGATAGCTGAAGGAAATGTGGTCGATGCCTACCGTCCCCTCGGGCTTCGGCGCCAGTTCGGGCATGTTGGCGATGGCGGCACGATGGTGCTCGTCGTCGAAGGTGATGAACGTCAGCATCTCGTTCGCGAACACCACGTCGGCAAGAAACACCGTCCGATACCATTGCACGACTTCCGCGTATCGCGCGGTGCGAATCACCAGATGCGCCATCTTGAAAGGAACGATGCGCTCGCCGGCACCGCCCTGGTCCAGATTCCCTGTCATCCAATTGTCTCCTTGTCTTTTCTTGCATGCCGGGCGCTCTTTATCGGGGCCCGGTTCCGAACGGCGCCGTGCATGGCGCCGGATCTCGTCTACGCGCGTCAGAGGATCGCGCGCCGGAAGTCCGTCAGGACGGCTCCGATATGTCCGAGAAAGCGGGCCGCCTGGGCACCGTCCACGGCACGGTGATCCCACGACAGCGAAAGCGGCAGGATGGATCGCGGCTGGAATAGCGCCCCATCCCATACCGGCTGCGTCCGGGCGTGCCCCAGGCCAAGTATCGCGACCTCGGGCGCGTTGATGATCGGCGTGAAATGCGTGCCACCAATTCCGCCGAGCGACGATATTGACAGGCATCCACCTTGCATCTGCTCGACCGACAACCTTCCTTCGTGCGCCAGAGCCGCAAGCGCGGCCACCTCTTCCGCCAGGGCGGCCACCCCTTTGCGATCCGCGTCGCGAATGACCGGAACGACAAGGCCATTCGGCGTGTCCGCCGCAAAACCGATGTGGACATACTGTTTGCGTACCACCTCCTCCCCATCGAGACTCACATTGAACGCGGGGAATTGCCGCAACGCATGCGCGCAAGCCTTGATGGCAAACGCGAGCAAGGTCACCCTGGGCGCCTGTGGCTGGCGCTGGCGGTTCAGGACACCACGCAGCGCGTCCAGTTCGGTGATGTCGCACTCCTCGAAGTTGGTCACATGCGGGATCCGCACCCAGTTGCGATGCAGATTGGCACCGGAGAGCCGCTGGATGCGTGTCAGCGAGGCGCGCTCGACCGGACCGAATCGTGCAAAGTCGACCTCTGGCCATGGTGCCAGGTCGAGCCCGCCCTCCGCTGCCGGTGTGGGCCGCGCGGTGAGCGCCGCCTTGACGTGTGCAAGCACATCCTGGCGCAGGACCCGCCCTTTCGGCCCGGAGGGCATTACCGCTGAAAGAGCCACACCCAGTTCGCGCGCCAGCTTGCGCACGGCAGGGCCCGCGAGCGTCAGCACATCGGACACCCGCTCGGCATCGGTGCGCAGACCGGGTGCCGGCCATGTCGGCGCATCGGGCTCCAGGCCTATCGGTCCCGCGTCCGCATGGCTGCCGGCACCTTGCTCCTGAGTTGTCACCACGGCAGGCGGTTCGCCGGCCGGTTCGTCTGCGCGCGCCACCTCGCCCGCCACCGCGGTGACCGGTTCAAGGTGCGCGATGGCGCAACCCCGCGACACACGATCCCCCGGTTTCAACAGCACTTCCCTGACCACGCCGGCGAATGCGCTTGGCACATCCATGGTCGCCTTGTCGGATTCAACGGTCATCAACGATTGCTCGAGGTACACCACGTCGCCGGCCTGTATCAGGACCTCGATGACGGGCAGGTCGTGAAAGTCGCCGAGATCCGGTACGATCAATGTTTGCATGAAGACTCCTGTATGAGCGATGACCATGCCGTCAGGACAGCCACGGTGCCGCCTGGTCGGCATGGATGCCATACCGGCTGCGCGCCTCAGCATGCTTGCCGGGTGCCACGGACGCCAGCACGGCCAGCACGATGTGATGGCGGTCGATTTCGAAGAACGACCGAAGCGCGGTGCGCTTGTCGCTTCGCCCGAAGCCATCGGTTCCCAGCGCGGTGTAGGGCGCGCTGACGTACGATGCAATCAGCTGCGCGCAAGCGCGCACGTAGTCGCTTGCCGCGACGATCGGCGTCTCGCCCGGCAGGCAGCGCGCGACATGACTGGGCGCCCCGTCGCCCGACAAGGCATCGCCAAACAACCGCTGCCGCTCAACCTCGCGGGCATCGCGCGCCAGCTCCGAAAAGCTCGTCACGCTCCATATCTCCGAGGCAACGCCCCACTCGCTGGCCAGCAGGTCGGCCGCCGCAATCACTTCGCGCAGGATTGCACCGGCACCGAGCAACCGTACCCGCGGCGCACCGGCCGCAGCATCGCGCGTGCCGAACCGGTACATGCCCCGAACCACGTCTTCATGCAATGCGGGATCGAGCGGTGCCTGCACATAGTTCTCGTTGGTCACTGTCAGGTAGTAGAATTCGTCCTGCTGACCTTCGAGCATGCGCCGGCTGCCATGGTCGATGATCACGGCGGCCTCCGCGGCAAAGGCGGGATCGTAGGCCCGGCAGTTCGGTACCGTCGCCGCAATCAGGTGGCTGGAGCCGTCCTGGTGCTGCAGGCCCTCTCCGCCAAGCGTGGTACGGCCGGCAGTGGCCCCGATCAGGAACCCGCGCGCGCGTTGGTCCGCGGCCGCCCAGATCAGGTCGCCAACGCGCTGGAAGCCGAACATCGAATAATAGATGTAGACCGGCAGCATCGGTACGCCATTGACGCTGTAGGACGTCGCAGCCGCCACCCAGGACGAGATCGCACCGGCCTCGGTGATGCCTTCCTCGAGCAGCTGCCCGTCCCTGCACTCCTTGTAGTACAGCATCGACCCCGAATCCTCGGGCTCGTATCGCTGTCCGAGCGGCGCATAGATGCCGATCTGCCGGAACAGGTTCGCCATGCCGAAAGTGCGCGCCTCATCGGCGACGATCGGCACGATGCGCGGCCCCAGCGTCCTGTCCTTCAGAAGATTCCCCAGCAGCCGGACCACGCTTGTCGTGGTCGACACCTCCCGCTCGTCGGGGCTCAGCGCGAACTGGGCATAGCTCGCCAGCGCGGGGACAGTGATCGCGTCGGCAACGGCCTGGCGTCTCGGAAGGTAGCCCCCCAGCGCTGCGCGGCGCTCGCGCAGATAGACCATCTCCGGACTGTCTTCGGCGGGGCGATAGAAGTCCATGGTTTCGAGCGCGGCATCCGGGAGCGGCAACTCGAAGCGATCGCGGAATGCCTTGAGCGCATTAAGGTCCAGTTTCTTCTGCTGGTGCGAGGTGTTGCGCGATTCCCCCGCCTGCCCCATTCCGTAGCCCTTCTTGGTCTTGGCAAGAATGACGGTCGGCCGGCCGCGATGGCGCGATGCTGCCTCGAATGCCGCGTACAGCTTGTGGAAGTCGTGGCCGCCGCGGCGCAGGCCATCGATTTCCTCGGGGGTCATGTGCGCAACCAGCGCCTGCAACGCCGGATCCAGGTCGAAGAAGTGCGCGCGGTTGTACGCGCCGTCATTTGCGCCGAGCGCCTGATACTGGCCGTCCACCGTCTCGGCAAAACGCTTGAGCAGGACATGATGCCGGTCGCACGCAAACAGTGCATCCCAGTCGGAGCCCCAGATCACCTTGATCACATTCCAGCCGGCGCCGGCAAACAGGGATTCGAGTTCCTGGATGATCTGGCCATTGCCGCGTACCGGCCCGTCGAGCCGCTGCAGATTGCAGTTGATGACGAACGTAAGGTTGTCGAGCTGTTCCCGTGCCGCCAGCGACAGTGCCGCGAGCGATTCTGGTTCGTCCATTTCGCCGTCGCCGAATACGCCCCATACGCGGCGATGCGAGGTGTCCGCCAGGCCGCGATGCTCGAGATAGCGCAGGAACCGCGCCTGGTAGATGGCACTGATCGGCCCGATGCCCATGGACCCGGTAGGAAACTGCCAGAAGTCCGGCATCAGCCAGGGATGCGGATAGGAACTCAGGCCGCCGCCGCCCACCTCCTGCCGGTAGCTCGCCAGTTGCGCCGCGGACATCCGGCCTTCGAGATAGGCGCGCGCGTAGATGCCGGGCGCCGAGTGCGGCTGGAAGTAAACGAGATCGCCTTTCCCCGATGCGCTGTCCGCACGGAAGAAATGCTGGAACCCGACTTCGAAGATCTCGGCCGCCGATGCATAGCTTGCGATATGGCCGCCAAGCTCGCCATAGGACCGGTTGGCCCGCACGACCATCGCCAGGGCATTCCAGCGCATGATCGAGGTCAGCTTTGTTTCCAGGGCCAGATTGCCCGGATAGACCGGCTGCGCCTCGACGGGAATCGTATTGCGGTAGAGCGAATAGGGATGGGCGCCGGCGCCAACGCCAAGGTCGCTGGCCTGCTCGGCCAACCGCTGCATCAGAAAGCGCACACGCGGGATACCGGCCACGCGCGCCACGCTGTCAAGCGCGTCCAGCCATTCCCGTGTTTCCTGAATATCGCTGTCTTCCCCCGCACGTTCGCCGGGTTCGATCGGATGAATGTTCATCATACCTGTCGTCGTCACCTGAGAATCACCATGAAGCATTGACCGACAGCGGCAACATCGTTCATTGCCACCGTCGGCCAGACATGCGCCGACTATAGAAGCGGCGACACGCGGCGACTTGGCGAATCTTGCGGAACTGAAGGCATCTTGCGCGCAGCCGTGCCGGGTATCGGACGGCTCTCCCGCATGGAGGACGCGCGCACCAGGTGGCGCGCCAGATGGGGTTGTCAAGGCACGGGAAAGCGGGTCAGACAGCCGCAGGCTGCTGACACGGCCGGCGGCCCGGCGCCGCCCTCAGCGCGTCACGCGCGCTTCCTGCCGGACGGTGCCGGAACGGCGCGCCGCGCGATAGGTGCGCGGCGTGCAGCCCATGGCCTGCTTGAACAGACGCGTCAGCTCGCTTGAGCAGGAAAAGCCCACCTGCAGCGCTATGTCGGTAATGGAGTGGTCCGTGCCGCCGATCTTTTTCGCGGCCACCCGCACCCGCTCAGCCATCAGGTATTTGTGCGGCGGCAGACCGAACGACACCTTGAACGCACGCGAGAAATGGAACCGGCTCATGCCGACAAGATCCGCCAGCGTCTGCAACTCGATGCGTGTATCAAGGTGGGCCGCGACGAACTCCCGCACCAGACGCTGCGCACGCAGCGACAGTCCGCCGCGGTTGACTGCGGTGCCGCCGGACTGGAGCCGCTGCATCCGCATGATTTCCTGCATGATCAGCATCAGGATCGTTTCACGTTGCATGGTATCCGACTCGGCGTCGTCGAGCATCGACCAGCGCCGCACCCGTGCGACCAGCGGCGAAAGCAACTCGTTGCGCAGGTTGATATCCGGCCGCAGGCCATGTACCGCCGCACTTGCGGCGGGCTCGCCCACGATCCGCGCCATCCGTTCGCTGTCCAGCGTGATCAGGGTGACCCCGATATTGCTCGACACACCGGACCATGCCACCAGCCGGCTCCTGGCCGGCACGACATCGATACCCGCATCCAGCGCCCCCGCCGCCCCGAGCCGCGTGCCGTCGATGCGGCGCTCGCCCTCGCTGTAGCTTCCCCCATCGAATACGAGCAGCGTATGCGCGTGCCGCTCCATGCGCACCCGATGGGGCGTCGTCCCCGCGGCCAGATGATGCGCGGTACACCAATCCGACCGGAAGACAACCTGCGGCTTCAGGCTGTCGCGCCTTGGCAGCGGTCCCGGTACGCCCTGTCCGGCACGAGCCATGACAGCGTCGTTGTCGGACCGCGGCGCGTCAACGGCTTCGAACAGCACATCGTCAATCCCTAGGGGAAAACACGAAACAGCGGCAGGATGCGGGGCTGAGGGGAACAGGAAGGATGACGCGCCTCCTGTGGGACCGACGTGCTGAGGCGGATGGTTCATGTGACTGTCTCCTGGATCACCTGGCGGCGTGTCGGCGCCGGTTTGTTCTCGTCTGGCTCATTTATAGGTCACATGACCCACTCATGGTGTCAGGAAATACCCGCACCGCACACGTCTTCATCCCTTATATATCTGGGAAATTCCGTCAGGATCGTCGCTTTCTTGATGAATTCAATGTATGGGTCATTAGACCTATAATCTGACTACCGTACTCAATGATTCATCCGTTCCTGCTCTCATGAAAACCATCAGGCTTACGTCCCACGACCTCGGCAAGCCCCCGGCGGGCGACGATGCCCCCCGACGCGGCAATCGACAGACGCGCATCCCGGAAATCCTTGACGTGGCCGCGCGCCTCTTCGCGCGGGATGGGCATACCGCCTTCACCGCCCGGCGCGTGGCGGCGGAAGCCGGACTGCGCCTGAGCACGCTGCAGCATTACTTCCCGACACGCGATGCCTTGCTGCACGCGACCATCGAATCGCTGGTCGCGCACTATCACGCACGGTTTCGTGCCCTGACGGAGGACACCTCGCTCGCGCCGGCGCAGCAGTTCGATGCCGTGCTCGACTTCACCTTCGAAGCCTTCGCCGACCCCGACACGGCCGCCTTCTGGATCGAGGTATGGGCCATGGCCCGCCACGAACCGGTTGCATCAACCCTGGACTTGCGCGCCTACGAAGACGGCACACGCTATGTCGAAACCGTGATTGCCAGGATGATGCCGTCGCTGACGGCTGAAGAATGCGCCCTGCGGGCCATGCTGATCTCGGCCCAGGTGGAAGGCCTGCTGGCGCTGGTACGACGCTATCGCGATGCGGTCCCCGACCTCGGCACCCTGCTCGCTGCCATGAAGCAGGTTTGCCGTGCCATTGCGTACGCGGATGCATAACGAAAGGCAGGAACCGCAACGGCCCCGAAGGGCCGCAATGGCTTGTCGCCGGAAGGGAATGCTGCGTTCCCCTCACTGACCGTCGCCAGGGCACGGCGGCCCTGGCCGGGGATCACGTCCGGCCCAGCAACCCGGGACGACCCGCCGCTTCGCCTGCCGTCACGGATTCGCCGATACAGGCGTTCGCCGCCGCGGGGCGTAGCAGGAAATGCGCCAGCGCAGGCAGCAGGACCAGCGCGCCCACCATGTTCCACACGAACATGAAGGCCAGCAGGATTCCCATATCGGCCTGGAACTTGATCGCCGAGAACGCCCAGGTCGCCACGGCAATCCCCAGCGTCGCCCCGGTGAGCACCACGACACGGCCGGTGAAGCGCAGCGCTTCCGCATAGGCCTCCTCCAGCGCGACACCCCGCCGCAGGTGGGCCAGCGTCACGGTCAACACGTACAGCGCGTAGTCCACGCCGATGCCCACGCCAAGTGCAATGACAGGCAAGGTGGCAACCTTCACGCCAATACCAAGGCACACCATCAGCGCCTCGCACAGGACAGAAGTCAGCATCAACGGCAGCACCGCGCAGATCACGGCACGCCACGAACGGAATGTAATGAACGCCAGCAGCACGACGGCGGCATAGACCAGGCCGAGCATCTGCATGTTCGCCTGCCTGACGACGATGTTGGTGGCGGCTTCGATGCCGGCATTGCCCCCGGCAGACTGGATCCTGACATCATGGGTATCCTGGACCGCGGCGAACTGCGTCACAGTATCGACCACGCGGGTCAGGGTATCGGCCTTGTGATCGTGCAGGTAGACCGACACCGTCAGCAGGTCGCACGCCTGGTCAATCAGCTCGCGCGGCGCTCGCGTCACGATGGTATTGAGCATGTCCTGCGTACGCGGAATGTCATACCACTTGAGGCTGCCTTCGTTCATGGCGGACGCGGCCCCCTTGCTAATGCCAGCCAGCGACTGTGTCGTGACAACGCCGGGCAGCCGGCGCAGTTCCGTCTCCAGTGCATCCACCGTGAGCAGGGTGTCATACTGGCCGCACGCGTACTGCGGCGTGCGCACCATGACGACATAGTTGTCGCTGCTGGCCCCATAGTTCGCGACGACGAAGCGATTGTCGCGGTTGTAGCGCGAGTCGGCACGCAGTTCCGGCGCACCGGGATCGGTATCGCCAATGCGCAGGTGCAGGCTGGTCGCGAAGCCGATCGCCCCGAGCACGACGGACACGGCAATCGCCCCGATCGCCCAGCGCCGCCGGGTGAACCGCGCCAGGCAACGCCAGAGCCACGGTTCCGGTACGTGGGCCCGTGCGCCCGCCTCTGCAGGAAGCCGGCGCTGGGCCGCCGCCTTGCTGACCCCCGTGAAGGACAGCAGCACCGGAAGCAGCACAAGGTTCGTGACGATCAACGCCGCGACGCCGATGCTGGCCGTGACCGCCAGATCCTGGATGACACGAATATCGATGATCATCAGGACCGCAAAGCCCACGGCATCGGCCAGCAACGCCGTCACGCCGGCCAGGAACAGGCGGCGGAAGGTGTAGCGCGCCGCCACCAGCCGGTGGGTGCCGCGCGCGATGTCCTGCATGATCCCGTTCATCTTCTGCGCGCCATGGCTCATGCCGATGGCGAATACCAGGAACGGCACCAGCACTGAGTATGGGTCCAGCGTATAGCCAAGCAAGCGCAACATGCCCAGTAGCCAGATCACGGCAACCAGCGAGCATGTCACGACCAGCGCCGTGCTGCGCAGGCAACGCGTGTACCACAGCAGCACCCCGGTGCAAATCGCGATGGCAATGGCAAAGAACACTATCACCTGACGTACGCCGTCGATCAGGTCGCCCACGATCTTGGCAAAGCCCGTAATGTGGATACGTACCTTGTCGTTGCCATACTTGTCGCGCAATGTCTCCAGGCGATGCTGCATGTCGCCGTAGTCGAGCGGCTTCCCGCTCGCGCCGAGCGACTCCTGCAAGGGAACGAGAATCATGCTCGAACGGAAATCGTCGGCCACGACCTGGCCGATCTCGCCCGAGCGCTCGACGTTGGCCTTGACCTGGGCAATCGATGCCGGTGAGGCATCGTAGTCGTCCGGAATCACCGGCCCACCATCGAGTCCGTCCTCCGTCACGCCGGTCCAGCGCGTGGCGGGCGTCCAGAGCGACTTCATGTACGGCCGATCGACCCCGGGCATCAGGAAGAGTTCATCGTTCAGTTGCCGCAAGGTGGCCAGGTAGCCGGCGTCGAAGATATTACCGCTGCGCGCCTCGACGGCAATCCGCAGGCTGTTGCCCCCCACCGCCATCTTCGACTTGTTCGCCAGGAAGTTCACGATGAACGGATGCCCGGTCGGAATCATCTTGTCGAACGCGGCATTCAGTCGCAGCCCGACCGAGGCAATGCCCAGCCCAACGGTCAACAACACGCACAGCGCGACCACAATGCGCCGGTGGTTGAACAGCAGGCGCTCCAGGCGCGACCCGGAATTCGCGTCAAAGGCATCGAGCTGGCCGATGACGGGCGGCTCCCGGTCCGCGGACGAGGATACGAAGCTCATGAATGCGACTCCTGAAATGCAGAATGCGTGCCGGCATGGCTGCCGGCAACAAGGCGGGAACGATCGACACGCGCCGCACCCACGCTGGCGGCGCCGGTCAAGACAACACGCCGGACCCCGCGTGCGCCAGCCACAATCAACGCGCCATCGGCACTCGCGACCAGATCGGAAAGCGGGAATGGCTCGGGATTCGCCAAGACCTGGAAGCTCATGCCGCCGTCACTGCTGTGGCGCAGCTGGCCGGCTTCGTCAGCGATGACCAACTGGCCGGCGGGCGACCCGTCGGACGCAAGCCACAGCCCGGTAGTCAGGGTGACAACGCCTTTCACCGCGAGCGGGTGCCACGTCGCGCCCCCGTCCTGCGTCGCGAAGCCATGGCCGCGCAGCCCCAGCATCACGATGCCGTGCTGGCCCATGGAGATGGCGTCGAAGAAGGTTCCGGCATACGGACTGGGCAGTGCCGAGAACCTCGCCTGGTGTACGTCACTGCCGCTTCGCAGGATCAGGCCTTGCTCGCCCGCCAGGTACAGGGCGTCACCCGTCGCCAGAATCCGGTAGAGATGTCGCCCGCCAGGGTTCTCGATACGCCCCGCAATCGAATGCCAGTGCCGGCCGCCGTCCCGGGTGGCCAGCGCCATGCCGTAGGCACCCACGGCAATGCCGTCATTGACATTGAAGAAATGCACGTCGAGCAGCGGCTTGTCCGGGCCGTCGGCGATCCATTGATGCGCGGTCGCCACGCGCTGCCGTGCGGCCTTTGGCAGCGAATCCGCCAACGCTGCGCCATCGGTGCCCGCGCGGGCCTCTTCCAGCGCCAGTTGCGCGGCCCGGCGGCCGTCAAGCTGGAGCGACCACGTTTCGCCACCATCATCGGTGCGCAGCACGACACCACCATTGCCCGCTGCCCAGCCGGTATCCGGGGCAGCAAACGACAGGCTGGTCAGGGTCACGCTGACTGGTACCCGCGCCTGCCGCCACGTCCTGCCGTGGTCATCCGACAGGACGACAATGCCCGCCTCTCCCGCGGCAATGACGCGCTTGCCCGCCCGTGCCACGCAGGTCAGCAACGCGCGCTCCGGATGCGAGCGCCGCGGCGCCGGGCGCCGCAACGGGTCCAGCGAAGCGGTCCCCGGCCTGGCCGCGTCCGCCGGCGTGGCGCCCCACGCCGCATGCCCCGGCAGTGCTTGCGCCACCAGGGCCAACAGCCCGCCGGCACCGCCAACCATCAGCCGGCGTCGCGTATGCGACACCAGCCCCACCCCATCGGCCCGGCATTCCCCCCCCGCCGGCATGCCGTCCGGCTGCGCCGCTGTTTTGTCATGACTTTCCATCGTCAGCCTCGCAATCCCGTGCCGGTCATCGTGTGGCGTCGGCGGCAGCCGCTTCGCCGGTGAAGAAGCTGTCCGGCTTGCGTGTGCCGACCCGATAGGTTTCGCCGTTGAGCGACACCACGGAACTGTAGGTATCGGCCTGCAGGTTGTAGATGATCGCCTGCGCAACGACGACGGCGGGAATCGATGGCACGACGAACGGCGGGATCTGCTCCGTGCGCCACAGGTTGCCCTGGGCGTCATACCCGTCTGCCAGGCTCATCGTCCAGCTGTCCTCGTCCAGGTAGAAGCGGCGCTTGGGCACGGCGTGTCGCTTGCCCGGGGCCAGGGTGGCCTCGACCACCCAGACGCGATGGGTTTCCCAGCGCAGCTTATCCGGATTGACGTGGTGCTTGACGAACGCCTCGTCGAGCTTGGCCGTCACGAACGCATTCGCGTTGTAGGGGACGATCATTTCCTTCTTGCCGACCAGCTTCCACTGGTAGCGGCCCGGATCGCCGGCGAACCCCATCACCTCGTCGAAGTAATGCGCGCCTGAAGACATGAAATCGGGCGTGTCATAGCCCACCGTCGGCGCACGGCGGACACGGCGCTGCCCGACCAGGTACTGCCAGGCCTCGCGCGACTGCTTTGCGTCGATGCTGTCATGGGCTACCAGCGATTCGCCGGCGCGGAAGGGCGGTTCCGTCGTGGTGAAGCGCTGCAGCAGGTACTTGCCGGACCAGTTCTCGAGCGCACCATCCTTGTAGTAGTACGGGAAGTTCCAGTTGTTCTCGCCACGGGACGCGATCGTGCGGTTGCCGTCCGACGTGCCGACGATGTTCTTGAACCCCATCTGCGCCGACTCCGGCTGCACCCGCAACAGGAAGTTCCAGATCGCCTCGAAGCCGTCCCTGGGAATCGGGAACGGGATCCCGCCAAAGCACCCTTCGACCGACAGGCCGCCCTCGCGCGTCTTGCAGCGCGTCGCGTTCCGGGCGGTGTTGTCATAGACCTGGGGACTTGCTGACGCCGTGCGGTGCGCCGGGTATACGTCGACGCGGAACGTATCGGGATACTTCTTCAGCAATGCCTGCGTACCGTCGGTGAGCTTGTCGGCGTACTGCACCATGTTCCTGGCCGTGATCTGCATCACCGGCTTCTCATTGGCAAACACCGCAGACGGAACGTCCCCCACTTTCGGCCCGGATGCGGACGTCATGCCGCCAGTCCATGCCGGGATCACGCCGTCCTTGCTGCCCGCCTTCTCGCCGCCCAGCGGCGTGAGGGCCGACTTGAGCGCGGCCGCCTCGTCGGCGCTGACAGCCGCAATGGCATGTCCTGGCACGCCTGCCGCCGCCATGCACAGGCCCCCCAGCCATGCCGCAGCCAACGCTGCCTTGTGTTGCCATGCACCGGCACTGGCATGCCGTCCTTGCTTTGCCTCTTTCATAGTGACTCCTGCCCGCTGGTCAGAACGTGCGCTGAATCGACAGCGCGATGAAATTCCGGTCCTTGTAGACCTGGTTGCCGGTCAGCTGGCCGGCGGCGTTGGCCACGCTGCCGGCCCTGCCGAAGAAATGGGTGTAGGTGAACGAGCCGTACCAGACCTTCTCGTAGTCCGCCTTGATGCCAAAGGTGAAATCGCCGCCGTGCCGCGCCGGGAAGCCAAGCCCGTTGACCGACGAGTTGCCGAACAACCCGTAGCCGATGCCGATCGGCACCTGCATGTCGACGCCCGGCAAGACCTGGAAATACTCGGGCTGGACGATCAGGCGCAATGCCGCGGCATCGCGCGAGACATTCGGGTCGAGCTGGTCGGCATTCCTGGTGACGGCCAGCCGCCGGTTATAGGCAACCTCCCCGGTAATCGACGCGCCCTGCCAGAGCGGACCGGCCGGCAGCACATTGATCACCGAAAGCTGCGCATGCAGCGTGTGGCCGACCGGGTAGAGCGGGTTGCTGCTGCCGTTGCCAGCGCCCAGCGGGTCGAGCACGATGTTGCCCACCGCGTTGAGCGGCATGTTGTGGCGGAAGGACAGTTCACCCGCCACGTTGGCATCACCGAGCACCGTGCTGAAGCTCGCCCCATATGTCGTGATGCCTTCCCCGTAGACCTGGACATACTGTCCAATCTCGCCAGTGGCGGGGTTCACCCCGCCCGCCCCGGGGCGCAGGTAGAACTGTGGCGCCTTGTCGTGAAAGCGCGCCGCATAGATGCCGTACTCGGTGTCGCCGAACTTGAACTTGACCTGTCCGCCGCCCTGTCCCGAGTTGCGCGCGTCGATGTCGGTGCCGTGGAAGAACGCAGCCGGGCCGCCGCCCGGCATCAGCGGCGCCCCGCCCAGCAGCCGTTCACCGCCTGTTCCCGGGAAATCGCCGAAGCTGAAGTAGCTGCCCGAAGGCGGCAGGCGCGACGCCCGCCACTCGAGCTGGTAATAGGCGCCCACGGACACTTGCGTGTTGATCTGCCAGTTCGCCGACAACTGGGTCACCGGCATCAGGATTTCCTTGAACTGCGAGTTCGGGACTGCAAGCGCCTTGATCACATCGACCGGGGTCTGCGCGGCCGCGATGCCATTGGCGCCGAAATACAGGCTTTCGCCGTACAGCTGGGTAAAGCGGCCGGCACGGACGTTCAGGGCGGTATCACCCGGCGTGAACCTGCCGAACGCGAATGCGTCCAGGAACTCCGCCTTGCGCCCCATCAGGTCACTGGTAGCATCGGTGAAGTGGTCGTGCGGGACCGACACGGCATTGGCCGTCGCCGGCGAGTTGTTGGCGTTCGAGCGGTTGTAGATCGTGTCGTACCAGGCCGCGGCACTCACGCGTGCGCCCACGTTCTGGTACTTGACGTCCATCTCGGACAGCAGATCAACGCGATTGGAGATCATCCCGCGATGGAAGTTGCGGTCCCCGTCGTCAAAGTTCGGATTCGCGTTCGATGCATTCGGGCCGGAGACATTCTCGTCCAACCCCTTCACCCGCCAGGCTGAGCTGTACTTGAGCGTATTGTCCCAGCGCCACTGCAGGTCAGGCACACCGGTGTCTATCGAGAACGCCTGTGCGCCGGTCGCGGCCAGCGACGGCAGGACTGTCGCCACCAGCGTGCGCATCGCGCGGGTTCTCAGGGCACGCCGGCGGCGCTTTGCCCGTGGCGTTGTCGGTGGGAAATGCGGCATCGGGAGTCTCCTCTTCCTCTGGATTGGCGCCGGTCGGTATGCCGGCTGCAGGCTTGGATGCTTGTCGGTCTTCTTTGCGGCATCCTGGACCGTCGTCCGCGCTGTCCCCGGCTAACTCACCCTCGCCTGCGCAGGCCGCCACACCCGCCACGCGCTTGCGCGTCCTGGTCATTGGCGGCGGGATGGCCTCTATGGCCTGGCAGGAGGACGGTGGAGATCTCAGCGGCCTGGACGACCAGTCCGGACTGTCAGAACGCTGCCGTGACCACGCGCGACGCAATGCGCCACCCTTCCGGGGTCAGGCGGTAGTCGTCCGTGAATTCGGCGATCACCGTGACCGCGGGCACGCCGTCGCCCGAACGCGGGCCGCGATGCAAGGTGAGGTTTGAAGTTCCCCGCGCCGCTCCGGGCACAGGGCAAGCGTCGATGCGCACATTGGTGCAGACGTAGCGGGTCTCGGTGTCCGCAGGACGCGCCTGCATGGCGGCGAGAATCGCGGCGCGTCCGCGCAGGGTTTCACCCTGGCGCATAAAGGTCCCGTCCTCCGTGAACAGTCCGGTAACGGCCGCATAGTCCCGGTGGTCCACGTGGTAGGCAAAGTCGTCGCAAAGCCTGGCGCATGCGGCGCACAATGCCAGGTCAGCGGGGGCGGCCAAATCGGTATGCAATGGGGCGGTCATGCGTTGTCTCCTGTACGTCGGCGAGACCGGCGCGCGGGCCAACTGTCTCGGCGGGCGAGCGTCACTGCGCTCGTCTCTGTCAGGGGCGTAACTTGACGCAGTTCCCGGGCCGCCGCTTAACGATTCTTGCTATGTACGAAGGATCTTGCCGCGCGCGGCGCCACCGCCGGCCGCTGGCAGTGGCGCCCTGTCGCGCTGCCGGCAACCATGCGCAAGAAACGTCGACTTGCGCACGAATCGCGCTGCGCGCCGTGCCCGCCTTTGCCACATTGCCGTGACCCGGCTGATTGGCTGCACTCCGGCACGCCGACTGGGAGACCGCGCGAAACCGGGGGCTAACTAAGCGGCAAGGCGGTGGCCCTCGCCTTGAGGAATGGAGGGATACCATCGTTCAACGTAAGACCGGAGCAGGTTATTGAGTACGGCCGTCCGGATTTGCAGCAGGTTGTGCGCGTGCCGAGGCCGCCAGGCGATCTGCTGCCGTTTGACGAATCGCTTGCTGATCACCTGGTTGACGGCCGACTCGACAAAACCTGAGGCAATGGGCTCCCCATGCCGATAGCGGTCACCGTAGTTCACGATAAAGTGCCGGTTGTTGTCGAGGTAGACAATAAACTCCTCGAGCTTGCCAAGAAGTTTGGCCTCCTCGGGGCTGGCCTCAGCGTCCAGATCCCAGCCCAGACTTCCCAGTTGGCGCAACGCCGGATGGGGACAGCCGTGCCACAGGCGCCACTTGGAGCCATGCAGCGCCTTGATCAAGGCTGCGTTGCTAGGACCGTCACAGGGTGCCGGCCGGCCCCTGATCATCTGTTCGAGATTCTGCACCCGCATGGCGATGTGGAACCAATCGAGAACGTACTCACCGCGGTCACCAAAGCCGAGTTGGGCAAACCGTACGGTGTCCCCGCCGTCCGACAGGAAGGTGACCGGCTGACTGGGTTGCACACCTTCTCGTAGCAGGAAGCTCCACATGCGATCGGCCGGTCGGCGCTCCAGCTTGTGCACGTAGGCAAAGCTATGGCCGGCATCCTGATCCCGCAGGGACTTCCCGACGATCACTTCAAACCAACCGTCTTGGCGGCGCCGGTGGCCGGCCCGTCGGAGGTAGCCGCCGTCAATGCCGACCGCGCGGACCCGACTGGGCTCCGGGATCTCCGGCAAACCGAAGCTCGCGGCCACCTCCGCCTGCTGCCGGGCGTCGGCGGCCTGTTCCGCTTCCAGCCGGCGACCGAGCGTGGTGACCTGGCGCCGGATCGAGCTGGCCGCCAACACATGATCGAGCGGCAACACCTCTTGCAGGACGTTGACGGTCAACCCATACGACATCAGCGCTGCAAACTTGACCTCGAGATACTGCAGTTCTGGGCTGACCCGCTCAGGCAAGCAGCTAGCGACCGGACTGAAGGTGGGGGCATCGCCTTTGCACTTCCGGCAGGGGTACAGCCTCGGACTGTCAATCGACAGTCGCCCGAACGCGCTCCGGAAGATCAAGTGATGGTGGCCTTTGCAAGCCAACGGCGCCCCGCACGTGGGACAGACGCTGGTCCGCGCAGCTGCCTCGGCAACCTGTGCCGCGACCATCGTGCGCTGCAGCCGCCCCAGCAATGATTTCGCCTCCTCCAGATGCAGGCCCAGTGAGCCCACATCAAGGCCGTCTCTCGCGAACTGGGCAATCTCGGTGACGGTGGCTGGCGCCCCTCCATCGTCCTGCACTACAAGTTGCAAGCTGATACGCATGGCCGCCCTCCTCCCGCGGAAACTGCGGCGACCAGTCTACCTCTCGAACTCTCGCAACCGATCATTGACGGTCTGACGGTCAAAGCGACGATCCAGCCAAGTCAGCCACCCGTCGACCTCATCGCGTAAGTCTTCCAGTGCGATTGGACCCTCGCGCAGCGACTCGAGCCAATCGAGGAACTCATACTCACTGCGTTCGTCCCGGGCCTCCAGATACCTCTCGATCCCGCCCATGTCCTCTGGCGGGCCTGGCCCGCTACCCGCCACACAACGGGGCAGCTGGCCAGGATGTTGCTGCAGCCTACGTCGCTCCATGCGTATCTCGTGGCGCCACCACGCGTTGAAGTCATACACGTAGACGAAGCCTTCCTGCTCTCGGAGATGAAACGCAGTCAGTAGCAGTTCGTTTGCCACGGTGGAGAACTGCATGACGCCCTCCTGAGCTTCCCCGTAACGCCTGCCACGAATGCTAAACGTGTGCAGATGTTCGTCGGCCCAGCCCATGACGACCTGGATGACATGGTGCAATTGCCTGAGCGTCAAGTGCTCGGGAACAAGGACGCGTCGCCAAACCGGCGGGCTCAGGCCGCGCAGAGCAATTCGAAGTTGAAGGACGGAGGTCGCCGGCCCGGGATCAGTAGACATGGGCGCATTGTAGGTGCGTCAATTGCCTCTCGGCAGCGGTCCGGTCGTCAGCCCCCGGTTTGGCGCGGTCTCCTTGTAGTCTTGTCCCTGTGTGCCTCGCCCATTGACGATCGTTGCGACCCGGACCGTTATCCGCGTCGCCATTAAGTTCGAACCATCATTGGCGCGCTTTGCGATTCTTGCGATATTGGACAATTCATGCGCTCCATGCGAATTGCCGGCGAAAGCGTCCCTTCTCTGGGGTCGACTCGCAGCGCATGACCGCGCAAGAACTACCGGAATCCGCACGATTCGCTCAGCACGGTTGGCCGTCTCGCGCCACATTCGCCCTGTCCAAAAACCCCGATAGGCGCACTGCCATGACAGACCATTTGCCCAACTCCTCCCTGCCTTCCGCCGTTGACATGGAAACCGATGTCCTCATCGTTGGAGCGGGGCCGGTGGGTGGCTCGCTCGCAGTCGAGCTCGCATTGCGCGGCATCCGCGTGCAGATCGTCGAACAGCTGCCGGAGATTGGCAGCTGGTGGACGCGAGCCATGAACTGCAACAAGCGTTCGATGGAGCATCTGCGGCGGTGGGGGATCGCCGAGCGGCTGAAAGACATCAATTTCGTCCCCAAGGGCTGGCCGGGGAACGTGACGCTGGTCGATACCCTTGGCGGTCGGCAGATCACCAGCGTCTGCGCCGAAGGTCTCGGCTGGCAGCGCGTCCTGCCTGATGCGTCGGAGGACGCGCTCTGGGTCACGCAGGGCCAATTGCAGCAGGTCGTACTCGAAAAGG
Organism: Cupriavidus sp. GW823-FHT06D04; assembly: GCF_058795055.1. NCBI lineage: Bacteria > Pseudomonadati > Pseudomonadota > Betaproteobacteria > Burkholderiales > Burkholderiaceae > Cupriavidus > Cupriavidus sp. GW823-FHT06D04. The sequence continues at coordinate 17,615 of NZ_JBXAHL010000049.1, read as the reverse complement.
CCCAGCAACTCGGCGTCATGATCAATTTCTCGTCAAAGGCTGTGTCTATGACGCGGCGGGACGACGGCACCGCATGTGTCGGCGTGGAATCCGACGGCGTGACGCGCAACATCGGTGCGCGCTACGTCGTCGGTTGCGATGGAGCGCGCAGCTTCGTGCGCGAGACGCTCGGCATGACGTATCAGGGGAATGGTGCCTTGTCGCGTGTGGTCGCTGTCTTCTTCGACGCACCGGATCTGCTTGCCAGCATGCGTCAGCGCGGGATTACCGACGCCGTCATGTATGTTGTCTCCAAGCCGGAAGTGCGAGGCATCGCGCGGTTGATTCAGGGCCATCGCTGGGAGCTCCAGATCAACCTGGCCGATGACGCGACCGAGAACGATATTGATCCGGATGCGGTCGTGCGCGCGCTGGTCGGGCCCGGGATCGACTACAAGCTGGAGCGCACTTTTCCGTTCTCTTACTTCGATCTTGTGGCCGACCGGTTCGGGGACGAATTCGGCTTCATCGCCGGAGACGCCGCACATATCATTCCGCCGCTGGGCGGGCACAACCTCAACCTCGGCATCGGTGATGCCGTTAATCTCGGATGGAAGCTCGCGCATGTGCTACGTGGCTGGGCCGGCGACGCCATTCTCGACAGTTATTCTGTCGAGCGCCGCGCGATGGTGCTGCGAACGAAGGGGGAGGTGCTTCAGAACCACGCGCGCCTCTATTCCTCTTTTGGCCGTCTGGCGGAATGGATGACGATCGAGGGCGACGATGCCGACACCCATGCGAGGCGTGAGCAGATGGGCCAGGATATCGGCAACCATCTCTATCCGCAGTGGGTATCGGACGGCATCGTGCTGGATTTGCGCTATCCAGATTCGCCCATCGTTGCTTGCGACCAGGCGGCGTCCGAACATGTCCCCTACGATCCGGCGCGCAATACCCCCTGCGCGGTGCCGGGGCACCGCGCCCCGATGTATCGGGACAACGCTGGCGCCCCCCTATACGACCGTTTCGGCCCCGAGTACACATTGCTGGATCTCGCGCCAGCGTCCGATGCGGGTCGTGTCGCGGCACAGCGTCTTACCGCTGCCGGGTTGCCCGTCGCACACCTGTCGGTTACCGACGAATCGCTCAGGAGCCTGTTCGGCCGGCCGCTGACGCTGATTCGCCCTGACCAGCACGTCGCCTGGCGAGGCGAAAGCCTGCCTGCCGACGTGGAAGAGTTCGTCCACCTGCTAACTGGTCGCGCACGCGTCGTGTCGAGGAATGCCGCATGACATCGACACTTCTTGTCCGCGGTATCCGCTATGCGCTTGACGATATCGGACAGGGTCCGCTGATCCTGTTCGGTCATGGCATGCTGTTTGACCGCACCATGTTTCACTCACAGGCCGCCGCGCTCAGTGCGCGCTTCCGCTGTGTCAGCATCGACTGGCCCGGGCACGGCAAGAGCGAATTCCAGCCGGAAGGATGGACCGCCGACGACTTGGTGGAAGACGTCGCCGCCTTGATCGGCGCCTTGGGCGAGCGCAAGGCGATCCTCGTCGGTTTGAGTCAAGGCGGCGCCATCTTCACCCGCTTTGCGCTGGCGTACCCGGAGCTAGTGCATGCCCTTGTCGTGATGGACGCGACGCCCTTTGGCCCGCCAGTCGCTGTCGGATCGTGGCTCACTGATGCCTCAACGACGCTGCTGCTGGGCGACGATATCCGGATCGAGGCGTTCTTTGAGGACGTCCTGGAACGCATGCTCAGCCCGGCCACACGGCGCGACCACCCGGAGGTCGTGGCCGCCGCGCGGGCGTGCCTGCGCTCGCACGACCGCTCCGGCCTCGCGCGTGCGGTGCGCCTGCCCCTCACCTACGGCTCGGTGGTTGACCGACTGTCGTCGATTACAGTGCCGACCCTGATTGCCTGGGGCGAGCACGATGCCGGCAGCCCCATCGAGTTGGCTCGGCACTATCTTTGCGCCGTGACAGGCTCACAGTTCGTCACCTTCGATGGCGCCGGCCACTCTGCGCCGCTCGAGACGCCCGCAGCCGTGACGGCCGCACTCGACCGCTTTCTCGCGGACCTGCGCCTTGAATAACCACCTCAGGTCACGAGATTTGCACTTTTCAATCGTCGCACTTTGGCCGACACCGGTCGGCACACAGGAGATCAGATGAAACTAGCCACGGTGGAAGCGGACGACAAAGTCCGATATGGCATCGTTGACGACAACGGCTTCTTCGACTTGTCGTCGCGGCTTCCCGATTGCGAGGATCTGCGCACGCTGCTTTCCCGCGGTCTGCTCGACCAAGCGCGCCTGCTTTCGCGGACCCGGCAAGTCGACTTCACGCTCGACGAGGTAGAATTCCTGCCGCCGAACCCGCGTGCAGACATGCGCATGTTCGCCCTCGGGCTGTCGTACAAGGCGCACCAGGAAGAAGGCGGCGCTGTCGCGCCGGAGTTTCCCCTCGTGTTCAGCAAGCACCCGCAGTCGCTGGTCGGGCATGGCAGGCCCTTGACACGCCCCAGCGCGAGCACCTTTTACGACTTCGAGGGCGAGATCGCCATTGTCATCGGCAAGGCAGGTCGCGCGATCCCGGCGGATCGGGCGCACGAACACATCGCGGCATACAGCCTGGTTATGGATGGGTCCGTGCGCGACTTGCAGCACCACAGCCTTCTGGCCGGCAAGAATTTCGATGGCAGCGGCGCATTCGGTCCCTGGCTCGTCACCACCGACGAAATCAAGGATCCTTCGAAGATCGTACTGACGACGCGACTGAATGGGATGGTTGTGCAGTGCACCGAATTCGGCGAACTGCTCTGGGATGTCGGCTACATCGTCCAGTACCTTTCTACGATCACGCGACTCGAAGCGGGCGACGTCATCTCGACCGGCACACCGGCTGGGGTTGGCATCGTGCGCGAGCCTCCGCTGCTGATGAAGGCCGGCGACGTGATCGAAGTCGAGGCGTCCGGCATCGGCAAGCTGCGCAACACGGTCGTCGACGAAATCTGAATCACGCGCCGGCTTCGGCCGGCACCAGGAGGACAATCATGTCAACAAGCTTTAAGCCGAAGACGTTCGCCCACGTCGTCTATCGCACACGTCGCTTCGACGCCATGCTGAATTGGTACCTCACCGTCTTCAGCGCAACGGTTCAGCTCCGGACCGACGCCCTCGCGTTCCTTACGTACGATGACGAACATCATCGGTTCGCGATTGCCAACCTCTCGCTGATCAAGCCGCAGGGACCTGAGGCGAACGTGCGCGGCGACGTTGGGGTCGACCATGTTGCCTACGGGTTCGGCTCGCTGCGCGACCTGCTGGAGAACTACGCGCGCCTCAAGGAGCAGGGCATCACGCCGTACTGGTGCATCCACCACGGCATCACCGTCTCGATGTATTACGCCGATCCCGACGGCAATCAAATGGAGTTCCAGGTCGATTGCTTCGATACGAGCGATGAGGCCAACGCATTCATGGAAGGGCCGCACTTCGCGCTCAACCCGATCGGCGTCGAGTATGATCCGGAGGCGCTGCTCGCCCTTCTTCGCGCGGGTGTGCCAGAGCAGACGATGCTGCATCGCACTGTGCATCTTCCACAATCCGACGTGAAAGGTTCGTTGTTCGGCAACTGACCCGAGACCATCCCCTCCCCCGCATGCGGGAGAGGGAAGCAACCTTCAGAACGCAAATCTGACGACGCGCGACGCGATGCGCCATCCGCCTGGCGTGCGCTGATACCGGTCATCGAATTCCGCAACGACCGTTGCCGCCACCGTGCCATCGCCGGACTTCGGGCCGCGATATAGGGTCAGGTATGACGTGCCGCGGGCCGAGGTGGAGTCGGGCCCTATATCGATACGAATGTTGGTGCATACGTGGCGCGTGTCGATCTCGGCAGGCCGGGCATGCATGGACTGAAGAATCGCCCCCGGGCCGTGCAGCGTATCGCCATTGCGCGTGAACGTGCCATCCGCCGTGAAGAGTGCCACGGCGCGCGCGTAGTCGCGTCGGTCGACGAAGTAGGCAAAATCCAGACACAGGCGTTCGCACTCGGCAACCCACGTCAGGTGTGTCGTGTTGTCGGGGTGCGGGTTTTCGCGGTGGTTCGCGCAGTCGGTCATGCATTTTCTCCTGTACTTACGAAGGCAGGTGACGCGCCTGGAGTTCTCTCCTTGCGTCGTCATACCGGGTGGACGAACGGTCACGCGTTCGCCTCCCGTCCACAGGGAACGATGTCGGATTCCGACAGCCGCCGCTTGGCAATTCTTGCCGCTTCGGGACAGTCTTGCGGGATTGGGTGCGAGGTCTCCAATCGGCATGTCGCGAACGCGATGCACGCCGGCTCACCGCCGGCAATATTGCGCAAGAAGGACCCGACTTGCGCACGAATCGTGAGGCGGCCCCTCGTCGCTTTTGTCAAATTCCGTTCAGCCGGAGCGCTGCTCGCGTAGGCTGCCGGCTCCATCCATTCCATTCCATTCCCTCATCATTCTCAGGAGAGGCCGCCATGTCAGGCTCAGAGTTGAATCTTCAGGGCAAACGAGTTCTCATCACCGGTGGTGCAAGCGGCATCGGCCGCAGCACCGCGGAACAGCTGATCGCCTACGGCGCAACCGTCGTCATCGCAGATCTGTCAGAAGAGACGTTGGGCGCCGCCCAGGACACCATCGGGGCCCACGGCATTCATGCGGGCGACGTGACGCGTGAAGACGATTGTCGCGCCATGGTCAGCGCGACGATCGCGCAATGCGGTGGCATCGACGCGTTGGTGAACTGCGCCGGCATCAGCGACAAGGTGGCGCCTGCCGTCGAACTCGCTATCGAGGATTGGCAGCGTATCGTTGACGTCAACCTGCGAGGCAGTTTCCTAATGGCCCGCACGGCGGGTCGCGAGATGATTGCGCAACGTCACGGTTCGATCGTGAACGTCTCGTCGATATACGGCGTTGTGGGCGTTCCCTACCGTCACGCGTACGGTCCGGCAAAAGCGGGCGTCGCAATGCTGACGCGCAATCTCGCCTGCGAATGGGGCACGGCCGGCGTGCGCGTCAACGCGATCGCGCCGGGCTATATCGCGACGCCGATGACCGAGCGCCAAATCCGCGAAGGCATAATCGACATGTCGCGACTCGAGGCACGCACGCCCATGGGCCGGTTCGGCACTCCGCGCGAAGTGGCAAATGTCGCGGCATTCCTGGTCTCCGAACTCTCGAGCTATATCACCGGCGCCATTCTTCCTGTCGACGGTGGGTGGACCGCCTTTGGCGGCGCCGCCGGGGGCACCACGCCTTGAGCGACCCGCGTCACCTCCAGGAGATGTCCCGGTGCAAGCAACGACACCCGAACTACCGAGCATACCGACATGAAGTTTGAACCGCACAATGTCCTGAGCGTCGCGATTGGGGCTGAGCCAGAACAGGATTACGATCAGCAGGAGACCGCCGAGTGGCTGGACGCGCTGGACGGAGTGGCACGCTACGCAGGAATCGACCGCGTAACGTTCCTGCTACAGCGCCTAGCCGAGCATGCGAGACATCTCGGCGTCTCGCCCGCGGCCCAACCGTATTCGCTTTACCAGAACACCATCGCCGTCGAGAACCAGCCCGCTTATCCTGGCAATCTCGCACTGGAAGAACGCATCACTTCCATCATCCGCTGGAACGCACTCGCGATGGTCGCCAAGGCAAACAAGGCATACGGCGAACTCGGAGGCCACATTGCAAGCTACGCCTCGGCGGCCGAGATCTTCGAGGTTGGGTTTAACCATTTCTTCCGCGCCGACAGCGAAACCGAAAAGGGAGACCTAGTGTATTTCCAGCCGCACTCGGCACCAGGGATCTACGCTCGGGCGTTCCTCGAAGGACGGCTGCCAGAGGCACAGCTCGAACGCTACCGGCAGGAAGTGGACGGCGGCGGCCTGTGCTCGTATCCCCACCCGTGGCTGATGCCGCAGTTTTGGCAGTTCCCCACGGGCTCGATGGGCATCGGCCCGATCAGCGCCATCTATCAGGCGCGATTTCTGCGATACGTCAAGCACCGCGGTATCGCGGATACGAAATCCCGCCGCGTTTGGGGCGTTTTCGGTGATGGCGAAATGGACGAGCCGGAGTCGATTGCCGCGCTCTCGCTCGCCGCTCGCGAGCAGCTCGACAACCTTACGTTCGTGATCAACTGCAACCTGCAGCGCTTGGACGGTCCGGTGCGTGGCAACGGCCAGATCATCCAGGAGCTCGAGTCCCTCTTTACCGGCGCTGGCTGGAATGTGATCAAAGTCATCTGGGGCTCGGACTGGGATACGCTCTTTGCGCGAGACCACCACCACGTGCTGTTGCGCCGCTTTGCGGCCACCGTCGACGGACAGTACCAGACCCTCGGCGCAAACGATGGCGACTACAACCGGACGCATTTCTTCGACCTGGATCCCGAGCTACAGGCTCTTGTCTCGCACATGTCGCCAGAGGAGATCGACGGGCTGCGGCGCGGCGGCCACGACTTCCGCAAGCTCTACGCCGCATTTGCAGCCGCGGCAGCGCATCGCGGCCGCCCGACGGTGATTCTCGCCAAGACCAAGAAGGGCTATGGCATGGGACGGGCGGGTGAGTCGCGCAACACCGCGCATCAGCAGAAGAAGCTCGACGTCGAGGCGCTCAAGGCGTTTCGCGACCGCTTTGCCCTCCCGCTGGACGATGAGGCGGTCGCAGAAATGCGCTTCTACCGCCCGGCGGACGATAGCGCCGAGGCGCGCTACTTGCATGAGCGGCGCACGGCCCTGGGCGGCTACCTGCCGAAACGCGAAACGCACGCGGAGTCGGTGAAGGTGCCGCCGCTGGCGGACTACGCGCAGTTCGCATTGAGCCCCGACGTACGCGAGAACTCGACGACAACGGCGGTGGTGCGCCTGTTTACCAACCTGCTCAAGGACCGCGAGCTGGGACCCCGAATCGTGCCGATCGTCGCCGACGAGGCCCGCACGTTCGGCATGGCGAGCCTGTTCCGGCAGGTGGGCATCTACTCCCCGCTCGGACAGCTGTACGAGCCCGAGGATGCGGGCTCGATGTTGTACTACAGGGAGTCGAAGGACGGCCAGCTGCTCGAGGAAGGCATCACGGAGGCGGGGGCGCTTTCGTCGTGGGTCGCCGCAGCAACCTCCTACAGCGTGAATGGCGTTGCGATGCTGCCCTTCTACATTTATTACTCGATGTTCGGCTTCCAGCGCGTTGGCGACCTGATCTGGGCAGCCGCCGACCAGCGTGCGCGCGGGTTCCTGATCGGTGCGACGGCCGGTCGCACCACGCTCTCCGGAGAAGGCTTGCAGCACCAGGACGGCACGAGTCACCTGATGGCGGCAACAGTTCCAAACTGCCGCGCGTATGATCCGGCGTTTGCCGGCGAGGCCGCGGTGATCATCGATCACGGTAGCCGCCGCATGCTCGAGGACCAGCGCGACGAGTTCTATTACCTGACGGTGACCAACGAGAACTACGTTCAGGCGCAGATCGACGAAAGCCAGTATGATGACATTGTGAAGGGGATGCGCCACTTGGGTACACGGGGCGCTCGCGTGCCAGCAGTGCGCCTGCTTGGCTCTGGCGCGATCCTGCGCGAGGTCATCGCGGCGGCGGAACTGCTGGCGAACGACTGGGGCGTGACGTCGGAAATCTGGAGCGTGACGAGCTTCTCGGAGCTCGCGCGCGAAGCGCGGGAAGTCGAACGCGAGCGGCTGTTTGCCGAAACGGCGGATGGGGGTGGCAGGCAGAGCCACGTCGAGCGTTGCCTCGCAGGCAGCACGCCGGTGGTGGCCGCGAGCGACTATGTACGCGCATACCCGCAGCTGATTGCCTCGTACATCAGCGCACAGTACGTCGCGCTGGGTACCGACGGTTTCGGGCGCAGTGACACGCGCCCCGCCCTGCGTCGCTTCTTTGAAGTCGACCGCTGGCACATCGCGCTCGCTGCACTTGCCGTCGTCAGTCCGGCGAAACATGCCGTCGCGATCGCGCGTTACGAGATCGAGTGCGGCGACGATGCGCCGTGGATCCGCTAGGAATAGGGAGGCAGGAAAGACGGGTGGTCCCGCCGGATATCCGGTGGGACTACGAACAGCGCGAGAACCAGGCTGCGCGTACGCCGCACCGGGAGCCGCCCCTCGGCGCAATGGCTACGCCATGGTAGCGTGGACAACCGGGCCGGCCGACAGGCGGATCTGCGCCTTGTCCGGGGTGGCAGCGGCAGTCACGATCGCCTCGCAGATCGCCTTTGCGGCATTCACCGCGGCATCCAACTCCGGCCCTTCCCCATATCGGCTGGAGAGCACCATCAAACCTTCCAATTGAACTGACACCGCCCTCGCCCTGAGCAGGGCTTCCGATTCCGGAAGATCGGGGCGGATTTCAGAAATCAGGCTCTGGATCTTGCCAGTACCCTGCTCATACGCCTTGGTCGCCAACTCCTTCGCGAGCGGCTCGTGCCGGGCCATTGCCCAGACCTCGACCCAGAAATTCGCGACGGCGGGTCTGACGAATTCAGCGAAACACGCATCAAGCAGCGTTTGCAGGCGCGTCGTCGGCGATGCGCTTTCATCGGCCGTCGCGCGTTGAAACAGCTGGGTATATTGATCAATGAGTCCGGCAAGGGTCTTCGAAAGAAGCTCTTCGCGAGCGCCAACATAGTGCTGGAGCGTGCTGAGAAGGATGCCGGCCTCCTGCGCGACGCGGCGGGTCGTAAACGACGCGTATCCGTCCCGCGACAGGAGCCGGGCCGCGATATCAAGGATCTCTGGGATGCGCGTGCTCTTGTTGCCGCGTCTTGTGCGACCCGTGTTGTCACCCTTGCCGAGGATTTGAGTTGGTTTAAGCATCAGTCTCTGAGACCTCAAGATAGGCACGCGCAGCCCTTGCCCTCTTCAACCTTGATCAGCCACCGCTTGCCACGATCCGCGCCCGATACTCGCGCGGAGTGCAGCCGATCGTCTGCCTGAACAGCCGCGTCAGCTCGCTCGAGCAGGAAAAGCCTACCTGGAGCGAAATATCGGTAATGGAGTCAGCGCTATTGCGAAGACGTTCCGCCGCCAACCGGATGCGTTCACCCATCAGGTACTTGTGCGGTGGCAAGCCAAACGAAGTCTTGAACGCGCGCGAGAAGTGAAAGCGGCTCATTCCCACGCAATCGGCCAGCATCTGCAGGTCGATGCGCGTATCGAGATTGGCCGCGACGAACTCACGAACAAGGCGCCGTCGCCGCGACGATAGGCCTCCGCGGGGCACGTCCTTGCCTTGCGCGGCCGCCGCGCGTTGCAAGCGCACGACTTCCAGCACGAGCAGCATCAGGGTCGTCTCGCGTTGCATGGCGCTCATATCCGATTCGTCGACGACCGACCAGCGACGAATGCGGCTGGCGAGCGTGGTAATCAAGTCGTTGCGCATATTGATCCGCGGTTGCAACACCTCGCCTTGCGCATTGGTTTCCATTTCAATGCAAGCCGCGAGGTAATCCGCGTCCAGCGTGATCAGCGTGCATCCAACGTTGCTAGCTGTCCCAGACGTGGCGGTGAGTCGGCACCCTGCCGGCACCACATCCACGCCGCCATCCAGCGGACCGGTCAGGAATGCCCGTGAACCATCAAGGCAGCGTTCGCCCTCCGTGCAATAGCTGCCCCCGTCGAACAGGATCAGCGTGTGCGCCTCCCGCTCCATGCGAACGCGATGCCGCGTGGAACCAACCGCCAGGTGATCAACACTGCACCAAGGGGTGTCGAACAGAAGACGCGGGATCGTGTTTGCGTGCGAATCGCTGGCTGAGGCAGGAAGCACAGCTTGCTCCGCCACGACAAGGATGCCGGTTCCCAGCCTGTCCATGCCCGATTCCAGGCCTGCGCCAACCGTGGGGCGGGCTCCACCGAAAGGCATGGGCAACTGCGACAATTGCCTCGGCAGACTCTCGCGATTGGCACCGTGTTCCACCTTGTGTCTCCTCCGGCACCCTCGACTGTCGCGCGGCGCCTGCTGTGAATGCAGGCTTAATAATATAGGTCACCTGGCCTATAACCTAATCCGTAGTAACCCGGAAGCTTCTCCTGGGACTTCCGCGCGAAGGAGCCGAGGGCCGGACAACTGGTGCGCCGCGAGGCGGCCCTGCTCAGGAAGGAGGGGCAATGTTCATCGGCTGCGCTCCAGGATGCTGACGTAACTTGCCACCGCCGACCCACCCATGTTGAAGACACCGGCAAGTGTGGCGTCGGGTACTTGCATGTCGCCGGCCTGGCCGGTCAATTGCATCGCGGCGAGGGCGTGCATCGAGACGCCGGTAGCGCCGATCGGATGGCCCTTCGCCTTGAGCCCGCCCGAGACGTTGATCGGCAGGCGTCCGCCGCGCGCAACTACGCCCTCTTCGATCAAGCGATGGCCCTGCCCCAATGGCGCAAGCCCCATCGCTTCGTAGCTCAGGAGTTCCGCGATGGTGAAACAGTCGTGCACTTCGGCGAGGGAAAGGTCGTCAAGCGTGCAGCCAGCTTGATGCAGTGCGTTGCGCCACGCGCGCGTCGGCCCTTCGAATTCGACCGCACGGCGCCGCGCCAGCGGAAGATAGTCGTTGACCTGCGCGCGTGCCCGGATCGACACGGCCACCTGAAAGTCCGCGGCGGCTTCTTCCGAGGCCAGAATCAACGCCGCAGCGCCATCTGACACCAGTGAGCAGTCAGTCTTGCGCAGCGGTGGCGCGATCAGCGGATTCTTCTCCGAAACACTGTTGCAGAAATCGAAGCCGAGATCTCGGCGTATCTGCGCCCACGGGTTGGCGACACCGTTCGCATGATTCTTCGCCGCGATATGCGCGAGCGTCGCGGAGTGGTCTCCATACTGATCGAAATAGTCTCGGGCAATCGCAGCGAAGATATCCGGGAAACCGCCGGCGGGATGACCCGCCTCGCCGGAGTACGCGCAGTTGCCGAGAATCCGTGTCACATCGGCGCCGGACACCGTCGTCATTTTCTCGGCACCGATGACCAGCGCTATCCGAGCTCGGCCCGCTTCGATCGCATCGCATGCGGCATAGATCGCCGCCGCGCCCGACGCGCACGCGTTTTCCACCCGGACGGCCGGCTTCCACCGCAGTCCGTCATCGCAATGCAGGGCGAGCGACGCGGCAAAGTTGTCCGGCACGAGACCGCCGTTCAGATTGCCCAGCCATATCCCGTCCACCGCGTCGGGCGGCGCGCCAGCATGATCGATGGCCTGGCGACCGGCGCGCACGATCAGGTCCTCCAGGTTCAGTTCGTCGAACCGGCCAAGGGGCAAGTGCGCCCAGCCCACGATTGCAGCACCCATGTATTCCTCCACTCGTTGTGTTGATCCGGAAACGCTCTAGAACGAGACTTCGCTGCGACCCTTGAGCTGCAGCATCGCCCGGGCCTCCGCAGGGGATGCGACTTCGAATGAAAGCTCTTCAAGGATCCGTCGGATCTTCCTGACTTGCTGGGCGTTCGATTCAGCCATGACGCCCTTCGCAAGATAGAGGCTGTCCTCCATGCCCACCCGGACATTCCCGCCCATGATTGCTCCCATCGTCAGCAACGACATTTGGTGTCGGCCGGATCCGAGGATGGAGAAGGCATAGGCGTCCCTGCCGAACAGCCGATCGGCGACGGTGCGCATCATGGTGAGATTCTCCGGATCCGGGCCCATTCCCCCGAGGACGCCGAAGATCGACTGGATGAAGAACGGCGGCTTGATGAGCCCTTCATCGACAAAATGGGCCAGGGTGTACAGGTGCCCGACGTCGTAGCATTCGATTTCGAAGCGCGTCCCGCACTCTCCCAGAGTTTGCAGGATGCGCTTGATGTCCTTGAACGTGTTCCTGAAAATAAAATCCTCCATTCCCTCGACATACGGCTTCTCCCAATCGTACTTCCACGACGAGATGCGCCTAGCCACCGGGTGAATCGAGAAATTCATCGATCCCATGTTCAGCGAGCACATTTCTGGCTTGGCGAGGAGAGGATAGGCGAGGCGCTCCTCAAGTGTCATGAGCGTGCTGCCGCCGGTCGTGATGTTGATGGCACACACGCTGATCAGCCGCTTCGTCGACCATCTGCCGTACTACCGGCAGGAGACGATCAACGCCCGTTCGGGCGTACACACGCCGCGCTCAACACTGGCTGCCTGGTCCGGGCGTGCTGGTGCGGCGCTTGAACCGCTCTATGAAGCGCACAAGCGCTTCGTACTTGCAGCAAGGGTGCTGCACGCCGACGAGACGCCGGTGGCAATGCTCGACCCGGGAGCCGGCAAGACCAAGCGAGCGTACGTCTGGGCCTATTCGCGCGGCGCCTTCGATCCACTGCCTGGCGTGATCTACGACTTCTGTATTGGCCGAGGCGCGCAGTACCCGATTGCCTTCCTGGGAGGTACCAGCGAAGACGGCAACGAGCGATGTTGGCAAGGTACCTTGGTGCGCGACGAATACGCTGCCTATGACAGCGTGTTGCAAGCCAGCCCCGGTCGCGTAGCGGCGGGATGTCTTGCTCACGCCCGACGTCGGTACGACGAACTGCTACGGAACCAGGGCAACAGCACGGTCGCGCCAGAGGCGCTGCGTCGCATCGCGCAGATCTACCGTCTTGAGCGAGAGCTCGCCACGCTGAGCAGCGAGCAACGTCAGGCCAGGAGGCACAGCGACGCCAAGCCGCTGTGGGAGGAACTGCATGCCTGGCTGCAACTGGAGCGGTCACGTGTGCCTGACGGCAGCATCACAGCCAAGGCGCTCGACTACAGCCTCAAGAACTGGGCGACGCTGACCCACCATCTCCTCGATGGGGAGGTCAGTGTGGACAACAACAGCTTGGAAAACCTGATCCGTCCCTGGGCCCTGGGAAGGCGCTCGTGGTTGTTCGCTGGCAGCGAACTGGCTGGTCAGCGCGCCGCGATCGTGATGAGCCTGGTGCAAACAGTCAAGCTTTACAGGCACGATCCGTGGGCCTACCTCAATGATGTGTTGACTCGCTTGCCCACCCACCTGAACAGCCGCATCGACGAGCTGCTTCCCCACAACTGGCGTCCCGCACGCTGAGCGCGTCTGATCTCTCACAACCGCTCTCAACCGGCAAGGTGGGACGGCGAGACGCTTACTTCAAGAGTGCACGCGTGAAAGTCCGATTGACGGGTAAGTGACGTTGAGATGCGAGCTTCGATTCGGCGCCTATGCGGTGTGCTTGCCCAGCATCGCTAGGTACTGCTGCACGGCCCCCCATTCGCCATCCATCAGGCTGATCGCAACGAGTTCCGATCGCGGGCCGCCCTTCCCGACGGGCCGGTAAACGACGTTCGGCGCCGCAATCCGACTCAGCGGTGCCGGCGCGAGCGCTATGCCGAGACCTGCGCCCGTCAGCGCCAGTACCGACAACGTGCTATTCACCTTCTGTGCAATATGCGGCTCGGTGCCGAGCAGTTGCCGTAGCATTATCAACTGCCCATCGTCGTAGTCCTCGGCCGCATAGAGGATGAAGGGCTCGTCCGCGAGCGCCGCGACCGGCACTGTGCGCCGCTTTGCGAGTGAATGCCGGTCGCTCATCACCACGTCCCATGCCCAGCTTCCGAGCGTGCGCACGGAGAACTTTGCATCGAAGGCCACGCCAAACGCCGGGCAATAGCCGATATCAAGCCGCCCCGACAGGATCGCGTCCTGCTGTGCAGCGGGCGCCATCTCGTGCAGTTCAAGCGCCACGTCCGGCCACGCACCATGAAACGCGATCAGGTCGTCAGACAGACGCCCCGTCGCGACCGCATTACCAACGAAGCCGATCCGAACTACACCCGTCTCGCCGCGCGCGGCGCGCTGAATCAGCGTCTTCGCATGCTCGGCTTGCTCGAGCGTGCGACGCGCCTCTATCACCAATAGCCGGCCCGCATCCGTCAGCGTTACCTTGCGCGTGCTGCGCAGGAACAGCGCCGTTCCCAGCTCCTCCTCAAGCGCGCGAATCTGCACGCTCAGCGCAGACTGGACGATATGTAGCCGTTCCGCGGCGCGGCCAAAATGTCCTTCCTCGGCAACCGCAAGGAAGTAGCGCAAATGACGAAGATCCATACGGATGATTTTTCACCAAAAACGATCAAACACGAAATTTAATATATTGGATTGAAAAATCAATCGCGTGCATCCTGACGATAACGCACTGAAACACAGCATATCTCTACAGGAGCCAAATCATGTCAGTCCGTCACCGCATCGATGTCCATCAACACGTCGTCCCGCCATTCTGGGCTGAGGCACTGCCCTCGCACGGTGGCGACCCGTCCGGCTGGACAAGCCCGAACTGGAGTCCGGACAGCGCACTCGCGTTCATGGACTCGCTACAAATCGAAACTGGTGTGCTGTCGCTGACGGCGCCCGGGGTACACGGCTGGAACAGCCAAGCCAAGCGTGAAATGGCCCGAAAAGTGAACGAGTACGGGGCGGACCTCGTTGCAAAGTGGCCGACGCGCTTCGGCCACTTTGCGACGCTACCGCTGCCGGACGTCGACGGCGCGCTCGCCGAGATCAGCCATGCATTCGATGTGCTGCACGCGGACGGGGTCGTGCTGCTTAGCAACTACGACGGCGTCTATCTCGGCGACGCGGCCTTTGAACGCGTGTGGGCGGAACTCGACCGCCGCCACGCGGTGGTATTCATCCACCCGGCGAAGCCGCCGCTCGACGCGTTGCCCGGAATGCCCGGCCCGCTGCTCGATTATCCGTTCGACACGACACGCACCGCCGTCCAGCTTGTGCTCAACGGCGTGATCACACGACATCCGCACGTGCGCATCATTCTGTCGCATGCGGGCGGCTTCCTGCCGTATGCGGCGTACCGTTTCGCTGAACTCGCGCCGGGTGTGCGCGAGGATGTTCCCAACCGCGAAGGGCTGCTCGACCTGCTCCGGACGTTCTATTTCGATACCGCGCTGTCGTCGCCGTCCGCACTGCCGAGCCTCATGGCATTCGCGCAGCCCGATCGCGTGCTGTACGGCAGCGATTTCCCGTATGCGCCGCCGTCGGTCAGCACGTCGTTCACCGCTGCGCAGGACGCCCATCCCGCACTGAGCACGGAGCAGCACGCTGCGGTCAACCGAGACAACGCGCTACCGCTGTTCCCGCGTCTTGCGGGGCTCGCGCGGTAACGCGCGGCATGATGCCGCCCTTCTGGGGCGGCATCATGCGTCCCTTTCCGTCAGAACGGTTGACCGCCTTCACCCACATTGCCTCGCCGGCAGGCCGGTTGCGCACGAAGAATTCCTTCACGACACGTGCTTCCACGCTGACCTTGCTGAACTGATAACGCAGCCCCGGTCCGATCGCAAACGCCTGCCCGCGAAAGCCATCGCCGTTGACCGACTGCCCGTTCTGCGTGTCATCCGTCGTCTGCTTGACGAAGTAGCCTGACAGCCCAACGTGCACCTTCGGCATGATGGCATAACCCGCCGAATAGTCAAGGTGGAACAGATTTCCCGAGTGGTAGTGCGTGTCGT
The DNA here is from genome assembly GCF_058795055.1 of Cupriavidus sp. GW823-FHT06D04. NCBI lineage: Bacteria > Pseudomonadati > Pseudomonadota > Betaproteobacteria > Burkholderiales > Burkholderiaceae > Cupriavidus > Cupriavidus sp. GW823-FHT06D04. Next base: position 2,129 of record NZ_JBXAHL010000049.1, on the reverse strand, counting down.
TGTTCGGGGAATTGAAGCTGTACGTGATCTTTGCGGAGACATCGACCTTGTCGTTCGGCAACCAGGACACGCCGAACACCGGCCGCGCGGTGTAGTAGTTCTTGCCCGTGTTCAACGCCGCATGCATGTCGTACTGGCCGGTTGGCAGCACAAATTCGATCGCAGCCACCGTGCGCAGCGCGCCCGAACCCCACGCAATCAGCGCAGGGCTGACGATCAAGTCGCCGAGGTTGGTGCGATTGAACGATGCACCGCCCGCCTCCAGCGCCAGGTGTTCCATCGGCAGCACCGCATATGCCCGGCTCGTACACTGCTTCCTCCTGGCGTTGGTGCCTGCCATGGCGAGCGCTGCTGGCACTCTGGAGGTGGCGGCGTCCGCGCCCGCTTCCAGCTACCGTACCAATCTGGTCCTGCTCGGTACTGCCGGGGGGCGCACTTCCTACGGTGGTACGACGCTGGCAGGCATTTCCTCGGCACTCGTGGTCGACGGGGGCGTGTATGATACGGTGCCTCGAGAAGTTGCACGTTCAAGCAAAACGGCGTTTCATGACCGCACCGAGGACAGGCAGATTCCAAGGGGTAACGATGAGCAGGACATCGAGTCGCGCTCGCCATTTGATGCAAGAGGCAGTGGTAGCCGCGTGACATACAGGAACGACAGTAGCGGAGCACTTCGCAATAGCGTCGCTGTTCGGCGTTCTCGATGAGCGCCATCTGCAGCGTCTTTTTGGTCAAGCCCAAGGCCTCATTCAGCCGGACAGTATTCACCGATCCCTGCCGCGGTGGGATAGCCTCGTAAGGATCCAGGTCCGGCCTCAGCAACCGCATCATCGCGGCACCAGACAACCCATTCGCCATTTTGAACTTCCACAAGATCGAGACAAGCGACTCCCATGGCTCGATCCACTTCTTGTCGAATACGTAGCCCAGCGCCGGCGTGAGCTTTGCCTCGTCGAGCGTGAGGATAGGAAAGCGCGGCGCTCTCCCCTCACAAGGCGGCGGCGACAAGCACACGTCCGGTTGCATGGCGAGACTGGACATGACCGCAATGCCGTACCGCGTGAGCCCATAACGCTGGCTCCGGACAGTAGCCCGGGCAATCCCTGATCTCGCTATCCTTTAGCAGGATCTCAACGGCACGCCGCCGCCTCGAAGGCGTCCCACATCACGTCCGCATCGCTGACCAGCCGATATCCAGCATCAAAAGCCTGGGGCATGTAGAATCGGGTAAAGCTCCATTGCGTGCCCTCTGGATACGCCGTTGGATCATAGCCGCTCAGACACGTCGCCACGTCCTTCGCGTTTCGGATGCCATAAAAGGGCAATTCCTCGACCATCAACCGCGCGACGATCTGCGTCTTTCCTGCCACCTGCATGGCCGTTTTCTGAGCGAGAAATTCCTGCTGACCGACGAGAAAGGTAAACAGCTTGATCTGCTGGCGATCGAGCGCGTCATGTACATCGCGCAGCCATTCGTACTCGTTCTCGTTGTACCGCTGTGCTTCATCACAGAACAGGAGCACAGTCCCACTCCCCGACCTCGCTGCCGCCTCTCTAATTCGCAGAGACAGGCGCAGGCGCTTGGCGGGATTGGAACCGGCATTCGGTTCGGGGTCGCCTACGGCTTCCAGCAGGTTTGCAAAAAACGGACCCTCGGCGTGTCGCGGCTTGTGTTCGCACTGCGCATGGTAGCTCGTCATCTTTGGATGGTTGCGTGCCAGCAGCAAGCGCACGTACTCGATGGCTCGTGTCTTCCCGATGCTAATGTTGGAGGAGTTCACATATAAGGCCGCTCGAGGATCGGGGCACTGTGGCGCACCGTGCACGCTACACTGATCAGCAATGCAACGGTGGAGCAAGCCAGGTGGCCGACGAAGGCAAGCGTCTCCGTCCAATCCATGACGGTGACGAAGGTCTCGCCGTGGCTGAGCGCCCCCTGCTCAACCGTGAATCGTATCGCGGTCGGAATTCCGGTTGCCTATTACCCGCCCGCACAGATCCCGTCGTGCCCAATTCAACACAGGGCTCTTACCCTAGATACTGATATGACTTTATATGAACGCCTCCCGTTTGCGAGGTTTTTGTGCGCTCTGACCTGACTAGGTTGGGTTGCGGCTTTATATCCGACC
>NZ_JBXAHL010000048.1:0-43533 GCF_058795055.1 Cupriavidus sp. GW823-FHT06D04 | reverse complement strand
ACCGGCTTCATGGTCGGGCGCAAGTACGAGAACGAAGGCATTGCCCGCAACGGCGCCAAGATGGTGACCGCGGTCGCGACCGCGCAGGTGCCCAAGTTCACCGTGATCATCGGCGGCTCGTTCGGTGCCGGCAACTACGGCATGTGCGGGCGCGCCTATTCGCCGCGCTTCCTGTGGATGTGGCCGAACGCACGCATCTCGGTGATGGGCGGCGAGCAGGCCGCCAGCGTGCTGGCGACGGTGCGCCGCGACGGCATCGAGGGCAAGGGCGGCAAATGGAGCGCGCAGGAGGAAGAGGCGTTCAAGCAACCGATCCGCGACCAGTACGAACACCAGGGCCACCCCTATTACGCCAGCGCGCGGCTGTGGGACGACGGCGTGATCGACCCGGCGCAGACCCGCACCGTGCTGGGCCTGGGTCTTTCCGCCAGCCTGAACGCACCGATCGACGATATGAAGTTCGGCGTGTTCCGCATGTAGCCAAGGGATCGTAATAATCATGGAATTCACCACCCTGACCGTCAATGTCGCCGGCCATGTGGCCACCGTCACGCTGAACCGGCCCGACGTGCGCAATGCGTTCAATGAGACTGTCATCGCGGAGCTGACTCGCGCGTTCCGCGCGTTGGGCGGCACGGATGACGTGCGCGCCATCGTGCTGGCCAGCAACGGCCCGGCTTTCTGCGCTGGCGCCGACTTGAACTGGATGAAGAAGATGGCCGGCTATTCGCACGAAGAGAATCGTGCCGATGCGCTGGCGCTCGCCAACGTGCTGTACACCATCTGGTCGTGCCCGCGGCCAGTAATCGCCCGTATCCAGGGCGACACCTATGCCGGTGGCATGGGCTTGGTCGCTGCCTGCGATATCGCGGTGGCCGCCGGACATGCGCAGTTCTGCCTGTCGGAAGCGCGACTGGGTCTGCTGCCGGCGACGATCAGCCCCTACGTGATCCGTGCCATGGGCGAGCAGGCAGCGCGCCGCTACTTTATCACGGCCGAACGATTCGACGCAGACCAAGCCTTGCGACTGGGCTTCGTACAGGCGGTGGTGCCGGTGGAGGGGCTCGATGCCAAGGTGGCCGAGTTGACCGCCGCGCTGGTTGGCAACAGCCCGAATGCCGTGTGCGAGAGCAAGCGGCTTGTGCAGGACGTGGCTGGGCGGGCCATCGACGAACGGTTGCTCGCCGATACCGCCGAGCGTATCGCAGAGATTCGCGCCTCGGAAGAGGGGCGCGAGGGCGTGCGGTCCTTCCTCGAGAAGCGCTCGCCCGCGTGGAAGGCGGCCTGAACAAGTATCCAGCCATTTCCCGCGTTCACCTTCGTTTTGCCGCACGTTCGCACCAGCCCGAGGTGCGATCGATGGCGGTGGATTTGCAAGGGAGGGTTCCCGTGCCATACCTGTCAACTAACTCCCCTGAGACTGCGTCCACGCATGTGTCGGATACGCTCGCGCAGCGCAGCCGCCAGGCCGTCTGGCACCCCTGCACGCGCCTGCGCCCCGACGACGACGCCGTGCCGCTGGCGATTGTGCGCGGTGATGGCCCGTGGCTGCACGATGCCGACGGCCGCCGCTATTTCGACGCCACCAGCTCCTGGTGGGTCAACCTGTTCGGCCACGCCAACCCGCGCATCAACGCCGCGCTGGCAAGCCAGCTGGAAACGCTAGAGCACGTGATGCTCGCCGGCTGCACCCACGCGCCCGCGGTGGAACTGGCCGAGCGCCTGTCGGCGCTGACCGGCGGCGCCCTTGGCAATGTCTTCTACGCATCGGACGGCGCCTCGGCGGTCGAGATCGCGCTGAAGATGAGCTTCCACTACTGGCGCAACACCGGCCTGCCGGCCAAGCGCGAGTTCGTGTGCCTGCGCCACGGCTACCACGGCGAGACCGTTGGCGCGCTGGCGGTGACGGACGTGGAAATCTTCCGCGACGCCTATGACCCGCTGATCCGCCGCGCCCATGTGGTGATGTCGCCCGATGCCCGCCAGGCAGCGCCCGGCGAGTGGGCGGCGGACGTGGCTGCGCGTGCGCTGGCGGAACTGGAAGCACTGCTGCGTGAGCACGCCGGCCAGGTCGCCGCGCTGATCGTCGAGCCGCTGGTGCAGGGCGCCGCCGGCATGGCCATGCATGACCCGTCGTATCTCGATGGCGTGCGCGCGCTGTGCGACCGCTACCGCGTGCACCTGATCGCCGACGAGATCGCGGTCGGCTGCGGCCGCACCGGCACCTTCTTCGCCTGGGAGCAGTCGCGTGTAGAAGAAGCGCCGCTGCCCGCGCACCTGTGGCCCGACTTCCTGTGTCTGTCCAAGGGCATCAGCGGCGGCTACCTGCCGCTGTCGCTGGTGCTGTCGCGCCCGGAGATCCAGCGCGCCTTCGTCGCCGACGAGCTGGCGCGCAGCTTCCTGCATTCGCATTCGTACACCGGCAATCCGCTCGCCTGCCGCGCGGCGCTGGCCACGCTCGACCTGTTCGAGCAGGACGACGTGATCGCCCGCAACCGCGAACGCGCGCAGTGGCTGGCCGATGGCATGGCCGCGCTGGCCATGGACTCGCGCCTGCAGCACGTGCGCCAGCGCGGGCTGATCTGGGCCGCTGACGTGCGCGATGACGTTGCCGGTGCCGACTTTGCTTCGCGCTTCCACCACACCGCGCGTGCGCGCGATCTGCTGGTGCGGCCGATCGGCAATACGCTGTACGTGATGCCGCCCTATGTCTTCGACGCCGCACAGGCGCGCTGGCTGGGCGAGCGGATGCTGGCCACCCTCAACGACGTGAGCACGAGCGAGGAGGTGCGCCATGCTGCTTGAACAACTGAAGCAGGCCGCCGAGCAGCGCCACGCGCTGGCCCTCACGCGCCGCCGCCGCATCGCGCACACGGCGTGCGCGCCGCTCCAGTCGGTGGGGGAAGCGGATGACGCGCAGCCCGATTCGCTGCTGACCTTCTGTAGCAACGACTACCTCGGCCTGGCCAATCACCCGGCGGTGGTCGCCGCGCTGGCCGAAGGCGCGCATCGCTACGGCGCCGGCAGCGGCGCCTCGCACCTGGTCAGCGGCCACTCGCTGGCACATGCGCAGCTGGAGGAGGAGCTCGCGCGCTGGTTCACGCCGCATATCCCGCACGCGCGCACGCTGTACTTCTGCACCGGCTACATGGCCTATATGGCGGTGCTGACCGCGCTGGGCACGGAGGGTGCGACCCTGTTCTGCGAATCGCTCAACCACGCTTCGCTGATCGACGGCGCCCGCCTGGCGCGCGCCGACGTGCAGCGCTACCCGCATTGCGACACCAACGCGCTGGAGGCGCTGCTGGCGGCCAGCACCAGCGCGCGAAAGCTGATCGTCACCGACAGCGTGTTCAGCATGGACGGCAACGTCGCGCCGCTGCGCAAGCTGCTGGAACTGGCCGAGCGCCATGACGCCTGGATCATCGTCGATGACGCCCACGGCTTCGGTGTGCTGGGCGAGCAGGGCCACGGTGTGCTGGAAGCGCTGGGCCTGTCCTCCGAACGCTTCATCTATATCGGCACGCTGGGCAAGGCCGCCGGCGTCGCGGGCGCCTTCGTCGCCGCGCACGAGACCATCATCGAACACCTGGTCAACACCGCGCGGCCGTATATCTACACCACGGCCGCACCGCCGGCGGTGGCGCACGCGCTGCTGGTCAGCCTCGCGATCATCGAAGGCGAGGAAGGCCGGCAACGGCGCGCGCAATTGGCGCGCTGCATCGCGCTGCTGCGCGAGGGCCTGGCGCGGCTCGCCGCCAGCGCGGGCTGGTCGCTGGGCGAGAGCCAGACCGCGATCCAGCCGCTGATTGTCGGCGACAACGGCGCCTCGCTGGCGCTGTCGGCCACGCTGGAGGCGGATGGCATCCGCGTCGGCGCGATCCGTCCGCCCACGGTGCCGGTGGGCACGGCGCGGCTGCGCATCACGCTGTCGGCAGCGCATACCGAGTCCCAGGTCGCGCAGTTGATCGACTCGCTGGACGCAACTGTCCACGACATCGCGGGGAAGGAGGCGGAGGTATGAAGCGCCTCGACTGTTTCGTCACCGGCACAGACACCGGCATCGGCAAGACTCATGCCAGCGCGACACTGTTGCGCGCCTTGCGAGCGTGTGGCCTGTCGTCCGTCGGCATGAAGCCCGTGGCCAGCGGCTGCGAATGGCGCGACGGCCACTGGCGCAACGACGACGTGGCGCAATTGCGCGCGGCCAGTTCCGTCTCCGTTCCGCTGGAACAGACCTGCCCGTTCCTGCTGCGAAAGCCGTGTTCACCCCACCTTGCAGCGGCGCACGAGGGTGCGTATCACACGATCACCGATTCGTGCCGCGTTCAATGCAATGGCCCGCCGTGCGGATGCCGTGGTCGTGGAGGGAGTGGGTGGGTTCCACGTGCCGCTCGATGCCGGTGCGGTGCGCTGGAGCACCGCCGATCTCGCGGTGATGCTGAACTTGCCGGTCATCGTCGTGGTGGGCATCCGCCTGGGCTGCCTGAACCACACCATGCTGACCGCCGAAGCCATCCGCGCTCGCAGCCTGAAGCTGGCCGGATGGATCGCCAACCGAATCGACCCGGACATGCTACTGCCTGACGAGAGCATTTCCACCCTGTGCGACACGCTGGACGCGCCATGTCTGGGCGAATTGCCGTGGGGATTGGAGCCGGCCGACGCCGCGGTCCGGCTTGACCTCACACCGCTAATGGCCGCCGCGGCCAGTATCCGTCGCCATCCGGCGCCTCTCAGTCTCGCCGCCTGATCCGGAGCTCAACGCATCATGACCCAAGATATGCATTCTCTTGCGACGGTCACCGCTATTTCCGTAGCAGCGCTGCGCCAGACGGCGCGCCGGCGCGCCTTGCCCGATGACACCAAGTGGCGCGTCGACAATGTCGCCGCGCTGTTCGCGCTGCCGTTCAACGACCTGCTGTTCCGCGCCCAGCAAGTGCATCGCGACAATTTCGACGCCAACACCGTGCAGCTCTCGACGCTGCTGTCGATCAAGACCGGCGGCTGCGAAGAGGATTGCGGCTACTGCCCGCAGAGCGCGCACCACGATGCCGGCGTCAAGGCCGAGAAGTTGATGGCGCTGGACGAGGTGCTCGACGCCGCGCGCGCGGCCAAGGCCAACGGCGCCACGCGCTTCTGCATGGGCGCCGCCTGGCGCAGCCCCAAGGACCGCCACCTGGAGCCGGTGATGGACATGGTGCGCGAAGTGAAGGCGATGGGCCTGGAGACCTGCGTCACGCTGGGCATGCTCAAGGCCGAGCAGGCGCAGCAGCTCAAGGACGCCGGGCTGGACTACTACAACCACAACCTGGATACCTCGCCCGAGTTCTACGGCAAGATCATCACCACGCGCACCTACCAGGACCGCCTGGACACCATCGGCCACGTGCGCGACGCGGGCATCAACGTTTGCTGCGGCGGCATCGTCGGCATGGGCGAGTCGCGCGAAGCGCGCGCCGGGCTGATCGCGCAGCTGGCCAACATGGACCCGTATCCGGAGTCGGTGCCGATCAACAACCTGGTGCAGGTCGAGGGCACGCCGCTGGCGGGCACCGAGGCGCTGGATCCGTTCGAGTTCGTCCGCACCATTTCCGTGGCCCGCATCACCATGCCGCGCGCGATGGTGCGCCTGTCCGCCGGCCGCGAGGCCATGGACGAAGCCTTGCAGGCGCTGTGCTTCATGGCCGGCGCCAATTCCATTTTTTACGGCGAAAAGCTGCTGACCACCGGCAACCCGCAGGCCGACCGCGATCGCGCCCTGTTGGCCCGCCTCGATATCCGCGCAGAGGGCTACGCGGGATAGGAGGTCGACTCAGAACGATTCGGCGTTGTTGCGCGGCCTTGCCGTACCAGTTGTACTATCTGCGACCGCATGCTTAGCTAGAACCGCTTCGCGTCATTCTGAGGCAACCTCCAGAGAGAATGTCAGTGTGCTGGCCGTCGTCCTGTCGAAATACTAGGAGGAGCCATGTTCAACAAGATCCTGATCGCCAACCGCGGTGAAATCGCCTGCCGCGTCGCCGCCACCTGCCGCCGGCTCGGCATCCGCACCGTCGCGGTGTACTCGGATGCCGACGCCGACGCACGCCATGTCGCCTTCTGCGACGAGGCCGTGCATATCGGCGGCGCGGCCGCGCGCGACAGCTACCTGCGCGCGGACCACATCATCGAGATGGCGAAGGAGACCGGCGCCCAGGCCATCCACCCGGGCTATGGCTTCCTGTCCGAGAACGAGGCCTTTGCCGAGGCCTGCGCCGCGGCGGGGCTGGTCTTTATCGGCCCGCCGGCGTCGGCCATCAACGCGATGGGCAGCAAGAGCGCGGCCAAGCAGCTGATGGAGAAGGCCGCGGTGCCGCTGGTGCCAGGCTACCACGGCGAGGACCAGGATCCGGCGCTGCTGCGCCGCGAGGCCGACCGCATCGGCTACCCGGTGCTGCTCAAGGCCAGCGCGGGCGGCGGCGGCAAGGGCATGCGCGTGGTCGAGTCGGGCGATGCCTTCGAGGCCGCGCTGGCCTCGGTCAGGCGCGAGGCCAGCGCCAGCTTTGGCGATGACAAGGTGCTGGTGGAGAAGTACCTGACGCGCCCCCGCCATATCGAAATCCAGGTGTTTGCCGATACCCACGGCAACTGTGTCTACCTGTTCGAGCGCGACTGCTCGGTGCAGCGCCGCCACCAGAAGGTGCTGGAAGAAGCCCCCGCACCGGGCATGACCGAGGAGCGCCGCCGTGCCATGGGCGAAGCGGCGGTGGCCGCGGCCAAGGCGGTCGGCTATGTCGGCGCCGGCACGGTCGAGTTCATCGCCAACCAGGACGGCTCGTTCTACTTCATGGAGATGAACACGCGCCTGCAGGTGGAGCACCCCGTCACCGAGATGATCACCGGGCAGGACCTGGTCGAATGGCAGCTGCGCGTCGCCGCCGGTGAAGCGCTGCCGCTCACGCAGGACCAGCTGCGCATCGACGGCCATGCGCTGGAAGCGCGTATCTACGCCGAGAACCCCGACAAGCAGTTCCTGCCGTCCACCGGCACGCTGCGCTTCCTGCGCACGCCGCCGGCGGTGCAGTTCATGCGCGGTGAGGATGCGCACGGCCCGGCGGGTATCCGCATCGATGCCGGCGTGCGCGAGGGCGACACCATCAGCCCGTTCTACGATCCGATGATCGCCAAGCTGATCGTCTGGGGCAAGGACCGCGACGAGGCGCTGGCGCGCATGCGCCAGGCGCTGGCGGCCTACCACGTGGTGGGGCTGTCGACCAACGTGGCTTTCCTGCAGCGGCTGGTGTCGTCCCAGGCGTTCCGCACGGCGGACCTCGACACCGGGCTGATCGAGCGCAACGAGAAGGTCTTGTTCCCGCCGCCGGCGCCGGTTGGGATGGAGCTCATCGCGCTGGCTGTGGCTGCGCTGCTCGAGCGCGAGAAGCGCGAGCGCCGCATCGACGCCGCCGACCAGCATTCGCCGTGGACCCATGGCGGCGCGTGGCGGCTGAACGGCGGTGCATCGCGCACGCTGCAGTTTGCCCACGGCGATCAGGTGCTGGATGTCACGTTGGGCAGCAACGAGCGCGGCAGCACGCTGGTCTACGGCGACCAGACCGTGCCCTTTACCTGCACCAGCCAGGCTGACGACATCCGCGTCGACCTGGGGACGCGCCGCGCGCACGGGCAGGTGCATACGGAAGGCGACGAAATCCATGTCTTCAACGCCGGCCGCCACGTCTCGCTGACCTGGCTCGACCCGTTGGCCCACGCCGGCGAATCCGAAGGTGAGCGCGGCAAGCTGACTGCGCCAATGCCCGGAAAGGTCATTGCCGTGATGGTTGAGGCTGGCAGCAAGGTAACGCGCGGCGCGCCGCTGCTGGTAATGGAAGCGATGAAGATGGAGCACACCATCAGCGCTCCGGCCGATGGCGTAGTCAGCGAGGTGTTATACGGTGTGGGCGAACAAGTGACCGAGGGCGCGCAACTGCTGGCGTTCGGTGCCTGACAGACGGGGAGGCAGAACATGCATGCGGAGAAAGTGAAGGTCGTCGAGGTCGGTCCACGCGACGGCCTGCAGAACGAGAAGCTGCTAGTGCCGACCGAGGTGAAGATTGCCCTGGTCGACCTGCTTACGGATGCGGGTTTCCCCAATATCGAAGTGGCATCGTTCGTCTCGCCCAAATGGGTGCCGCAGATGGCCGATGGTGCGCAGGTGATGGCCGGCATCCGGCGCCGGCCCGGGACCGTGTATTCGGCGCTGACGCCGAACATGAAGGGTATAGAGGGCGCACTTGCGGCGGGCGCCGACGAGGTGGTGATCTTTGGCGCGGCCAGCGAGGCATTCTCGCAGAAGAACATCAACTGCTCGATCGCCGAGTCGATGGCTCGATTCGCGCCCGTAGCCGCCGCGGCGAAGGAGAACGGCGTGCGGCTGCGCGCGAGCGTGTCGTGCGCGCTGGGCTGTCCCTACCAAGGCGAAGTCCCCGTCGATGCGGTGGTGGATGTGGTGCGCCGCATGCGCGAGTTGGGTTGCGACGAGATCGATATTGCCGACACCATCGGCGTAGGCACGCCCGAAAAGGTAAAGGAAGTCATGCGCGCCGCTGCGGCTGAGTTCCCGCTGGCGCAGCTCTCCGGACACTTCCACGACACCTACGGTCATGCACTGGAGAATGTTGAAGCCAGCCTCGAGGTCGGCATCCGGATCTTCCACGCCTCGGTGGCGGGGCTTGGCGGCTGTCCTTATGCCAGGGGCGCGACGGGCAACGTGGCGACGGAAGCACTGCTACAGCGGCTGCACGCCCTGGGAATCGAAACTGGCGTCGAACTCAGCAAGGTAATGGCCGCAGCCGATCTGATCGCAAGGGTCGTGGGCAAAGGCCGCATCTCCGATATGCATGCGCAGCCGGCAGGCGTATAGACCGACCCAGCGTGCATATCTCATTGAACCCAGGGTGCGGAAGTTCCGTTCTACCTTCCTCATCCTGTCACTACGCTCCGACCACGGGAAGCATCGGGTTGCCTAGGGAAACTCCGAGGCCGAATTGTAATGACTGGGACAGACGTGCTGCAGACACGGTCCTATGCTGTCGCCAGACACTGGCAGACGTCACTCCAACAACCCTGTTAGCTGACGCTACCCGCCGGGTCAACTGATAGGTGCGTAAAGCGCCAAGGAGACAAACAATGCGTCAGATTGATGTTCACAAGCTGGCCGACGATGCCCGCTTCAATGGTTTTCATGGCCTGGTGCTTTTCTGGTGTGCACTGACTATTGTGTTCGACGGCTATGACTTGGCTGTGGCGGGCATCGCGATGCCGTCAATCATGAAAGAGATGGGCGTCGATCCGACCAGTGCCGGCTTCATGATGAGCTCCGCGCTATTCGGGATGATGATCGGCGCTGTCTTCCTTGGAACCGTCGCAGACCGGATCGGCCGCCGCAAGGCCATCGCCATCTGCGTCGGCTTGTTCAGCGTGTTCACTGCCGCGGCCGGCTTCACTAGCGATCCGGTGACGTTTAGTGTGACCCGCTTCCTTGCAGGCCTGGGTATCGGCGGGGTGATGCCCAACGTGGTGGCGCAGATGACGGAGTTCTCGCCCAAGCGCATGCGCAGCACCATGGTCACGCTGATGTTCAGCGGCTACGCCGTGGGCGGCATGCTGGCTGCGGTTCTGGGCAAGGGACTGATCGAGTCGTATGGCTGGCAATCGGTTTTCATCGCGGCGGGTCTGCCAGTGGTGCTGATCCCGTTGATCGTGCGCTCGCTGCCGGAGTCGATGCCGTTCCTGATCAAGGCCGGCCGGCTCGACGAACTGCGCGGCACGGTGGCGAAGCTCGAAGGCGGTTCCCGGCCGCAGGCGGAAGACGAGTTCGTGTTGCCCGCTGTCGACAAGGCCAACAATGCGCCGATCCGGCACCTGTTCCACGAGGGCCGCGGCTTCAGCACGATCATGTTCTGGGTTGCCTTCTTCATGTGCCTGTTCATGGTCTATGCGCTGAGCTCATGGCTGGCCAAGCTGATGGCGAGCGCCGGGTACAGCCTCGGTTCTGCGCTCACCTTCGTGCTGGTACTAAACTTCGGCGCCATGATCGGCGCGATCGGTGGCGGCTGGCTGGCCGACCGCTTTCATATCAAGCACGTGCTGATGGTGTTCTTCGCATTGGCGGCGGTGTCGATTTCGCTGCTGGGCTACAAGGTTCCCACTGGCGTGCTGTACTTCCTGGTCGGCATGGCCGGCGCGACCACGATCGGCACTCAGATTCTTGCATATGCCTACGTCGGGCAGTTCTATCCGATGGCGGTGCGCTCGACTGGGATCGGCTGGGCCTCGGGCGTGGGGCGAAGCGGCGCGATCCTGGCGCCGATCGTCATCGGCGTGCTGGTGGCAATGAAGCTGCCGCTGCAGCATAACTTCCTCGCGATGGCGGTGCCGGCGATCGTCGCGCTTGCTGCGATTGCGCTGATTAACCACCAGCGCTCCGCTTCGGTAGACCATCGGGCCAAGCACGCCGGGGTACATAACGCGGCAGACGTTGGGCCAAGTCCGACGGCTGTGCGCCAATAACACGGGCCGGGGCTGGACAGTCATCGCGCGCACGAGCATCAGCTTGCGGCGCGCGGCTGCTGTCATTTTTGCATCTTTTCTGGCGCCAGGTAACGCACCCAAGTCTATGAACGGACTCGCGCGCTTGTCTACGCATACGCGTACATGCCAGTGGATTCATTTCGCGAGGTCCAACCAGTATAAGCGTCAGCGGCGCTGACCATAGTGTACGGACATTCAGATGGCAACTAGCGAGAGGATGACGAAAGCCGGCGGGCGGCCCCTACGTCGGTTGGTCGAAAAATGGTTCGGCCCAACCACCGGGATCCCGTGCCGAGTCATCGAATTCAGTCGCACGCGCTCGAATCAGAGACGCTATGTTTGTGTTGAGGCCGAGTGCCCGACAGGTTCGCTTGCCATTTTCTTTTTCCGGCACGACGACGGCTCCTGGCATGTGTTCCCGCCTGCAGCCGAATTGGGCGCGGTGAGCGGTTCCCGGGCACATCCCGCCTCGGACTGAGCGTGAAATCGACCGGCATACCGGCACGATTAACTGCTCGGTACCAGTATGCCCCTCGGATCCTCACATAGGACTACGGGGTCGTCGACTCCCAAAGGCTGACTTGGTCGCCGCAAATCGCTTCCAGCCCTTCTCAAACTCTGGCGCGATTGGGTGCTCATGCACCATTTGCGTGCTTATATAAACTTCCCAAGAAAATGCATATCTATATGCCTTAAATGTATTAACAATTGTATTAAAGTTACCCGATGTCAGACGTTGATTCTCCAAGAGTATGTTGTCCTCCCGCGTCGTGGAGGTCACACGAAGACTGGAGAGACAGAGCATGCAACATGTGACCCATTAGTGCTGCCGCGCAAGCCCCGTCTCTTCAGGGCGGGGTAAGCGGCGCAGGGTCGGCTATGGGGAAGGCTAAAACCGAGTCCTAGACTCAAGTCCTAGACTCGGAATGTTAGCCACCTCTCATACCCCCGACTGTCACTCGCGTCCTGCGCTTGCGCATCAAAGACAAACATGCTGCCTGGCTTCGCGCGCAGGCACGGGAGGTGAACTTCGTGTGGAATTACGCAAATGAGCTTTCAGCGCGCGTGTTCGAGCGTGAGCGGCGCTTTATCGGGGCCTATGAGTTGCAGAAGTACACCGACAGCGCGACAAAGGCGGGTCTGGGCCCGCATAGCCACACGGTGCAGGAGATCGGTCAGGAGTATTGTCGTCGCCGAAAGCAGTTCAAGAAGGTCAAGCTGCGTTGGCGCGCCAGCGGCGGCGCGCCGCAGCCTGGGCTGGGTTCCGTTCAAAACCGGAGCGCTGAAGTATGGGCACGGCCAGGTGCGCTTCAACGGCCGCTGGTTGTCCCTGTGGGACAGTTACGGTATGTCGGGATACGACTTGCGGGCCGGCAACTTCAGTGAAGATGCGCGTGGGCGCTGGTACCTGAACGTGACCATCAAGGTGTCCGTCGCTACGCGCTCGGAAGGCCGCACGTCGGTCGGGATCGACTTGGGGCTGAAGGACTTCGCCGCGACAAGCGTTGGGCATGTAATCGAACAGCGGTTCTACCGTCGGTATGAGGAGGCGCTGGGCAAGGCGCAGCGGGCACGCAAGAAGCAGCGCGTCACTTCTCTGCATGCGAAAATCAAGAACTGCAGAAAAGACTTTCTTCACAAGCAATCCACGGCACTCGTACGGCAGTACGGTGCCGTCTTCATTGGCAACGTGAACGCCTCTGAGCTCGCCCAGACCAACATGGCCAAGTCTGTGTTGGATGCGGGCTGGAGCGCGTTCCGCACCATGCTCCAGTACAAATGCGATAGCGCGGGCGTGTGGTTCGAGGAGGTTGATGAACGCTATTCCACGCAAACCTGTTCGTGCTGCAAATTACGAACAGGTCCCACCGGGCAGGAGGCTCTCAGCATCAGGGAGTCGACCTGCCCGGTGTGTCAAACCTCACACGAGCGCGATGCCAACGCAGCAAAGAATATCCTGCGTACGGGACTGTTTAGCATGGAACAGGCATTTGCCACAGCGGCCGGTAAAGCCGCCGTGAATGAAGCTTCCTCAGAAGCCGGGGGCGGACGTGCCCCTCTTGCAGAAGGAATCTCCGTCCTTTAGATTAGTGGATGCTTTGATTCGCCTACGCCTACGGTATAGGCACCGATTGCCTCGAGTTGCTTTCGCGCCTCGGCAACGGCTGCATTGCCGTATGCATAGTCGACCGTAATGAAGTACCGAAGTACCAACCCTGTTTGGGCTTGGCCAGGCCTTTGATTGCCGCGGCGGTCTGCGAATAGGTGTCCCACATCCATTGCACCGCATATTCTGGCTGGCAGTCCTCGTTCGAGATGCGAAGGGGACCGCCGGCGAACAAGGCTGCTTTCTTCTTCTGTACGGCAAGATTCTGCATCGCCAGCGCCACTGCGGAGTTCACCATGTCTGCATAGGCATCCACCTTATTGACATCGGCCCACTCCCTGGCCTTGGCTAGCGCGATGTCCGTCTTGTTCTGGTGGTCGGCGGACAGCAACTCGACCTTCATGCCCTTGCATTCCCGGGCGAGGCAGTCGTCGATGGCCATTTGTGCGGCCACTACCGAACCTTGACCGGAAAACTGCGAAAATGAGCCGCTCATGTCTGTAAGCAAGCCGATCCTGACAGCTCCGTCGGAGATCTCAGCCTGCACCCCGGTTGCGGAAAGCATCGCCGTCAGTGCGACTGCGGACAGGCGAATTGTGTTGCTCAAACCTTTGTTCATGATTTCCTCCGTGGATTCGCGGGTTCAGTGCGCGGTTGCGACCATGCCGTCGTCGATGTCGGCTTTGATGTGTGCCGGATCGCGCTCGGCCTCATCGCCATAGCCGCCGCCACCGCCCATGTAGACCTTGACCCGGTCGCCACGATTGAGCGTGACCATGGATTTCGAAGCGAGCCTTTCTGTAGTCGTTGCCACCAAACAAGCCTTGCGGGGCATAGCGATGGCGATCGGCATAGATGGCGAAAACGACGCCATCCTTGAGCACGGAATACTCGCGGCTGAAGCCGGCACCGCCGCGGTACTTGCGGGCTCCGAAAGAGTCTGGCTCCAGTGCGTAACGCTCCAGCCGGAGAAGTCGTACTCCATATCCAGAGCTTCAGCCGGCGTGTTGGCGCAGTTCGACAGCAGGGAGTCCACGGCATCACACCCGTCGCCGTGCTGGGATCCGCCATAGCCGCCGCCGAAGATCTCCAGGTAGACGCTGTAGCCCTCATGGCGCTGCAGGGAGAAGCAGGTTGCGGTCAAGGTGTCGAAGCCTGTCGCGATGACCTTTTCCGGAGCGACGGACGACAACGCCCGCATGATGGCGTTGTAGATTCGATAGTTCGCTTCCGGACGCGCGCGCACAGGAGAAGGGGGGGCCGGGGTTTAGGATCGAACCGTAGGGCGCCGTGATCCGAACCGCGCGCAGGATGCCATCGTTGAAAGGAATGTCCGGAGAGGTCAGCACAGACTTGACACAGGTGACTGCGGCCGACACCGTGCACGAGAATGGCGAATTCAAGTTGCGTCGAACCTGCGGGCTGCTGCCTGCGAAGTCGATTATCGATAGACTCACCCTTCACGGCGACCTTGACTTTGATTACCAGAGGCTCATCGGTCACCCCGTCGTCGTCGATTACGTCCTCACCGTAATAGACACCGTCCGGCAATTGGCCAATTGCGGCGCGGAAACGCCGTTTTGAATAGTTGACTATTTCTGCCATGACCTCGGTCACCGCGCCATCGCCATATTTTTCGCACAGTTGCACAAGCCGCGCCGCAGCGATTGCGTTAGCGGCAAACATGGCGTTCATGTCACCGATAGTCAGGTCTGGCATACGGATATTGGCGCGCACCAGTTGTTCGAGCGGCCCGTCATCCCAGTCGCGGGTTCGAGACCAAAGGGTGGAGGGCAGGCGCAGCCCTTCCTGATAAATGTCGGTGGCGCCCGGATCGAGGCCTGGTGCGCCGCCGCCGAAGTCAATCTGGTGGGCGACACTGGCAGAGAACCCGATCAGCTTTCCGCCGTAGAAAATCGGACAGAAGATATAGACGTCAGGCAGGTGCTGGCCGCCTGAGTATGGGTCGTTGGTGATCACGAAGTCGTCCGGGCCGATCATTTCGACCGAATAACGTTCCAGGCATTGCTTCAGCGTGATGCCAATAGGACCGAGCTGGATGGGGATGAGCTCAGCTTGTGCCACGATATCGCCATGCACATTCGCGATCGCCGCTGATCCATCGCTGGCCTCACGCAGGATGATCGAATAGGCGGAACGGATCAACTTTACGCCCATCTCACGAGCTGCGGCAAGGATGCTTTGGCTGATGATGGCGTTGTCGAAAGGATTGACCGGCATGCTCATGCTTCCTTGGAAAGAATCAGGTTGGATTGGGAATCGACGCTGGCTGCCCAGCCTGCCGGCACGAGAACGGTGGTGGTGTAGTCCTCCAGGACTGCTGGTCCCGGCACTGTGGTCCCATCAGCACTAAGCCCGCGACAGTACGGCGCCGGCACGGCGCCCATGCTTTGCCGTCATACAGGGCAGGCTCGCCCGGAGCGGCCAGCAGGCTGCTGGTTGTGCCGGATGCAGCGGAAAAATGCGGCGTGGCCAGCGTCGCACCGACTCGCAGGGCGACGACTTCGATCGGTCTGCCGGACTTGTCGCTGTGGAAATAGATGCGATGGTGAGCATCGATGAAGCCAGCCTCGAGGCTCTGACGGTCCAGAGCCGACAGAGCTGGAGCATCGTGTTCGAGCGGCACTTCGAACGCCTGTCCGACGTAGCGCATCTCAAGCGTGAAACTGAAAGCCAGTGGCTCATCGAAAGCCATTTGGCGAAACTGTGCTTCCAGGTCCTGCTGCATAGCGGCGAAGCGCGCGCAACTGGCCGCATGTCTGGTCGTCGACCTGAACACGGTGAGTTAGCGTTTCATACTTGATGAAATCGGAGGCGAGCAAGCCATGTGCTGAGGTGACGCCGGGGTTGGGCGGTGCAACGACCGTGGCGATGCCAAGTTCTTCAGCGATCTGCGCGGCCTGCATCGGTCCGGCACCACCAAAGGGCACCAGAACATGGTCTCGGGGATCGCGCCCACGCTGCGTCGACACGAGCTGGATGGCGCGACGATGTTGGCGTTGGCAAGGCGCACGGCGTTGTAAGCGACCGCCTCTACCGGAAGGCCGAAATACGCGGACAGCGAATCAAAGGCCTGGTGTGCCGCGGCGACATCGAGCTTCATTTGACCGCCGAGGAAGGCTTCGGGACGAACCGTACCGAGCACGACGTGGGCGTCAGTGATGGTAGGCAAGTTGCCACCTCGCCCATAGCAGGCAGGTCCCGGTTGCGCACCAGCGCTCTCGGGGCCAACCCGCAGCATGCCACCGTCGTCAATCCAGATCAGGCTTCCGCCGCCGGCGCCCACCGTGATGATGTCCAGGACCGGAGTGCGCACAGGTAGCCCGTCGATTTCGGATTCCGGAGCCAAGGTCGGTTTACCGTCTTGGACCAGACACACATCAGAACTGGTGCCCCCCCATGTCGAAGGTGATGACGTTCTGGAAGCCGGATCGAATGACCTGGCGTACAGATCCGACCACGCCTGAGGCGGGCCCCGAGAACAGCGCGCTGATCGCATTCTCGCGTATTGCGTCAGCAGGCAGCCGCCCCCCGTTGGATTGCATCACCGAAAAGCGACCACGAAACGCTTCACGAGTCAGCGCTTCCGTAAAACGCCCAAGGTAACCCGCGATAACCGGCTGCACAAATGCGGACAGCGTCGCGGTGCTGGCACGTTCATATTCGCGGAATTCGCAGGCAACCTGATGGGAGCACGTCATAACGACCCCCGGCAGGGCAGACCGAATCATGTCAGCGAGGCGCCGTTCGTGGTCCGGACTACGGTATGCGTTGAGCAGGCAGATGGCCACAGCGTCGAAAGCTCCGGCTTCGAGCTTGGGCAGGACATCGGCGCGGAATTGTTCTTCATCCAATGCGAGTTCCACACTCCCATCGGCCAGTATACGCTCGCGCGCTTCGAAGCAATCGCGACACTTAACCGGTGGCGCCGGTTTCTTGTAGAAGAGGTCGTAGATCTGCTTGCGGTCGTGGCGCTGCAGAAAGAGGATGTCGCGAAAACCTTCGGTCGCAATAAAGGCGACCTTTCCACCCTTCCTCTCAAGAACCGCGTTGGTGGCAACTGTGGACCCGTGGGCAAAGTCGTCAATCCGTGCAAAGTCGATGCCGGCAGCTCGCAGCGCATCCAAGACGCCGATATCGGGAGATGCTGGCCGCGCTTATTTGGCGGGGCTGCCGGATGAAGAGGTTCGTGCCCTGCTGCAGCAGTCGGAGCTAAAGCCGCTGACGCCGAATACGCTGACCGATCCGGAGCAAATCTTTGCCAACGTGCTGGAAGGTCGAGTGCGCGGATTCTCGATGAATTTTGAGGAGTATTACCTCGGGCATATGAACGTTGGCGCGCCGGTTTGCAACAAGAATGGACGCGCTATCGCGGCGGTACATGTCGTGGCGCCGAGCAGCCGTTGGACCCGTGATGAGGTGCTTGGCAAGCTAGGCCCGATGGTTCGCGAGTGCGCAGGTGCAATCACCAACGCCGTGCGTTCCCACTAGGGCACGCCGAGACGAGACTGCGCCATCGCGGGCAACGACGATGTTCCCATCAATGGGGTAATCGAATGGAAAGGACTTCGCCGTCCCGAGGTTGCGGCGGAAGCCGCCAGGTGGCACCGAAGTGCCATGATGGCAGCAACACAACCAGCGAAGGGGAAGTCCATGACTATCGTTACCGTTGGAATTGACCTTGCCAAGAACGTGTTTGCCATTCATGGCGTCGACCAAGCCGGCAAGGCTGTGCTGGTCAAGCCGAAGGTCTCACGCGATCAACTGGTGCCACTGATTGCGCAGTTGCCGCCCTGTCTGATCGGCATGGAAGCCTGCTCTGGCGCGCATCATTGGGCGCGGTTGTTTCGCCAGCACGGTCACACGGTCAAGCTGATGTCGCCGAGACTGGTGGCACCTTACCGGATGTCCGGCAAACGCGGCAAAAATGACGCGGCCGACGCGGCGGCCATCTGTGAGACGGTGACCCGGCCCAGCATGCGCTTTGTGCCAGTCAAAGATGAGCAGCAGCAAGCGACCCTGAGCTTGCATCGAACCCGACAGGGATTCGTCGAAGAGCGTACCGCGACTTACAACCGCCTGCGCGGCTTGCTGGCCGAATTCGGCGTGGTACTGCCGCAAAAGCCGGAGCGACTGCGCAAGGAGATAGGGATCCACCTGGAATCCTTACCTGGCTGGGCGAATCGATGCATTCGAGACCTGCTGGACCATGCCGGCAGGCTGGAGGAGAAGCTGGACGAATACGATCGTGCTATCAGCGAGATTGCGCGTGATGACGAACGCAGCAAGCGCCTGATGCAGTTGCGCGGCATCGGGCCGACTACGGCCAGTGCGCTGGCCGCCAGCATTGGCGCAGGACACGACTTCAGAAATGGTCGCCAGGTGGCAGCTTGGCTAGGGTTGACGCCAGGACAGCACAGCAGCGGAGGCAAACAACGCCTGGGCAGCATCACCAGAGCGGGAGATTCCTATCTTCGCACGCTGCTGGTACTGGGGGCTCGCGCGGTGATAGCAAACGTGGGCGACAAGCCGGATCGATATAGTCGCTGGGTCCGAGACCTGATAGAGCGCGGCGGCTACTGGCGCGCGTCCATCGCCATTGCAGCCAAGAACGCGAGAATGGCCTGGGCCGTGCTGAAATACGGTGATGCCTTCAAACCTGCAACGACACTTACGTGAGCGCAGATAGCGCGATCACCTTTTGTAAAGTTGAAGCGGAACTCATGAGCAGCTAGATCACTTTGCACTGCCAGCGATGATGTGAAGCGGGTTGGACACGCGCGAGGCATACCTGGCAAAAGTTGGGGGACGCCAAGCCCGATAATCGAACGGAACCCTCGCGCGCGTCTTACATCAGGGTCCGGGCCTGCGGCCCAACATGACCGTTTGTAGTACTGCAGTCCTTCACCTCCTCCACATAACCGCGGCACGGCAGTCGGCACACAACAGACCTCAATTGACGTCTTGCGCCAACGGGGAAGCCCTTGTAGTCCTTTTGCTGCAGATTGATACGGTCAGACTTAAAAAGACGTTCTGTAACACTGACTTAGTGAGCCGCCGTTTCGCGCCGCACGGCCCTCTCTTTGCTGATTGGTACGCTTGCCCACCGTTTCCGCCCTTGCGAAGCTGGCACACGGAGGGCCATGCTTAGGGTGCGCCGAACTGATCGGCCAACAGGTGCAACAGGGTTTCCCCTTAGCTGACATGCTTGCACTGACGCAAACTTAACTTCTATTATAGACCGACCGGTCGGGCGAATATATGTCGTGGCCGCCGGCGCGGGCCTGGCCTTCGGTTGTCAAACGGCACGGCGGCCGCTCGAACCCTCAACTCCATGGTTTGCAAGGCTGACGTGTCATGACATCTGTCACTGCTCCGATGCGCCCCATTCATCACGCCGAACCGGTCCGGGTTCGCCGCAGCGCGGCAACCGACATCGATGCCCATACCAAGCAGTTGATTGACTGGAACCTGCACTATGACCAACTGGACCGTGGCCGCTTCGACGGAAACTTCACCGACATACGTTGGCCGGGTCTGCAGGTGTTTGTCGAAACGACTACCCGGCAAGTACGCCAACGGGGCCACCTTGGTCAGAACACTTTGGGGGTCGCCACGCTGCTTTCGGGCGACGACGCGATCCGTATCAACGGCAAGCGGGGCGGCACCGGCTCGCTGATCGCGGTCCACTCGGCCGAGCTCGACGTCTGCACACCGGCAAACTGCACGCTCGCCGGCCTGGTCATCGACGCAGACCTTGTGCGTAGCGCAGCCTCGTCGATGCCGGAACTGAGCCGCGTGCTCGACGCCGGCTCGTTGCCCGACATCAAAGCACCCCAGACGTCGCTGCCCTCATTTCGCACCATGCTGATGTCGGTCGTCGAGTTGGCGATCGACAGACCGGCCACCTTTCACGACCCCATCGTGCAGCGGGACATTCGCGACGGTCTCATATTGCATCTCGTCCAGGCCATGGCCGATGCGGAGCGATCCGACGAAGTTCACGGCGCCTACGCACAAAAGCGCCTCGTCGATCGAGCCTGCGAGCTGATGCTCGCCAACCCCGAAGAGCCACCGACGCTGCTGGAGGTGTGCAACAGGATTGGTGCCAGCGCCCGCAAGCTGGGCTATTGCTTCCAGGACGTGCTCGGGATGAGCCCGGCCCGCTACGTCAAGGCTGTCCGGCTGAACGCGGTGCGGCGAGAGTTGCGCAGCGTCCGCGATCCCTTCATAAGCATCTATGATGTCGCCGCACGCTGGGGCTTCTGGCATTTCGGCCACTTCTCCGCCGACTACAAGCGTCAATTTGCAGAGTTGCCTTCCGACACCCTGCGACGTGCCCGAGGTGCGTCGCCGGCATGAACGGCGGGAAGCCGCGGCGCCCCAGGGTCGGGTGCCGCGCCATCGGCTACTTCTTGATGCTGATGACCTGCGGCTGCGTCACCGCTTTCAGTCCATCGACCCCGAATTCGACGCCCCAGCCCGAACCTTTCACCCCGCCGAACGGCACCATCGGATGGATGGCGCCATGCTGGTTGATCCAGACGGTGCCCGCCTGGATGCGGCTCGCGACCGCTTTGGCCTGCTCGAGATCGGTGGACCAGACAGACGCTCCGAGCCCCGCGTCGAGCCGGTTGGCGCTTGCAATGGCCGCCTCGACGTCGGTGTAGCGGATGATCGGCAGCACAGGACCGAACTGCTCCTGGTCCACCAGGCTCGCGCCGTCGGCGATGTCGGTGACCAGGGTTACCGGATAGAAGTAGCCCGGTCCGCCTCGCGGCTTGCCGCCGCAGACGATGGTGGCGCCCGCCTCTCGTGCCTGCTCGACCAGCGACGCGACCTTGTCGTATTGCATGCGGTTCTGAATCGGTCCCATCGCGATGCCTTCGTCCATGCCGTTACCCATTGGCATGGTTTCCGCCAATGACTTCAGTTCACCGACCACAGCGTCGTGCAGGCTGTCGTGAACGTACAGCCGCTTGGCGCAGGCGCAGGTCTGTCCCATGTTGAGGAAGGTGCCCCAGAACAGGCCCATGGCAATGGCCTTGGGGTCTGCGTCGGGCAGCACGATGGCCGCATCGTTGCCGCCCAGTTCCATGGTGGTGGGCGTGAGGTTGCGCGCTGCAGCAGCGGCGATGTGCGCACCGGTCGCGCCGGAGCCGGTGAACATGATCTTGTCGACGTCCGGGTTGTCCACCAGAAGCGCGCCGACTGCGCCGGTTCCGCTGACGGTGTTGATGACGCCCGGTGGCAGCACCTCGGCGATCAAGCGCACCATCTCAAGCGTGCCGATGCTGGTGTATTCCGAAGGCTTGATCACCACCGTGTTGCCGGCGCGGATCGCGGGGATCATCTGCCAGACTGCAATCAAAAGCGGCCAGTTCCAAGGCGCGATCGCTGCCACTACCCCGAACGGCTTGCGGTGGACTTCATCGAGGCGCGTGGCGTCTTCGAAGGCCACTTCCACGGGCAGGTCCAGGCTCGCGGGAACCTGCGACCACACCTCGCAGCCCCACACCTCGAAACGGGCGCCGGGCACCTGGTCGGGGCCCACGCCGCCGAGTGGTTTTCCCTGCTCGCGCGTGACCCATTCGGCCAGGTACTCGGCGTTGATCTTGATGACTTCGGCGACTCGCATCGTGAGCGCCTTGCGTTCTGCGTCAGGGCGAGCCGCCCATCCGGGCTGCGCCGCCTTGGCCGCTGCCACGGCCTGGGCCACCTGCTCCGGGGTGGACTTGGGCACGAGGCCCAACACCTCGCCCGTGGCCGGATTCATCGACTCGAAGCTGTGCGCGGATGTGACGCCAGTTCCGTTCACGATGTTCTGAAATGTCTTCATAGCTGTGCTCCTGTAGCTCGTAGAGTCCCGCGTCCGGCTCAAAGAACGGGCCGGTGATGTGAGTGGATGGATCGATGCGCCAAGGACTGTCGTCCTCAGCCAAGAAGCGGTGATTTGCGTTTCGTGTAGCCGGTCGCCTGTTCCCAGGCATGCGCGAGTTGCAACACGGCGAAATCCTTCTGCGCGGGTCCAAGGATCTGCAGGCCCATCGGCAGCCCGGAAGGGCTGAACCCTGCCGGGACGCTGATCACCGGCACGCTGGCCAGCGTGCCGCCGATCACCACCTCCATCCAGCGGTGATAGGTGTCCATGGTCTTGCCGGCAATCGACTTGGGCCAGTCGATCCTGGCGTCGAATGGGAACACTTGCGCCGACGGCAACACGAGGTAGTCGTACTTCTGGAACAGGGTGTTGAGCGCCTGGTACCACGCGGAGCGGTCGACGCTCGCGCGCCAGACGTCGGCGCTGGTCAGCTTCATGCCGTTCTCGATTTCCCACACCGCTTCAGGCTTGAGCTGCGCCCGCGTCTTTTCGTTGGCGTAGAGCGGGCCTGCGATGCCGGCCATGAGAAAGCCCCGCAAGGTGAGCCAGGTGCGCCAGAGGCGGTCGGGAGCGAACTCGGGCTGCACCTCATCCACGGAGCAGCCCAGCGTGGTGAAGTGCCGCAGAGCATCCTTGCAAAGCGCCATCACGCCGGGCTCGGTGGGCAGGTACCCGTTGAAGTCGCCCATCCAGCCGATGCGCGTGCCCTTGAAATCGCGCTGCAGCGGCCGAGTGAATTGAGCCGGGTCCTGGTCCAGGGACAACGGCGTGCGAGCGTCGTATCCCGCCTGCACCGACAGCAGCATCGCCAGGTCGGCCACCGTGCGCGCCATCGGGCCTTCATAGCCCAATTGCTGGTAGAAGACCTCGGACGTCGGGCCATAGGGCACGCGGCCCCAGGACGGACGAAAGCCGAAGACGTTGTTCCAACCGGCCGGGTTGCGCAACGAGCCCATCATGTCGCTTCCGTCAGCCACCGGCAGCATGTTCAGCGCCAGGGACACCGCAGCGCCACCGCTGCTGCCGCCGGCGCTCTTGCCTGGGTCGAAGGCGTTTCCGGTGGTGCCGAAGACGGTGTTGTACGTATGCGAGCCCAGCCCGAACTCGGGCGTGTTGGTCTTGCCGATGAAGATGGAGCCACTGCGGCGCTGACGCTCGACGACGATCGCGTCAGTTTTGGGCACGTAGTTCCTGAGGATCGGCGAGCCCTGTGTGGTCACGATTCCCGCGGTGTTGGCCAAGTCCTTTGGCGCCTGGGGAAAGCCGTGCATCCAACCCATGCGTTCGCCTCGCGCCAACTGTGCGTCGCGCTCGGCCGCCTGCCCCAGCAGGCCCTCACGCGCCTGCAGCGAGACGATCGCGTTTACCTTCGGATTCAGCCTGTCGATCTGTGAAAGGTAGGCCGTCATTACCTCGACACAGGAGACGCTGCGCGACTGGATGGCCTGGGACAGTTGAATCGCGGTCCAGCCGGTGATCTCCCCGGTCGGCTTCGGCGCCGGAATGGGGGCGGCCGCCGAGTGAGCGAAGGCGCTCGCGGGCGCTGCCATTGTCACGGCGCCCAGCTTGAGAAAGGTGCGGCGATGCATGTCGGTGCCGGCGGATTCCGGTTTCGTCGAGCCGTGCATGTTAGTTCCTGTAGCGATGTGGATGAGGACGTCGGGAAGGGTTACTTGCCAGGCGCTGTTGCTTCGTTCAGGCCCAGCGTTGGCGTTTCATCGAAGAAATTCCAGGGCTTGAGCAGCGCATGCACCCACTCGGTGGGCATGATCGGCCACTCCTCCGCACGTGCGACGTGGGTGGTGCCTGTGGTCAGCCAGACCACGTTATCGGTGTTCACAATGGACTGGTCGTCGCGGATGAACTCTCCCAGGCCGGTGTCCTTGTTCGACCGGTTCGGGTACTTACCCTCCGGGAACCTTTCGTCCGCGTTGTGGCGCGTGACCCATAGCTGCTTGTCCATGAAGCTCAAGCGGTGCCTGATCCACTCATCCTTGCCGAAGTTGGCGCCCTTCGCAATCGGATGCGTGCCGCCAGCGTACGGGATCAACTGATATGACACCGGGTTGCCAACCTTGTTGGTCTTGCCGGGATTGCTCAGCAGACGAATGTTTGACGGGTCGAACTGTTGGGCAGCCTGCTGTTCGGTCGCCGCCGTGTGTTGCACCGTCTGCATGGTGCTGGTGCGCGGACCGCCCCGCGTGTTGGGAGCCACGACATTGGCGATCTCGGTGAGCGCGTTGGCTTCGCCATCGACGTCCAGGTCGAGCCGGAAGTTGTAGATGTGCTGGTGTGTCGTGCCGACGATATTGTGGTCAATCAGCGTGCCGTAGCGAGTGTCTTCGGCCGCAGTCGCATCCTGCATGGTGCGTGACTTCACGCCCTTGACGGCCTCGATGCCGGTGGCTCCCGCGTTGATGCCGATGGTGCCGTTCTCGGCGAAGACCCAGTCGAAGATGTAGTCGTAGTTGCCCACGGTGCTGATCCAGCGCACCACCAACTCACGACGCTCCGTGCTCAGGTTCGGCTTGCCCATTTCCTGGTGCTTGAACTCGGGGCCGGCATAGCGCTCGAACACGGCAATCGCGTAGGGTATCCTCGCAGGTGCGCCAGTGTAGTCAGCCAGCGTCGCGTCCAGCAGCACGGCGTTCTCGGGGGCGTCCTTGCCCGGTTGGATCGGCGAGGTCAGGGTGCCCATGCCGTACTCACCCGAGTCCAGGTAGGCCTTGAAGTACCAGCCAGTGTCCGGGTCGCCGTAGGGCACGATCATCCCACCCAGCGAGCCTTCGTACATGACCTTGCGCTTAGTGCCCTTGTCGTTGTAGGTGACCGTCGACAGCACCAGGCCGACGCGCGAATCCAGCCGCAGATGGAAATCCCAGTTGCGCCAGTGCAGCGTGTTGCCGGTGATGGTGTAGTTCTTCCCTTCGGGCTCGGTGATCTCGAGGGGCTTTGGGGGCGGGGTAACGGTGCGGTCGCTGCCGTTATAGGGCGTCGGCTTCAACGGCACGGGCACCACGCCCTGGTCCTCGATCTTGATTACCTGCTTTTTTTGCAGGTCGACCACAGCCACAAGGTTCTCGATCGGATGTGCCCAGTGGTTGCCGTCGCCGACATCGAGATAGCTCACCACCTTGAGGAGCCGGCCATCCTCCCTCAATCCGTCCTTGCCGTCGAAGTAGCCCACCGTCAGCGGCGTGCCGACTACCTTCTTGACGTCGTGGATGCCTCGCTTGGCCAGCACCTGGGCAAATTCGGGACTGGACTCGATGGCCGCCTGCACGGTCGCGAAATCGTCGACCAGCACCATGCCGTGCACGCCCTCGATTGGCTTCCAGCGGGTGACGCTGCGCGCAGCCAGATCCACCGTGCCCTCGATGACATGCTGCCCGTCCAGGATCACGAACTCGGCCTGGCGTGGCGTTTTCACCGGCTGTCCGGTCAGGGTGAAGGTCCACACCTGGTCCTTGGGTGGCGTCTTCACGCTGATCTCGGTGAACCGAAAGCCTGGCTGGTAGCGACCGGCTGCCTTGAGAATTTCGACGGTGGCCTTGATCTCGTCGGCCGTCAGGGGATTCAGTGGGCTGGGTGTGCGCTCGACCACGAAGGTCTTGTCCAGGCTGGACTGAAACACCCGGTTGATAAACTGCTCCGAGACGTAGTCCTTGCCGCCTCGCGTCACAACTGGAGCGTCCAGCTTCAGGGGTTGCCCGTTGACCAGGGCTGTCTGCGAGCCTGGCTTGACTCGCACCAGCGTGCTGTTGCGAGTGATGGTGTAGACACCTGAGAACGCGTCCCAGCGAACCGTAGCGCCAAAATCCTCCAGGGTTTTCCTGAGCGGAACCATATGTGCGGCTGCGCCGTGCGCATGCGCGGGGGCGGACCAAAGTCCTGCGGCGCCGACGAATCCCAGGCCCAGTACCAGGGCAAGACTGATGGCGCAGAGCTTCGGAGGACGGAAGGAAAGAGGGCGGAAAATGGCTGGCATCGGAAGGCTGCGGGCTGAGTCATGAACGTTGGAGTGAGTATCGGCGCGGGTGCCTTCTTGCCGTTATCCGGATTCTGCAAAGAATGCGAAATCGGGCGCCTGGGCGGACGGACGCGGAAGGCACACGTGAGGGTCATGACCAGCCGTCTACGCAACTTCCTGAAGCTGGCGAGTTCATTCTGCGCGAAACCCGGCGCAAGCCATATTGCGCAGTTTCGCAGCCGGGATTACCCCGCTGCCCGGCTAATTGCCGTCGGCCGCCTGCGCGCCGGCCCCAAAGCGCAGGCGCAGGCTCCGGTTGGCATCCAGCAGCGAACCGTCCGCCACTTCCACCACGCGCCGCAGGTAGGCTTCGCTTACGTCGAGCAGCGCCCCATACAGGGTGTGGCACAAGCCGCGCGCGGTGCGGCCGGGCCAGTCTTGCGGCAGCATCGCTTCGGGCAGGTTGGGGTCGCGCAGCAGCACGTGCCCGATTGTTGATCGGTCGGCAAGCGATCCAGGCTCAGCAAGAGCCAGCGGCTGTATGGACGCCCCCGGTTTGCCAAGCGCTGCGCGAGGTCGATGGCTAAAAGGTAGATTGCAGCCATGTATCCGGATTTCGTTCGGGCTCATGCCCGCGATCCCTGATGGAATCCGCTGACCGACGCCCCATCAACCAAGTGAACTCGGAGTTCGTTGTACCAGTCGGGCTCTGCCGGTCACGGTTTGACCTGTCCTGCCATCAATCTGCGTGTTGCCTGAGCAATCTTTGGGGGGTGTGGAAGTTCTCCGGGGTCAAGTTGGTTGGATGCGTATTGGTCTGCCGTCGCTAAGCGGCTGTGCCGGCCGTTGCTGGCGAGAAGCCTGATTCGTACTCCCGGTCGCATGCAAGCAGCGCCCAGACGATTCGTGCGTTCTTGTTCGCCAGAGCGACGGCAGCGACGTTGAGGTTCCGTCGCTCCAGGAGCTTCTGCAGCCATGGATTGCTGTGCTGATCCGGCTTGCTCCGAAACGCCGTCACTGCGGATCGTGCCCCGTGGATGAGCAAGGTTCTCAGATAGGTGTCGCCACGCTGATGCCGAGTAGGGTCGTCTTGCCTCCGCTGGACGACTGGGCGGGTACGAGGCCCATCCAGGCCGCGAGTTGCCGGCCGTTCTTAGAGTTCTTGGCGTCCCCGACCGTAGCCACGAGCGCGCTCGCTGTAATCGGGCCGATGCCGGGGATCTTCACAAGCTTGCGACTTGCTTCGCTGTTGCGGTGCGATGCCTTGATCTGGGCCTCGAGCTCGCCGACCTGGGTATCGAGTTCCTTGAGGTGATCGAGCAGGCGCTCGATCAACAGCCGGAAGCTGCCTGGCAGCTCATTGCTGGCGTCTTCGATGAGTTCGCGCACACGGCCGAGAACGTGCCGATGCTGTGACGGGTGGGGGCGTCCATCCCATTAACCAACGACGGCCCCATTCTAGTCTGGCGGACCAGACCCCGGATGAGGCATACTTCGCAACGCTGCCAGCGCTCAAATCGGCAGCCTGACTGCCCCAGCGCTTCCACTTAAAAGCTCCGGATCCCTGTCCGAACAAACGGCGCCACCTCTCCCTACCTGCTGTGGCGTGCCGTCGATCAGCATGGGAGTCCGCGCCAAATTGGGGGAAAACGACCGTACCACTTCCAAGAGGCGAGTGAGCACATAGAATGCGCGCATGTCATCCGATCTTCAGCCGGCGATCGCCGTGCTTCAGCTCCGAATTGCGCTGCGCGGCTTGAGTCCGCCGGTTTGGTGACGCGTGGTCATTCCGGAGCACATTACACTGAGTCGGCTACACGATGTCATCCAGGCGGCCATGGGCTGGACGAAGCCATCTTGCCCGTCCAAGGCCGGCGGCACGAACAGCTTGTCAAGCGGCATCAGCGCGGTCGCCGGCACGGCGGTGTGCCCACCAACGTAGAGGGTCAGCGTAGTGGCGTGCGCCGCGAGGAACGCCTCGATCGCTCGGGCCTTGCCGGCGCTGAAGGCCGAGGATGGCCCGGGTCCAGCCATCGCCGAGGCCGTTAACGCGGTCGGCCAACTGGCCCAGCGTGATCACGCCTGCGGCCGCCAACCACCTGTCATTTTCAATCGCCTTGCCGTGGACGAACGCTCCCGCCGTGGTATGTTCTGCCCGTCGCGCGGCCGACGAGGCCGCTTCCCGTCTACCGGAACGCATGAACCAGCCCATCGACACCGCCGACGACGATTTCGTCGACAACTACACCCCGGCCCTGCTGGCCCAGGCCAGCCAGCTGATTTCGGGCGAATTCCACGTGATCGTGCAGGCCAATGGTTTCACCATCTCTGACTGGCGCGTCCTGTCCACGCTGTCCGGCGGCAAGCCAATCAGCATCGGGGAACTGGCGCAGATCTCGGTGACCAAGCAGCCCACCGTGACGCGCCTGCTCGACCGCATGGAGGCGCAGGGCTACGTCAAGCGCATCCCGCACGAGACCGACCGGCGCATCACGCTGGTGCGCATCACGCCGCGCGGGCAGAAGCTGACCTCCACCCTGATCGCACAGGCCCGGGCCCACGAGGACCACGTGCTGGCGCCGCTCGGCAAGAAGAAGGCCGACGAGCTGCGCGCCACGCTGAAGCTGCTGATCCACCTGCACCGCCCTGCCAACTGAGGGCAGAACTGAGCCCAGCTTCGCGCCTCAGGCCGGCCGGCGCATCTGGAACAGCGTTGACCTGCTGACCTCGTAGTAGTCGGCCGGGCCGCCACCGCGCAGGATGGGGCGTGCGGCGGCTGTGTCATAGACCCCGTCCGGCAGGAAGGCACGGTCGATATGCACGCCGACTACCTCGCCCAGCACCATCCAGGTATCGAGCATGGCGCCGTCGGCCTGGTTCAGCTGCATGACCCTGGTCGCGCGGCACTCGAACGATACCGGGCTCTCCTGCACGCGAGGCGCCGACACCAGGCGCGACGGCACCGGCGTCAGGCCCGCCAGGCCGAATTCGTCGACCTCGGGCGCGACGCCGGCGCTGGTCATGTTCATGCGCTCGGCCAGCGGGCGCGTCACCAGGTTCCAGACGAACTCGCCAATGTCCTCGACGTTGCGCACGGTGTCCTTGTAGCCGACGCTGGAGAAGGCCACCACGGGCGGTGTGTAGTTGAAGACGTTGAAGAAGGCGTAAGGCGCCAGGTTGGCGCGCCCGCCCTTGTCCACCGTCGAAATCCAGCCGATCGGGCGCGGGCCGACAATGGCGGCCAGCGGATCGTGCCGCAGCCCGTGACCGCGCGTGGGCTCGTAGAAGTGAATGTCGTCCATGTGCATGTGCGAAGCGTCGTCCCCGCGGGAGCAGGGACGACGAAAGCGTGGAATGGCGCTCAGTACTTGCCGCTCAGCAGCTCACCGCAGCCGGCGACCTCGGCGCGCAGGTTCAGCTTGCGCAGCATCTGCCAGGTGGTGGCCACTGCCGCCGACACCGTCGGGATGCCCGACTCGTCCTGCACCTTCTGGATCGACGGCAGCGACTGCATCTGCACGCAGGCCGACAGCACGATGGCGTCGACACCGCTGGTGTCGATGCGCTTGTAGATCTCCAGCAGGTTGGCCGGATCCTGCGCGGCGACCTGCAGGTTGTCGGGGATCTCCAGCGCGGTGTAGTCCTTGACCTCGATGCCTTCGCTCTCGATGTAGTCGACCACCATCTTCGTCAGCGGCTTCATGTACGGGCACACCACTGAGACACGCTTCGCGCCCATGGCGTGCAGGCCGTCCACCAGTGCGCCGGCGCTGGTCACCACCGGCGCGGGGTTGCCGTTGTCGACGGTGCGCTGGGTCAGGCGCGCCTCGGAGACGCGGTGATAGCCCTTGCCCATGCTCATGATGGCCACCAGGCAGGCGTAGCCCAGCACGTCGACACGCGCGTCGGACAGTTCGATGGCGCAGCGGTCGCTGTCGCGGTCCATGGCTTCCAGCTCTTCCTTTACCACCTTCTTCATGCGCATGCGGCTGGAGTGGAAGGTGAAGCGCTCGGCGAAGTCCTTTTCGCGCTCGCGCAACATGGCGGGGATTTCCGTCTCCATGGTGGTATTGGAGGACGGTACGATCTGCCCGATGCGCAGCGGCTTCTGGGGCGTCAGCAGAAAAGACATTTACTTGCTCTCGGAAAGGTCGAATGCGTTGAGTTCCGCTTCCTCGGCGTCGAGGTCGAAGGCCTGGCTGGCGCCGTCCAGGAACTGGGCGGGCTGCAGCGGCCGGCGGTCGACACGCAGGTCGAAGATGTCGAAGCGGTTGTAGTGGCCGGTGATGTCGTGCATCTGGCGCGGCTGGATGCAGCGCGACAGGTCGATGTCGGCGTAGACGATGCCTTCCGTGTCGATCAGCGGCTCACCGATCACGCGGCCATCTGGCCCCAGGAAGCCGGAGAAGGCGCTGTTGCGGCGCGACAGCAGTTCGCGTGCCTTGGGGTTCAGCGGGCTCATGGCCTCGATGATTTCCTCCGATACGGTCGAGCACGAGACCGCGGTGAACACCTTGCCCTCGAAGCAGTGGGCGGCGGCGCGCACCTTGATGGCCTCGGCCATGTCGTAGTCGGCCGGCGCCACCGGCAGCGCGATGTAGCTGGCCACGTGCATCAGCTCGCCCTGCGACAGCAGCGAGAAGCGCGCCAGCGTGTTGGTGTTCTCGCCGCAGGCCAGCGAGCCGAGCGGGCCGACGCTGGTCTGGTGCACGCGCAGCGCCGAGGCGTCGCCATTGGCCCAGGTCAGCTTCTCGGCCCAGGTGGGCACCAGCTTGCGGTGGCGGCCCAGGATGCGGCCTTCGTCGCTGATGGTCACCAGCGTGTTGAAGAGGGTGCCGATGCCGGTGCGGCTGCGCTCGTTCACGCCAACGATCACGTTGATGTGGTTGGCCTGCGCCGCTTGCGCGATCTTGCGGATCTCCGGGCCGGGGATCTCGATGGAAGCCTTGACCAGCTTCTCGAACCAGGGGCTGGCGTCGACCGGGTTGGTCAGCCAGCTCCAGTAGGGGTAGCCGGCCACGAACACTTCCGGAAAGGCGACCAGCTTCGCGCCGTTGTCGGCGGCTTCCCTGATCAGCCGGCAGACCTTGTCGACCGTGGCGTCGGCATCGAGGAAGACGGGAGCAGCCTGTACGGCCGCGGCCTTGAACTTGGGCAGGTTGAGCATATGTGTGCCTCGCTTGCAGCGGTCATCCCCGCTGGCGCGGGGATGACGGGGTTTAGACAGCCACCACCGGGTGGCGCAGTTCGCCGATGCCTTCCACCGTGGCCACCACGGTGTCGCCCGGCCACAGCCACTCCTGCGGGGTGCGGCCCGCGCCCACGCCGTCCGGCGTGCCGGTGGCGATGATGTCGCCGGGTTCCAGCGCCATGCCCTTGCTGATGTCCGCGATCAGCGCCGGCACCTTGAACAGCATGTGGCGCGTATTGGAGCTTTGCTTGGTCACGCCGTTGACGGTCAGCGACAGGTCCAGCGTGTGCGGGTCGGGGATCTCGTCGGCGGTGACGATGACCGGGCCGAACGGGGCATAGGTGTCCTGGCCCTTGGAGTAGATCCACTGGCCGGCGCGGCGGCAGTCGCGCGCCGAGATGTCGATCATCACGCTGTAACCGAACACGTAGTTGAGCGCATCGGCTTCCTTCACGCCCTTGCCGCGCGTGCCGATGATGACGGCGAGCTCGACTTCCCAGTCCATCTGCTGGGTGATTTCCTTGTTGTGCTCGATGGCATCGCCTGGGCCGATCACGGTGGTGGGCGGCTTGGAGAAGATCACCGGCTCTTTCGGCAGCTCTTTCGAGGTGTCCAGGCTGCGGCTGGATTCGGCGACGTGCTCGACGTAGTTCAGGCCGATGCCCCAGATGTTCTTGCGCGGGCGCGGGATCGGCGCCAGCAGCTTGACGTTGGAAGCCGGCACGGCCACGCCGAACGGGAGCCTGCCGCGATATTCGTTCAGCAGCGCGCTGGTCGAGCGGACTGCCTCGGGGCCCAGGTCGATGAACTCGAGCATGGTGGAGGGAATGCTCACGCCGACGGCGGCGCCGAAACGGGCGAGGTCAACGACATTGCCGTCGACGATGGCGCCCAGGCGGGCGGCGGCAGCGACTTCAGCGCGATAGGTTACGAGACGCATGGTTTGATAACTCCGGAAAAGGCCGCAAGCGGTGCGGCTGCACAATTTGGAAAATGGGTACTGCTGAGGTTCAAAGGACCACCTGATGCCCACCGTTCTCTGCCAGCGCTTGCTCGCGGTACAGGCCCAGCGAATGCATCACCGGCAGGTCGTTGAAGCAGAACAGCACGGCGTCATCGCTGGCCGACGCGTTCGCGTGCTCATGGAAGGCCCACGACGGCACGCAGAAGATGTCGCGCTCGGTCCAGTCGAAGCGCTGGCCGTTGATGACCGAGTAGCCACTGCCCTTGGCTACCTGGTAGATGAAGCTGCCGGTGTGGCGGTGGGCCTGGGTGGCTTCGCCAGGACGCAGCAACTGCATGCTGGCGCCGATGGTCGGCATCACCGGGCCGCCGGTGACCGGATTGACGTAGTGCATCAGCACGCCGTCGAACGGGCTGCCGTCGGTGACCTTGCTGTGGCGTACCAGCGCCTCGTAGGTCGGCGCCCATTCGTACTTGTAGAGCGGCGAATACGGCTTGGTCCAGTTGCCTTCGTGCGGGCGCAGGCCCTTGCCGCCCCAGATCGCCGGCATGTCGTCGACCGGGTGAGTCACAGCTTGCTGCAGGTCCGGGTGCACGGCGTAGAAACCGGCCTCCATGGCGTTGACCAGCGGAATGTCCAGGCCGTCCTGCCAGATGCAGGTGGTGCCTTCGGCCGCCACGCCATGCTCATGCCAGGTCCCGTTGGGCGTGAGCACGAAGTCGTTGGCGTTCAGCGTCATCTTGTGGCCGTCGACGATGGTGTAGGCGCCGCTGCCTTCCATGATGAAGCGCAGCGCCGACGACGAGTGCGCGTGTGCCGAGGCGGCTTCGCCGGGATGCATCACCTGCAGGCCCGAATAGAGCCAGCCCACTGCTGCCGAAACGTCCTGGCGGCCCGGGTTGTTCAGGTAGATCACGCGGCGGCCGGCCTTCTCCGGCGTTACCAGGTCGACCGAGCGCAGCACGTGATCACGCAGGTCGCGGTAGCGCCACAGCACCGGCACCGATTCTGACTTCGGCTGCCACGGCTCGATCTTGTTGGCCACGGTCCAGAGCGCGCCGGTCTTGAGCGCATCGAGCTCCTTGTAGTAGGCGACCAGCTCGGGCGTGTCTTCCACGTCGGCGCGGCCGGCTACGTTCTCGCGGTAGGTGTCATAGGAGGTATTCGACATCGTCTTCCTCTTTGGTCTGGTTTCTCCCTCTCCCGTGGACGAGAGAGGGGCGAGCCATCGTCAGGCCGCCGCGCGCTTGATGCTGCGCTCCAGCTGATCCTTGGCGAACAGGTACTGCTTGGGCCATTCCACGCGGCGGTAGCCCAGTTGCGCGCTCTCGCGCAGCAGCCAGGCCGGATCGGCCAGGTACGGGCGCGACAGCGCGCACAGGTCGGCGCGGCCCGAGGCGATGATTCCGTTGACGTGGTCGGCTTCGGTGATCGCGCCTACGGCGATGGTCGGCACCCCTGCCTCGTTGCGCACGCGGTCGGCGAACGGGGTCTGGAACATGCGGCCGTAGACCGGCTTCTGCGCCGGCGTGACTTCGCCGGAAGAGCAGTCGATCATGTCGGCGCCGGCCTCCTTGAACAGGCGCGCCATGGCCACCGCGTCGTCGGCGCTGTTGCCGCCTTCGACCCAGTCAGTGGCGGAGATGCGCACCGACACCGGCTTGTCCTGCGGCCAGACCGCGCGCACCGCGCGCAGCACTTCCAGCGGGAAGGCCATGCGGTTTTCCAGCGAGCCGCCGTATTCGTCGCTGCGCTGGTTGGTCACAGGCGAGAGGAAGTTCGACAGCAGGTAGCCGTGGCCGGCCTGCAGCTCCAGCCAGTCAAAGCCCGCGGCGGCGGCTCGCCGGGTGGCGGCAACGAAGTCATCGCGCACGCGGTCCATGTCTGCGCGGGTCATGGCGCGCGGCGTCTGCGAAACGCCCGGCAGGTAAGGCAGCGCGGAGGCAGAGATCAGCGGCCAGTTGCCCTCGGCCAGCGGGTGGTCCATCTGCTCCCAGCCCAGCTGGGTCGAGCCGCGGCGGCCGGCGTGGCCGATCTGCACGCCAATGCGCGCGCTGGTGTGCTCATGCACGAAGCCGACGATGCCGGCGAATGCCGCCGCCTGCTCGTCATTCCACAGGCCCGGGCAACCCTCAGTGATGCGGCCGTCCGGCGACACCGCCGTCATTTCAACCATCACCAGGCCGGCACCGCCCAGTGCGCGGCTGCCCAGGTGCACCATGTGGAAATTGCCCGGCACGCCCATCTGGCACGAGTACATGGCGGTGGGCGACACCACCACGCGGTTCTTCAGTTCCACGCCGCGCACGGTGTACGGCGTCAGCATCGGGGGCACGGCGGTGGCATCCGTGCCGGCGCGTCCGGCCAGCCATGACTCGTAGCCTTCCAGCCAGGCCTTGTCACGCACGCGCAGGTTCTCGTGCGAAATGCGCTGCGAGCGGGTCAGCAGCGAGTAGGCGAACTGCTCGGGCTCCAGGTCTTCATAGCGCCTGACGTTCTCGAACCATTCGGTCGAGTTGCGCGCGGCGTTCTGGATCTTGAGCACTTCCACCGAGCGCACGGCTTCGTAGTGCTTCAGTGCATCTTCCAGCGGGCCTTCGGTGTTGCGCAGGGTGCGCGCCAGCTCGATAGCATCTTCCAGCGCCAGCTTGGTGCCGGAGCCGATCGAGAAGTGCGCGGTGTGGGCGGCGTCGCCCATCAGCACCACGGGCACCTTCTTCTCCAGGCCGCTGTCGTCGGCCAGGTTGTTCCAGTGCACCCACTTCTCGCAGATCACGCGCGGGAACTGGATCCAGATCGCCGAGCCGCGCAGGTGGCCGGCGTTGCTGATCAGCGGGTTGCCGTCCAGGTACGGGGCGAACAGCTTCTCGCAGTAGGCGATGCCTTCTTCCTGGCTCATCTGGTCGATGCCGGCGGCCTTCCAGGTTTCTTCCGGGGTCTCGACGATAAAGGTCGAGGTGCCGTCCTCGAAGCGATAGGCGTGTGCCTGGAACCAGCCATGCTCGGTCGGCACGAAGATGAAGTTGAAGGCGTCGAACACCTTCTTCGTGCCCAGCCAGACAAAGCGGCAGTTGCGCGTGTCGATGTCGGGGCGGAAGGTGTCGGCATAGCGCTTGCGCACCACGCTGTTGAGGCCGTCGGAAGCCAGCACCAGGTCGGCGTTGTACTTGCGCGCAATGGCCTGGTCGTCCTCGACGTAGTTCTCGAATACCAGTTCCACACCGACTTCCTCGCAGCGCGCCTG
Organism: Cupriavidus sp. GW823-FHT06D04; assembly: GCF_058795055.1. NCBI lineage: Bacteria > Pseudomonadati > Pseudomonadota > Betaproteobacteria > Burkholderiales > Burkholderiaceae > Cupriavidus > Cupriavidus sp. GW823-FHT06D04. Next base: position 8,583 of record NZ_JBXAHL010000048.1, on the reverse strand, counting down.
CAGGATGTTCAGCAGCTTCTTGCGGCCGATGCCGATGAAGCCGTGGCCGCCGCTGCGCACCGCGCGGCCCTTGAAGTGGACTTCGACATCGTCCCAGCGGTTGAACGCATCGCCGATGGTCTCGGCCGAGACCGGGTCGGCCTCGCGCAGGTTGTCCATGGTGGCGTCGGAGAACACCACGCCCCAGCCGAAGGTGTCATAGGGACGGTTGCGCTCGACCACCACGACTTTATTGGCGGGATCCTGGAGCTTCATCAACAGGCCGAAATACAGGCCGGCGGGGCCACCGCCGATACATACAATGTTCATGGCTGTTCCAATTTGGTTACTACCGGAGCCTGCGGCACCCCCCGCAGCGGGTACGTCGGCATTCAGACGGTGGTTTCGGGAATAGGCCGGCCTGAGGGCGCAGTGCCGTGTTCGATTGCGGCCCGCAGGTCATCGGGCACCAGGATCGCCAGGTGCGTGTCCAGCGAGGTCATCACGATGGTCTGCGTGGCCGCCATGCGCAGCTCGCCGTCTGCGCCGGTGCAGCGCCAGGCCAGCGTGATCGACTTGCCCCCCAGGCGCACCACTTCCAGCTCCAGCCAGACCTGGTCGCCAAAGCGGCTGATCGCCTTGAAGTCCACCTCCAGGTGCACGGTCGGCATGCCCAGCCGGCGCGCGCCGATCACGCCGTGGTAGCCGTCCGGCAACAGGGTGTCGACCCAGCGTTCGATCAGGTCGTTGAACAGCACGAAGTACTGCGGGTAGAAGACGATGCCGGCCGGGTCGCATTCCGAGAAATGGATCTTGTGCTGGCGCCGGAAGGTATGCGTAGTGCTCATGGTCTGCGGTTCCTGGGTTTGCGAGTGATCACGCCAGCGCGTGGCGGGCGAGGGCTTCCTTCAGCTTCTTGCCGTGCTCGTCGGCAAGCGCGGCTTCGCGCAGCTCGCGCAGCGTGGCCGGGGCCAGGCGGGCACCCGCGCGCATCACGGCGTTCATCAGGGTCTGGTAGTTGGTCAGGCCGCGCACATGGGTGTCGCTGTAACCCTTCACCAGCCGCTGGCACTGCACCACTTCCAGCGCCAGCGCAGGGTTGAGGCGCGCGGCGGCCAGCACCTGGGCCAGCCAGCCTTCGATACGCTCGGTTTCCAGCGCATAGCGCAGCGTGCTGCGGCGGATGCCGCGCAGGCGCGACACCGCCCACAGCATCAGGTAGCCCCGCAGCGAGCTGGTGGTGACCACGCGGCCCGAGGTGGTGAAGCGGCGCACCAGGCGGTGCACGAAATGCGGCTGCATCAGCCAGCGGCCGAGTCCGGCCGGGAGCGTCTCGCAGATTTCTTCCAGGCGCGGGTGCATGAATTCGTTGATCGCCAGCAGCTGCTTGTCGCCGGCGCGCACCTCGCCCCGCACGCGCGCGAAGCGCGAGTCGCGGGTCTTGAGGTCGGCCACGCGAATGGTGTCCTCGTACGACATCCACAGCGCCAGGTGACGCGCGGTTTCGCGCAGCAGCGCGATATCGCCGTTGCCGACGGCCCGCCGCACGGCAGCCAGCCGATCCAGGTACAGGCCGGCGTAGGCTACGTCCTGGTAGTCGATCATGCGGCGCACGCCTTCGACCACGACGGGCCAGTTCTCGGCCGGTTGTTCGGCGCGGGCGCGCTGCAGCAACTGCGCGACCCTGGGATCCTGCGGCTTGAGTTCGCCCAGCGGCTTTGCGGCTTCCGCGGCGGGCGTCTCGGCGGCCTCGGCGATGGCGAACGCCGCGCCAAAAGCGCGCAGGCTGGGCTTCACGCCCACGCCGCCGCGCTCGATCGTGGCTTCGAACTGCGCGCGGCTGAACGGCAGCACGCCGGTGCCCGCCAGCGCGCCGAACAGCACGGCGCTGATGACGCTGCCGCTGGCTTCGGCCGCCTGCGCCATGTCGAAGCGTACAAAGCGTTTGGCAGCCTTGCCGGCATGGGCGATCAGCTCGTTGCTGTCGACGCGGCCATCGCCCATCGCGGATTTCTCCGCGATGGAGTACACGCGGTGGGTGGAAGACACCAGCGTGGTGCGCTCCGGCGTCACCAGTCCGCGCTGCACGGCGCGGCCGGCTTCCATCAGTTCCGAGGCGAGTACCACATCGACATCGCCAGGGGTGGGCATCAGCGCCAGCACCGGCTGACGGCCGGCCTGCTCGGCCAGGTCGCGCGGGAACAGCTCGACGTAGTAGATGGTGGCGCCGGTGCGCTGCGCCACGCCGGGCACCGACGTGGTTTGCGCGATGTAGCCGTTGTGCTCGCCCAGATCCACGATCCAGTCGGCGAGCACGCCGCCGCCTTCGCCGCCCATGGCGAGGATGGCGACCTTGATCGGCTTGGCGCTGAGGTTGTTGGGTGCGTTCACGATTGAACCTCTCGAAGCTTGGTGTTCAGAATGCAAGGCGGGTGCGGCGCGCGGCATCGCGGCGCTGCAGGAAGCCGATCACGCCGTCGCGCAGGCGCTGGCGCAGCTTGTCGATGCGGGTCGGGTTGGTGACGATCTGCGCACGGTAAAAGGACGGGCACAGCACCGCCGCGTGCGAGACCTCGCCGCACAGGCCACAGCCCACGCAGCTGTCCAGCACGGAGGCGACCGGATCGGTGCGCAGCGGGTCCGGGTTGGGCTTGATCGTCAGCGAAGGGCAGCCCGACAGCCGGATGCACGAGTGATCGCCGGTGCAGGTGTCGGAATCCACGCCAAAGCGCTCCCGTACCACGCGCTGGCCGTCGGCGATCGCCTTGCGCGTCTTCGGCTTCTCGCGGCGCTGCTTGTTCAGCATGCATTCGCTTTGCGCGATCAGAACCTTCGGGCCTTTGGCGCCAGTGGTTAGCGCTTCCTTGAGCGTAGCCTTCATCGCCTTCAGGTCGTAGGTGCGGCGGATGGTGCGCACCCACTTGACACCCACGCCCTTGACTGCGTCCTCGATGGCGTGGCCGGTGCTGCGCGTGTCGTTCAGCGCGGTCGAGGACAGGATGTCCTGCCCGCCGGTGGCGGACGTGTAGCTGTTGTCGACCACGATGGTCAGGTTGTCGCTCTTGTTGAAGACTGCATTGGCGATGCCGCTGGTCAGGCCGTTGTGCCAGAAGCCGCCGTCGCCCATGACGGAGATGGCGCGCTTGCCGCCGGGCGCGTTGAGCGCCGCGGCGCTGGCGCTGCCCAGGCCGTAGCCCATGGTGGTGTTGCCCAGGTTGAACGGCGGCAGGATGGAGAACAAATGGCAACCGATGTCGGCGCTCACGTGGTGCTCGCCGATCTCGCGCTCGACCAGCTTCATCGCGGTAAAGATCGGGCGCTCCGGGCAGCCGGTGCAGAAGCCGGGCGGGCGCGCATGCACGCTCTCGTCGACCAGCTTCTGCGGTTCCAGCACTTCGGCTGCCACGGCGTCGACGGTGGCGGCGGGCGCCTGCACCAGGGGGATCACCTTACGTGCAGGCTTAGGTTCCGGCAGAGGTTCGATCTTGCCGTACTGCTCCAGGAAGGCGCGCAGCCCCTTGAGCACGGTCGCAGTGTTGTACTCGCCAGCCAGCGGCAGCAGGTCCTTGCCATGCAGCGCCGCGGTGGCACCGGCCATGCGCAGGATGTTGGCGGCGTTCTGCTCGATAAAGTTGGGCTGGCCTTCTTCCAGCACCAGCACCGCGCGCTTGCCCGCGCAGAAGCGTTCCCACTCCGAATCGATCAGCGGGTAGGCCACGTTCATCACGTACAGCGGGATCTTCGACTCGCCGAACACATCGGCCAGGCCGAGCTGCTCCAGTGCGCGGATCAGCGTGTTGTAGCTGCCGCCCTGCACGGCGATGCCGATGTCGTCCATCTCGCCCTGGAAGAGTTCATTGAGCTGGCGTTCCTCGATGAACTTCACGGCGGCGGGCCAGCGCTGCTTGATCTTCTCGTGCTCGTGCACGAAGCTCGCCGGGGGCAGCACGATACGGCTGAGGTCGCGCGTGGGGTTCTCGAGCGCGTCCTGGATGGAGAACTTCGAGCGGCGGTTGTCGGAAGCGACGAACTGGCCATGTACGTGGCACGAGCGCACGCGCAGCTGCAGCATCACCGGTGTATTCGAGGCTTCTGACAAGTCGAAGCCGTCCTTCACCGCCTGCACGATGCACGGCAGGTTGGGGCGCGGATCGAGCAGCCACATCTGCGACTTCATCGCAAACGCGTGGCTGCGCTCCTGCATGATCGAGGAACCTTCGCCGTAGTCTTCGCCGACGATGATCAGCGCGCCGCCGGTGACACCGCCCGAAGCCAGGTTGGCCAGCGCGTCCGATGCCACGTTGGTGCCCACGGTGGCCTTGAACGTTACCGCGCCGCGCAGCGGGTAGTTGACCGAGGCCGCCAGCGATGCAGCCGCCGTGGCTTCGCTCGCGCTGTTCTCGAAGCGGATGCCATGCTCGGCCAGGATGTCCTGCGCATCGGCCAGCACGTCCATCAGATGCGAGATCGGCGAGCCCTGGTAGCCGGCCACGTAGGCGACGCCGGATTCCAGCAGCGCCTTGGTGACCGCGAGGATGCCCTCGCCGCTGAATACCTCGCCGGAACCCAGGCGCAATTTCTTGACTTCTTCGGCAAACGAACGCTCAGCCATGGCTTTTCTTCCTGACGCTCACGTTGGGGTGAGACGAATATAGTTTAAGCAGAAACATTTCCATAATCATATATATGCACGGAGCTCGAGGTCACCGGGACGGCTTCCGTGGAAGCCGAAGTCCCTCCTCAGGCGATCTATGCGTTGCTTTGCTGGCCGGCGCGGGCCACGACGACTGGTTGCCGTGCCGATGGCAGCAGCGCCACAGCCAGCGCAGCGGCAAGGCCGGCAATCGAGAACGTGATGAAGTTCCAGCCGAAACCCAGGCCTGAGCCGGCCACGTAGCCGCCAACGAGCGGGCCGCTCATGGCGCCGAAGCGCGCGAAGCTCAGGGCCCATCCTGTTGCCGCGGCCCGTGCGTGTGCCGGGTAGTAACCGGCCAGATGGCCCGTAAGGATCAGCGATGCCGAGACGCTGCCCACGCCTGCCAGTGCGACCAGCAGGTAGTTGACGGCAACGGAGTTGCGGAACATCAGCGCGCCGATGGCGAGAGCGCCGATCAGGTAGAAAACCGCGACGGTGCCACGTGCGCCTATCCTGTCGGCCGCGCTGCCCAGGAAGAGGCCGCCTACCGCGGAAGCAAGGCTGAAGATAACCAGGAAGGAAAGGCTGGAGCCGAGGTCGTAGCCATTCTTGCGCATGATGGTCGGCAGCCACGTATTGAGGCCGTAGACCAGCAACAAGCCGAAGTACAGTGCGATCCAGAAGCACGCCGTCGCGCGCAGCTGCTTGCGGGCGAACATGCTCGACATCACGTCGCGCCAGGTGGCGCGGGCGGCGCTGTTGGCGGGCCCGGCTTGTGACGGCAGTCGGCCATGGCCAGTGCGATCGGCCAATGCCTGCGCTTCATCGATTCGCCCTTGCCCCACCAGGTACTCCAGCGACTCGGGCAGCAGCCACGCCATCAGCGGTATCAGCACCATGGGCACGGCACCCAGGCCAATCACGCCACGCCAGCCAAGGCTGGGCAACAGCCACATCGCAATGAGCGCGGCGCAAAGGATGCCCACGGAATACCCCGAGTACATCAGCCCATAGTTGAAGCTGCGGCGGTGCGGAGGCGAGTACTCGATGGTCAGGGCGGCGGCGACGGGAATGACGCCACCGAGGCCGAGCCCGCCGATGAATCGCAGGACGCCGAAGATGGCGGGCGTTGGCGCATAGGACGCGCCCAGCATGGTCAGCGAGAACAGGGAAACGCAGAGCAGCAGCATGCGGCGGCGGCCGATCATCTCGCTCAGCGTGCCGATCAGGAAGGCGCCAAAGAACATGCCGACCAGGGCATAGCTGCTGAGGGCACCGAGTTCCAGCGGCGTCAGGTTCCAGTTGCGGTCGTCGGCGAGTGTGGGCAGTACCGCTCCCATGACGCCGACGTCATAGCCTTCAAAAAGAATCGCAAGAAAGCATACGAAAAGTACGGTATAGGTCGCGCGAGAAGCGGGGCGCCAGGGCTGAGCGGTGCCAGCTGGGGTCATTGTCTGTCTCCTGATGGGTGGCGGATGGTGAACCGGAGAAGCCGCCAGGGAACCTGTTTCGCGCGATCGTCGCCACGCGCTCGTTGTCGTTCCACATAGTTTAGGCATAAACATATGATTGTGGAAATATTTTTTTTGGGGCGACGAAGAAAATCTGATCGGCGCCTCGAAGGGAGGCGCCGGGCTCCTGCTAGAACTTGTGGCGCAGGCCCAGCCCGAAGGTGTTGCCCGGGTTCAGGTCGGTCACCTTGTCATAGCGCCAGGCGGCGTAAAGGTCAGTGCGCTTGGAGAACGGGTAGTCGTAGGCCAGCGTGGTGGTGTCGCGGCGGGCCGAGCCCAGCGTCTCGTTGCCGCCCTGCCAGGTACGCACCCACGTTGTCATCAGCGAGCCCGGTCCCAGCGGCGCGCTCGCGCCCACCTGCATGGTGCGGATGCGCTGGCGGCTCAGTGCGCTGAAGCTGTTGTCCGACTGCGCGTACTGGCCGAACAGCTTGACCACCTTGAAGTCGTAGGACATGCCCGCCAGGTAGGCCATCTGGTAGCTGGCGCCGCTGGCCGCGAATTCCGGCGCATTGACCCCCACGCGCTGCACCGCCAGCGTGGCGCCAAAGTTGCCGTTGAAGTAGGTGGCATTGCCGCCGTAGTTCTGCTTGCCCTGGTGGCCGGCGCTCTCGCCGGTCGAGTAGATCGCATTGAAGCGCAGCCCGCCGAAACCGGGGCTCTGGTACAGCACGGAGTTGTCCCAGGCGGTGTCACCTGCGACCGCGTTGCCGACCGGCGACCCAGGCGGCGTGGTGTAGGCATGCAGGAACATCGGCGAGAACACGGCCGAATCCGCCAGCGGGTTGAACAGCAACATCGACACGAACCACGGCGTGGTGTTGCGGCCGAGCTTGATCGCGCCAAAACCTCCGTTCAGGCCAACATAGGCATTGCGCCCGAACATGACGTCGCCGTCGAAGCGGCCGACCTTGCCATTGTCCGTACGGAAAAAGCTCTCCAGCGTGAACTCGGCGTTCAGGCCGTTGCCGAGCGCTTCCTGCCCGCCAATGCCCCAGTAGGAGGTGGTCAGGCCGGAACTGTCGACGACCGCGGTGCTGTGGGCATCGCCACTGGCACGCACGGAGCCGGCAAAGGCGTCAATCGTGCCATAGAGTTGCACGGCGCTCTGGGCCTGCGCGGCGCCGGAGGCGAGGCTGCCGGCGGCCGCCACGGCGGCCAGGATCCTGCGTTGGTGCTTCATTGTCTTCCCTTCTCTCTCTTCTCTTGTGGACGTCTGCGGCTCTGTCAGGTCGCCGCGATCGCCAGGACCCGCAACGGACTGCCCGACCCATTCTGGAGGTGGTTATTACAAAAAGGTTTCGGCGCGCCTCAACCACCAGGCATCGCGAAAGCTTCCAGAGGCGCATCTTCCCGGATCACCCCGGCCACCGCCGCCAGCCACGGATTACCTTCATCGCGGAAAATATTCAGTACGTCATAGTGATGGCGGCCGGCGACCGGCGCCAGCGCGTGGACACCTTGCCAGTACGCAGCAATCCGGCGCGCCTGTGCCTTGAAGCCTTCCGTTTCGTCCGCGCCGACCAGCGTGTAAAGCGGCGCATCACTGTCGCGGTCAAGCCGCACCGGGCTCAGGCGGCCGGCGCTGGCCGCATCGAGACCGAGAACGTCGTTGACGCTGGTGTCGACCAGCGGCGCCAGGTCGAAGAGGCCGCTGATCGCAATGGCGCTGCGTACCGGCGCGCCGCCCCCCTTTCCTGCGCCGGCCGTGCTGCCATGCGCCGTCAACATCATTGCCGCCAGGTGGCCACCTGCCGAATGCCCCATCACATGCAGGCGGTCCGGGTCGATGCCGTAGCGCCCGGCATGGCGGTGCAGCCAGTGCAGGGCCCTGGCCGTCTGCTCGACCATGCGGTCCAGCGTCGCAGCCGGCGCCAGCGTGTAGTTGTTGACCACGACGGTGATGCCCGCGCGAACTAGTGCCGAGGCAACGAACGAGACATCGCGCTTGTCCCCCGCCTGCCAGTAGCCGCCATGGATAAACATCACCGCGGGCGCGCCGGACCGGGCCGCGGAAAAGATATCCATCCGCTCATCCGGGGCCGCGCCGAACGCCACGTCAGGCTCATGGGCCAGCGCAGCTCGGGCCAAGGCCGAGTGGCGCTGCCAGCCGGCCATCTGGTCGAGCGCATCGGGATGCCGCTGGCGCAGGTTGAAGTCAGCTTCGTTCTGCAGGTTGATGCGTCGATTGTGGGAATCGAACATGATGCGATCTCTTGGTCGTTGCCCGGGCTGTCAGTGCGCCACCGCCGGTGCCGCCGCGGTGCGCCGGTCGCCTGCCAGCACCAGCAAGGCAGCCAGCACTATCACCTCGACGCCGAAGAAAGCCACGAACGCCATCGTGAACGAGTGCGTCAGGTCAATGACCCAGCCCATCAGTGTCGGCGCGATAAAGGTGGAAACGATGCCGCCAAGCTCGGCATAGCCGATGGCAGTCGCGGCCAGCGCCTCGCCATA
>NZ_JBXAHL010000047.1:0-45394 GCF_058795055.1 Cupriavidus sp. GW823-FHT06D04 | reverse complement strand
CCGACTCATAATCAGCTCGTCCTGCCTGGGGGAATTTAGCCGACCACAAGTGGGGGAGTTTGAAGTGACCATCCGGGAGCCGAAGCCTTCTTCTGAGTAGGTCATGAAAGTACAACAGCGTCGGAACCTCAATATCGCTGCGGTAGCATTGGTCAACAAGAATGCTCGGATCGTTTGGGCACTGTTAGTCCGCAGGCGTAAGTACCAGGCGGATTACACGCCTGCCACGGCAAGCGCGTAATCCGCCTGGCCAAGTTCCACCAAGGAAATTGCGAAGGAGCCCACCACCGATTGCACTGGCAACAATGAAGTGATGGCAAGACAGGTCAGACCATGGTTGGCAGAACCCGCGTTATACAGCGCACTCCAAGTGCACCCTTCTGATTGGGGAGCCAACCAGCGGATTCCATCAGGGGCGGCGGTCAATTCCCACATATGAGGCCGGATGTATGGCTGCAATCTCCACCCTGGAACCATCACACCTTGAAAACCTGGCAGTCCCGGGGGCGTCCATGTATGTATAAGGAAATGACTTCAACCGGGGTTTCGTCAACCACGTATTCCCGGGCGACGACAATAGCCGGCTGTTGTGTGTAGCGTCGTGCAAATAGCGCTTGCATTTTGCCCCCCCACTAAATGTCGTCCCCCAGCAGCGGAACTTGAAACGTCTTCACGACAGTCGTGAACCACTTGTTTCCTGCGAAGCCGCCCTCCCCTTCGGATTTCATGCCCGCGTCGTCGACAGGGCTTTGACCAAATCTTCGACCTTGAACGGCTTTTGGCAACGCGGGACATCGCGATAGGCCGGCGCAATGGCTTCGGCGCCGTAGCTCGTCGCGAAGGCAAAGCGGATTCCCCGGCTTGCCAGCGCGTCGGCAATGGCATAGGTGCAGGTCGATGTCGAGGAGCGCGGCGTCCAGCGTCGTGCCTTGGCTATCGATCAAGGCGAGAGCCTCTTCAGCCCAGCCGACCGGTCCAATCACCTCGGCGCCCTCGCCTTCGAGCAAGAGCGTGATTGCCTGACTAACCCCGGAGTCGTCCTCGATGACCAGGATACGACGGCCTTGCAGAGTTGGCACATGATCCATGGGCGCCTCCCGTTAAGCTTCCTTCCGCTGCTGCCCAACGGTCTGCGGCGGTTCCAGCGGCACCTCGATCCGGCAGCGTACGCCGCTTCAAAGCGAAGCTGCATGCGGGCCTTGAGCGTGAAGGTCAGCGCCTTCTCGATCAACTGCCGTCCGTAGCCGCATCGCGTCGTTTCGGGCACTGCAGCCGGCCCAACGCCCGAGCAGCGGCCCCATACGCCCAGAGTCCTTTTCAATGTAAGTTTGTTCCTACAGCGAAAAAATCCAATCTCCGAGAACACGTTTCGTGGCTGCCTGCTCAACAGACGAGCCTCCCAGCACTACGCTGAAATCGTGGTGGTTGACGAGAGTACAGCCTTGTATCAGCTATATGAACTTTGCAATGCTGCGTGGGTGCCGTTTCTTCCCTGGCTTCATGCAAGCGCGACCTTCTTGAGCGCTCTTGAAAACGCACCGATGGCCGCCCCAGCCACCCATCTCGCTGCCGGGTGTCAATTGCTGGTGCGACTTTGCAAGCGCTATCCTAAGAGGCCATTTGGCCTCACCCAAGTATCGATCGACGGTCACCAGGTTGCGGTCAGCGAAGCGGTGGTATTGGACAAGGCGTTTTGCCGCCTGCTGCACTTTGAGCGCGCAACTACTTATCGCCATCCGGTCGTCCTGCTCGTCGCGCCGCTTTCGGGCCACCACGCCACGCTGCTGCGCGAGACGGTGCGGGCGATGTTGCCAGACTTCGACGTCTATCTCACCGATTGGCGCGACGCTCGCCAAGTTCCGCTCGCCGAGGGTGCCTTCCATCTTGATGAGTATGTCGACTATGTGCGCGAGTTCATCGGCTACTTGGGACCGGACATTCATATCGTCTCCGTATGCCAATCGACCGTGCCGGTGCTCGCCGCGGTATCCCTGATGGCAAGCCATGGTGAGCCCACACCGAAAAGCCTCACATTGATCGGCGGTCCGGTTGATGTGCGGCGTGACCCCACAGTGGTCAATACGCTGGCATTCAATAAATCGCTCGATTGGTTCGAACGCCAAATGATCGACACCGTGCCTTCTATGTACCCTGGAGCCGGCCGCAGAGTCTGCCCGGGCTTTCTTCAGCATTTGGCCTTCATCGCAATGAATCCCGATCGCCACCTGAAATCGCACCTGAACTATTACTTCGATGTAGCGGCAGGCAAAACCGAGTCGGCCAGTATGCATCAATGCTTCTACGACGATTTCAACGCCGTGCTCGACATGGATGCTGAATACTATCTGGAGTCCGTGCGGGTGGTCTTCCAGGAATGTCGCCTGGCACGCGGCATTTGGCGCGTGCATGGCGAGCACGTACGCCCGGGCGATATCCGGTCCAGTGCCCTAATCACCGTTGAAGGCGAGCACGACGACATTTGTGGCCGCGGCCAGACCCGAGCAGCACACGATCTTTGCACAGGTATCGACGACTCGCGCAAGCATCATCTGACCGCTCGCGGCTGTGGCCACTACGGGATCTTCTCCGGCGCTCGGTGGTGCACCCGGATCTATCCACGCATTCGCGCTCTCATCTATGGGTATGCCGCGTGACCGTTTCGGGCTTCGGAGTCTTGTGATTGATAAGAAACTAGCTTCCCCAGCCAAGCGCGGAGGCAGTAGCCTGTCGCATCAGAGCGCGGATGCCGGGGTATATCTCGGAGTGCCATCGGGGGCCACAGAAGAGGTCATAATGGCCGCACCGGCGCGCCGTTACGTGCCGCTTGTCGCGGGCGGCAAGGCCCCGGCACAGACCGTGCGCTGCGTGGGTCTGCCCGCTGCCGGAAATGGTGTCGTGTTCGCCTTCAATGGTCAGTAGTGCAGTAGTGCGGATGTCTTGCGGGCGCACGAGCTGGCCTCGCACGAACCAATTGCCGCGCGCCGGACGAAACTCCTGGAACACGATCCGGATGGTATCCAGGTAGAACTCGGCCGCCATGTCGAGTACCGCGTTGTACGTATCGCAAACGCGCCGGTGTGCTTCGGCACGCTCGTAGTCACCCCTTGCGAGCTCCAAATAGTAGTCCTGATGCGACGCCACCACCAGCCCCGGCTGGGCTGCCGCCAGGCCGGCAAGTTGCAGGAAGCTCGGGTACACCTTGCGACCGGCGCCGGCGTAGCGACCGGGCACCGTGTAGATCAAGTTCCGTTGAAACCATGCGAGCGTGTGGTCTGCGGCCAGCCTTCCGACCGCAGTGGGGCTGCAGCGCGCATCGATCGGCCCGCCGATTAGGATCAGACTCCTTGGGGTCGGCTCATCGGCGCTGGCCAACAAAGAAACTGCGGCCAGGGCTGGCACGGTGGCCTGGCAGATGGCAAGCACGTGCAGTTGTTCCGACGAGCCGATCTGACGGATAAACGCCTGCAGTTCGATCACATAGTCATCCAGGTGGAACGGCCCTTCCGCAAGGGGAACGCGGCGCGCATCCGTCCAGTCCGTCACATAGACGATATGCTCCGGCAAAAGGGATTGGACGACCTCGCGAAGCATGACGGCGTGATGCCCTGCAAGCGGCGCACAGACCAGCACAGCGGGTCTTGGCTGGCAAGTGTCGGCGCCAAGTGCGAGTGGATCAGCTGCAAAGCGCAGCAGACGGCAGAATGCCCTGTCCAGCACAACTTGTTCGACCACAGGGATGACGCGGCCGTTGTGCTGGACGGCAGCGATGCCAAACGTCGGCTTGTCGTAAGTCTTGCCGAGGCGGTACAGCATTTCGTAACCCGCGGCCAAGGCGGGGGCGCCCGGTACCTGCGATAGGGGGCTGTTATGATCGGCAAACGCGTTGGCTGCGCTCGCCGCCCACGCAGCGAATGGCGCGAGCAGCGCGCATTGATACTCCATGAACTGGTACAGCATGGAAACCTCCAGGAAGTACACCGGGCTAGTCGGCGATCACGATCCGATTTCCAGAACGATGGGAGCCGCTGTCTAGGCGGACTTGCCACGGTTCGCGTTTGTGGCGGCCGGCGCCTCCGCTGATGCGCCGGGCTGGACCAGAGTTTCACTATAGGTCGGGCAGGTATTGCTGCAGTGCCAAGGATGGAGGCATCGTCCCGCTGTGAACGAAAGCCTGCGCGCTAGTACGAAACTTAAGCATTCGGTACCCTCGCCGCTGCTTTGCCAATTGCTGAACGAACCGGCTATACCGCCAGCTTGTACAAAGCAAAGTCGCCACCCCATCACCACCCCCGGGTCGCTTAGTCTCGGCCCGCACTAGTGTCATGAGTCTGAAATTCATTGCATTATTTGGCTCGCGTTGTACTCTGCATTGAAGGCACGCACGGGGCGAGGTAGCGATGAGGGGAAGACCAAAGGCGGAACTAATCTTGAGTGAGGCTGAACGCGAGCAGCTCAAGGCGCTGACGATGCGGCGCAAGACGGCACAGGCGTTGGCTTTGCGCGCGCGCATCGTGCTGGCCAGTGCTGAAGGCCTGGACAACAAGACCGTTGCCGCAAAGCAGCGTGTCGACGTGCATACGGTTTCCAAGTGGCGCTCGCGATTCGTCGCGGATCGCCTGGATGGGCTGCTGGATGCTCCGCGCCCAGGGGCGCCGAGGACCATCGCTGACGCACAGGTCGATGCGATTATTGCCAAGACGCTCGAATCCGTGCCAGCCGGGGCTACTCACTGGAGCACGCGCAGCATGGCTCGCGCGGCAGATCTGTCGCAGTCGACCGTGACGCGTATCTGGCGCGCCTTTGGGCTGCAGCCGCATCGACAGGAGACCTTCAAGCTGTCCAGCGACCCATTGTTCGTGGAGAAGGTGCGAGATATCGTGGGGTTGTACCTCGACCCACCGCTCAAGGCCATGGTGTTGTGCGTTGACGAGAAGAGCCAGATTCAGGCGCTGGACCGCACGCAGCCGATTTTGCCGATGGCGCCAGGCATCCCCGAGCGACGCACGCATGACTACATGCGCCATGGCACGACAACGTTGTTCGCCGCGCTGGACATCGCCACAGGAAAAGTTATCGGTGAATTGCATCGCAGACATCGCAGCAGTGAGTTCCTGCAGTTTCTATGCACGATCGAAGCCAACGTGCCACCCAAGCTCGATGTGCATCTCGTCATGGACAACTACGGCACGCACAAGACGGCGTCGATCAAGGCTTGGTTCGCTCGCCATCCACGCTTCCATGTTCATTTCACACCGACCTCCGCCTCGTGGATCAATCAGGTGGAGCGCTGGTTTGCAACCATCACCGAACAATACATCCGCCGCGGCACGCATCGCTCAACCCGACAACTTGAGCAAGCTATCCGCCAATACCTTGACCTGAACAACGCCAACCCCACGCCTTTCGTGTGGACAAAGTCCGCCGATGACATCCTCGCCAGCATCAAGCGATTTTGTCTACGAATTTCTGACTCGGGACACTAGAATGCGGTAACGCTAGCAGTTCGTTCGTGAACCACCTTGCGGAACGACATGTACGGTGGTGACTCTGACCCCGCCGACATTGCAGCGTAGGCGGGGTGAAACGTACGGCAAAAAGGAAGAGCGCCGGTACGGGTTCTCCGTGGCGTCGAGCTTGACCAGACCGTGCGAATCCGGCACATGGCAGGCGCCCATGGCGGGTATGTCGTCACGGACGATGCGTCCGATCAGGGCGGGCTCTACGGCTGACAGGGAAACTCCAGTTTTGACTCACCTTGCACATCACGGGGGAGGCCACCCAGCAGCACGGCGAGGCGGTGACGCATCAAACCGGAAAGCTCCAGGCGACGGAGATGCCAACATAGGTAATCGTGCTGCGGCCCCTGTATTCAGCCCATTACATAGCGACAACCGCGCAGGCAGGCGAGCCGATTGTGACCTGCCAGGCATAATTCCGATACCGGACCGAAGGTCTACGGTGGCATCGAAGAGGGCCTCATATGGAACGGAGAGGAGATCACAACGAAGACCTAATCGGGAGACCGGCCGAAATCTGCAGTACCCAGGGGGCAAAGCTGCCAGCGTCAGCCACAAAAATCGGAAATTGCCCGACACCGGAATCGCCCTCCTTCACCTAGAACGAAAACATGTTTTAACACGAAGAAGGTGTTTGGATGTCTGGCAGAACCGTTCGCGTAGGCCGACCTGCATCTCGGCGATGTGGGTCAGGTATCGCTCGCCGGGCCAGCTATCCAAACGGGCCTGTCTGACCGCACATCAATCGCGAGCGCCTGCAATCGCCCCCCCAGGGCAATAGGACGGCGATGGACAGGACTGTGGCTATGGGGCCGCTCTCGCTCGTGCCTCACCTGTTGCATGGGTTTCGCTCATCCGCACCGCTGCAACCACACCCGACAGCAAGGTCAGCGCCGCGACCAGCCAGATCGCCGTCGGCACGCCGAACATATCCGCAGTGATACCGGCCAAGAGAGCTCCCACTGCGTAGCCAAGGTCACGCCAAAGCCGGTAGACGCCCACTGCGGAAGCGCGCCAGGGAGGGTGGGCCACGTCGCCGATCGTGGCGAGCAAGGTTGGATAGACCATCGCCGTGCCGATTCCAAGCAAAGCGGCACCCAGACCAAACACGTGGAAATCTGCTGCTACTGCGGTGACGGCAATCCCCCCTGCCTGCAACCACATCCCCGACACGATCAGCCACTTGCGGCCAATCTTGTCCGAAAGAGCGCCGGTGAGAATCTGCAAAGCGCCCCAGATTGCTGGATAGATCGCAGCTAGCACGCCGATTTGCGCCAGTGTCATCCCTGCTGCGGCAAAGACCAGCGGGAACAGGCCCCAGGCCATGCCGTCGTTAAGGTTGTTGACCAGCCCGGCCTGGCTGACGCTGGAGAGATTGCGATCGGTCAGCGATGTGCGGCGGAAAATCTCGGCTTGGCTGAGCTTGTCCGCAACTGTTTGAGGATGGTGCTCACGCAACTCGTGCACGACGTGGTCCCGGGTTTCGCGAACCGCAAGCGCGGAAAGCAGCAGCCCGGCAGCAACGTAGACGACGCCCAGGTAGAAGGGTTCGGGCCTGAGACCGAAGTGGGCGGCGGTCCAACCAGTGGCCAGTGCGCTGGCTGCCACCGCGAAGTATCCGGCAAATTCGTTGAGTCCCATGGCCAGGCCGCGCTGCTTCGGGCCGACCAGGTCGATCTTCATGATGACTGTGGTGGACCACGTCAGCCCCTGGCTCACGCCCAACAGGACATTGGCTCCGACCACCCAATTCCAGTTGGGTGCCCACATCAGAATGAATGGGACCGGTATGGCGACCAGCCAGCCGGCCACCAAGACTCGCTTCCGGCCGAAGCGATCGGAAAAACGCCCGGCAAAGTAGTTCGTCAGTGCCTTGGTGAGACCAAACACCACGATGAAGGAAAGAACCGACGTGCGCGCCGCGATGTGGAATTCCTGCTCGGCAATGGCCGGCAGGATACTGCGCTCTAGGCCCACCATGGCACCAACAAATGCGTTGACGAGGACCAGCAGCGAAAACTGGCCGAGGTTCTCACGCAGCCCGAGGCGGATCGGCGCCGTGTTCATGCCTTAGCGCCCCCAACCTAGATTTGCCCGCACCATCGCTTCCATGTTGGCGGGTTGAGGGGGGATCTCCCTGGTCAGGTATTCGACGAAAGCGGATTTCTCCAAGGTGAGCGCTGCGTTCCAGCGCTTCTCGAAGCCAATGGTCGACGCAGGCTTGCCAGACAAGCCGACGCCGCACGCGCTGCCAGCCTGGTGCCCTGGGTAAATCTCGAGATCTGCAGGCAGCGTCAGCAACTTCTGATGCAGGCTGTCATAAAGCTGGGCGGCCATCTCGCGTTCCATGCCAGCGAGGTCGGGGCGTCCGATGGCCCCCACAAACAGCGTGTCTCCAGTCATCACAAACCATGGCTCGTCGCCTCGGCGCAGGTCGCGCACCAGCAGACAGACGCTGTCGGGTGTGTGCCCGGGAGTGTGCAGGACGTCGACCAGCACATTGCCGGCCTCCAGTCGCTGGCCATCGACCAGCGGCGCGAAGTCGAATGCCCCCCGTCCCTTGTTGCTTTCGTGCAGGTAGTAGGGCGCATAGACCTGACGCGCCAGTGCGGGACCCCCGGAGTAGTGATCTGCGTGTACATGGGTGTCGATCACATGGGTAATCACTACGCCCCTCTTCTTGGCCTCGGCAATGAACCAGGCTTCGTCACCGGCGACGACGTCGACGGCAACTGCCTTGCCGACACCGGCGCATCCGAAGAAATAGGACAGCGTGGCGTTTTCTGCGGGGCGTTGCCGGAAGAACATAACTGTCTCCTGTGTCCAAGCGCCTTCATGGGTTGCCCTGAAGCTCGATGGGCAACCCGTGGGCCCGCCACTCGGCCACGCCATCGGTCAGATGGAAGGCATGGTAGCCCTTGCTGCGCAGGAACTCGACAGCGTCCTTGGCCATCAAGCAGAAGGGGCCTCGGCAGTAGGCAACCACAGGCATGTCCTTGGGGATCTCGGCAAGCCGCTTCTTAAGCTCGCCCAGCGGCAAGGAGCGAGCATGCGGTAGGTGGGCCGCGGTGAACTCATCGGCAGGGCGTACATCCAGCACCAGCACCTCCCCTGCCCTGGCCTTCCTCAGGATGGCGACCCGGTCAAATCCTTGAAGGTTATCGTCATGCTCGACGATGGTCGCCAGTGCCACCTGCAATTCGACCAGCCGCTCTTCGGCTTCGGAACGCAAGGTCACCCAGAGGTCGGCCACACCGGTGCTGGCCAGCCGGTACACGACATACTTTCCAACCTTGCGAGTCTCGGCAAGGCGGGCCCCGCGGAGTTCCTTGAGATGGGCGCTAGCCAGCTTCACGCTGATTCCCGCTTGGGCAGCTAGTACCTCGACCGTCTTCTCGCCCTGGCACAGGAGTTCGATGAGCTCCAGCCGCTTCGGGCTGGCTACAGCTTTCCCGATCCGGGCGACCTGCTCGTAAAGGTGATTCTTCAACTCTCTCATGCAATCATTCTAGTGAATATTAGAATTACGGCAAGATTTTGCAGCGAAGGACCCAGTGGGCCTCAACCCCTGGACCCGCAGAAACGAGTCTCCGAATCCTTGTTTTACTCCACGGGGCTTGCCTCCGCGGCCCTTCATAGCATCTAGCATACGGCGCGCGGGTGCACAGGTTGGTGACCAATTTCGCCCTCCCCTCCTTTTGGGGGCGGTGATCAAGGAGATCGACGCATGAAACACCTGGCCACCCAAATCCTCAACGGTGAGGCGAGCTGCATCCTCTCCGATTGCGAGCAACATCGCTATCGCCTCTGGCACGAGTGGGATGCAAGCTGCCGGCACTGGGGTTCATCATGCTCGCCCCGTCGACGGCTGATCACCAAGTCAACAACCCGACGATCACGCGGTGCCTGCAGCGAGCGCTGGCCGGCAAGTACGGTCGGCTGGAGGTGATCAACCTGTTCCCGCTGCGCTCGACGGATCCGGACGGGCTGCTGACGCATCCGGCGCCACTCCGGCACGAGGACACCACCAATGGCGCCGTCATGGACGAAGCAATCTTCTCTACCCAATGACAACGCATCGCTACGTCGAAGCCGACCTCGCGATGAAGGAGAAGGCTCTCGGTCGACTGGAAGCGCCTAACGCCTGGATTCGTCCGTATCAGGCGCCGGACTCGTTGAATCGATTCTTGCAGACGCTATAACTATGCGTAGGTTTCGCCAGCCCCGCTCGCACCACTCAAGGGGCTGGCCGCGACCGCTAATCAAAAAACCCTCTGCTCTATGTAAACCTCTGCATAGCGACCCAAAGCGGCAAGTCGTGACAGGCAGAAAACGGCCAGTGGATAGGGGTAGGAAACGGCTTTCGCCGTCCCCTCCCTCCGAACCCGGTGTGCGGTTTTCCCGCGACGGGCTCTCCAGTCAGTTGTTTCCACATCGGGATTGGCGCGCCAATTGATGAGCCTCGTACATCGTGAACAGCCCAAGATTGGCGAAGAAGGCATTTGGCCATCGACTGTGATCGCGAAAGCATCGGCCCTGACCTGGACGATGTAGCTGTCGGCGCAGGACCGCTCGCAGTCGACGACGAACAAAGCCGTCGACGGACGAGAAGGTGTATCGGTGGGCATGCCGGAAGTATCCGAACCAGCCCCGCAGGATCGGATTGATCGACGCGATGATGCTCTCGATCGAATCGCCCCGGTGGCGCTTGGTCAGGGCACGGATTCGATCCCGCAGCCCCATCAGACTCTTCTTGCGCACCCAGCGTTGGCCCGCCTCGAACCGGTAACCCAGAAACTCGAAGCCATGACCCTGCAACCGGCAGTCCCCAATGTGGGTCTTATCGGGATGCAGTTTCAAGCCGTTAGCGTCCACCCAAGCCCGCAGGCGAGTGAAAGCAGCTTCTGCTTCCTCACGCGTACGGCATAACACCACGGCGTCATCCGCGTAGCGCACCATGACCAGCCCTGCCTGGCGCATTTCTACGTCAAGTTCGTGCAGGTACAGATTTGCCAACAGGGGGCTGACAACCGCCCCTTGCGGACTGCCAGAAGTCGGCGTCCAACGCGTCATGTCTTCCATGATGTCTTGCTTGAGAAAGGACTGGATGAGCTCCAGAACTCGGCCGTCCGCGATTCGCCCGGCCACTCTCGCGAGAAGGGGCAGGTGTGGGATCGAGTCAAAGTAGCTTTGCAGGTCAGCATCGACCACCCAGCAATAGCCCGCTTTCACATGCTGGTCAACTTCTCGGAGCGCGTCCTTGCATCCCAAGCCCGGGCGGAAGCCGTAGCTTCTTGGCTCGAACTCGTGCTCGAAGATCGGCTCGATGACCAGCTTCAGGGCCGCTTGAACTACGCGGTCCTTCACAGCGGGTATACCGAGCGGGCGACGTCCTTTACCTTTCGGTATGTAGACGCGCCGCACCGGCTGCGGGCGATAGCTACCGTCCTGCAATGCATGCGCCAGTTCAGCAAGATAGCGGTCCCGCGCTTGCGCGAATCGCTTCACGCTCATGCGGTCCACTCCCGCCGCCCCGGCGTTCTTCTCGACCTGAGCCCATCCCAGCGCGAGCGTGTCCAGGCGAAACACCTTGTCAATCAGACTGTGCCATTTACCTCCCTTAACTCCGTTTTGTAGAGCAGCCAACATAGCGTCCGTCCAGATTGAAGCTGACGCGAATTTCCGCTGCACGCAGCTTCCCAGCGCGTTTGCATCTCGTCTAGTCGTTTCCGACACTGGCGATGCTTCGATCTTCATCTCTGCTTCCTTCCGGTCTTTTGCTATCAACTTTCCTGCCCCGCTTCCCTAGTGCGCCTTTTGCTCTGACGCAGGTCTCCACGGCTTTACCCTTCCGTGCGCAGTACTATCGGGACTCTGACTCCTGCCAGCGTTCACCTCGCCGGCAGGTCTCCCCGCTTGCTTCGTGCTACCGTCCTATCGTTCCGTCCTCAACCACGTGGTACGCCACCGCACCGCTTTATCCGCCACGACAGCGTGCTGTGTTACTTCCAGGCTTCGCCACTTTAGTGCAGGCTCGCCGCCATACCCCGCCGAAACAGGTTCGTTAACCTACGGACCGACAGTTCGCTTCCGGTTACTCTCCACCCCGCCTCGCGACGACGCAGTTACCTTCAGCTACGGAGCTGTGGCCAACTCCGGCGGGGACTTTCACCCCGCAGATCGCACGCTCTCACGGGCGTACACTAAACCGCTAGCACGGTGCCCCTCGAGCGGTTTAGTCCACTGACCGGAGTCGGCCCCTTATGTTTATTAGATTCCCTCCCCCGGCCAAGCCTCCTTTGCTCTTGGCGATCAGGCAATCTTTGCAACAATGTCATGCAGTACTTCACCGGCACGGACCACGCGGTCGGCCGCATTGGACATATGGCGATAGACTTCGCGGCGCTTGAGGATTTCGACCACGAAGCCAACGGCCGAGCCCACTGCCAACACTTCGCTGCGGGTCAGTTCCTGCATCAGCACCTCCAGCGAATCTGCTGCCTTGCGCTGCTCAGGTGTCCGGTTGGTAACGTAGTGGTGCGCGTCGAACAGCTCTGAGAGCGCCATGAGGTAGGTGTGTTCAACGACGCGCTCCATCTTGCGTGCCGCTTCCGCATCGGCTTCTGCCAGCAGGGGTTTCTTCGCCAATTGGGCGTAACCACTCTGCAATGACAACACCCCCTCATGCAGCAGCTCGGCCATGGCGCGCGTGTGATCGTCGGGGCTAAGGTTCAGGCCACGCATTTCGCGCACGGTGGTTCTGGCGTAGTTGATGATCTCGTCAATGGTGGCAATGGAGCGATAGATGTCTTCGCGATCGAACGGCGTGATGAAGGTCTGGTGCAGGAGGTTCATGTTCTCTACCCGGAGCACATCACCCTCGCGCTCCAGCTCGATCACCCGGTCGGCGTGTGGGTTTTCGCCCGTACGCATGTAGGCCAGCAACTCCGCCATGCCCTCGGCCACCAGATCGCACTGCTTGTTGAGTAGCGCATAAAAGTCAGGCGTGGGTGGCGAAAGGCGCTGCCACCAGCTGCGCCATAGCGGGACATGTGGCTCATTCATGGATGACGCGCTCCAGTCCTCAGTGCAGGTAGGTGAAGGTGATCAGCAGCCAGGTCAGTGCCGCCCCCAGTAGCGCGGCTCCCGGCAGGGTGACCACCCAGGTCAAAGCGATTTCCCTCGCTTTCATCCAGTGTACGGCACGGGGGCGCTCAGAGGCCCCCAAGCCCATGATCGAAGAGCTCACCACGTGCGTGGTCGAAACCGGCCCACCCACCAGCGAGGCGCCGAAGATCACAGCGGACGACGCCAGTTGAGCGTTCAGCCCATGAAGCGGGCGCAGCTTGTAAATGCCGTATCCTACGGTGCGCACGATGCGCCAACCGCCCAGCAGGGTGCCCAGGGTAATGCTGGTTGCGCTGGCCAGAATGACCCACGGCGGCACGGTGAAGGCCGGCAGGATACCGCCCAGAACCAGTACCAGGGTAATGATCCCCATGCCTTTCTGGGCATCGTTGGCGCCGTGAGAGAACGCCAGCACCGCTGCCGTCCACCACTGACCATGTCGCAGTTTCCGATTGACCGAGGGATGCGCCGCCCGCAACAGGTATTTCATCAGCCGATGCAGCACAAACCCGATCGCAAAACCTGCCAGGGGTGACAGCAACAGGGACAGCAACACCTTGGTCACGCCGGTGAGCTTCCCTTCTGCCAACTGCGCCCCCCCCCAAACCACGTTGTCCGGCCCGGTACTGACCAGCACGACGCCAACCAGCCCACCCACCAAGGCATGGGATGAGGATGAAGGCATGGCAAGCCACCAGGTCAACAGATTCCAGGCGACGGCGGCGACAATGCCGCACAACACCAGCGCAATGCCGAGTTGCTCAGGCACAGACGCCAGACTAACAAAACCACCAATGGTATCGGCAACCGCCGTACCGGCCAACAGTGGACCCAGAAAGGTAAACACGCCCACCAGCAGCAAGGCCTGCACGGGTGTCATGGCCCGCGAGGCGACTAGTGTGGCGATCATGTTGGAGGAGTCGTGAAAGCCGTTGGTGAAGTCGAACACCAGCACCATGGCCATCGTCACAATGAGCAATACCCAAGTGTTCTGCATGCCTGTTTCCCGTGGCCGTAGCGGCAAAACATGCGACATCCCCGACGGGGGGGCCATCTACCTGTGCGAGGCGTTACCTGCAGGCTGCCTACCGGCGGATCAGGGTGAGCACTGCAGCCCGAGTACCGGGCAGCAGATTTCGGCTTGCAAAACCTCCTTGAACCGACAAAAAGAAAACTCTCCTTCTGACGCCCACTGCTTTTCAGGATAGCAGAGCGGCGACCAGACTCATGGGCAATGGCCTCCACAAAACCTGAATGGCCCCTGATTTCGCAGGCAGCTTCAAGCGGCGGCTTCTGGCCGAACAGAGACGGTCGCATCGGCAATCAATATCCCCGTTCATCACTTGCATGTTGCATTGCCCAGGCGCGACAGTCTCACGAATTCATGATCCGAATACCACACGAACGCGGCCGGCGAGGCGATGACCGAATAGGCCGTCTGACAATCCACGCCGGCGGCAGCGGCCTTGCGTGCCAGCCCATTGAGGTATCGGGTCGCCTCTTCCCACTTGGCGCCATAAACGACGTCGTCGACAATCCCGTGGCCTCGGTTCGGCGGATTGCCAGTGACCTGCGGAGGATGATGCGATTCACGAAAATCGACGCATAAGTTATTACCCCGCGCCCAAGGCTGATGTCCCCTGCACGTCATCGAGGGACGACATCAGTGTTTCCAACTCCGTGGTGATTTGCGTCTGGCGCTCGCGAAAATGAATTCGCTCAAGCTGCCTGGCGGATTCCTCCAGATGGTCCCGGGCACGTTCCATCTGTGCCAGGCGCCATCGATTCTCCTGCTGCAGCGATTGATATAGTGCGCCGAGAAGTGCAACGCGCAGCATCTCGGAGACCAGTCCGGGCATCAAGACAGAGCGAGCCACGTATCGGTGTGGCGGGCTCCCGGGGTGGGGTGCCGGCAGGGCAGGCATGGGTAGAAGGCGGCGGGCGGCTGGCCCAGCTTCGGTATGATGCAGGACATGAAAGACGGGCGCGGCCGGCGCATCCAGATACGACAATACAGCATCCAGCCATGTGTCGACGCAATTGCTGGCTTCCTCGCTGGTGGCACATCCTGGGAGCCAGGTAGCCTCCGGCAATCGGTCCTCGAGCCGCTGGCGCAGGCGCGCCCCCGCGACCAGCCACACCGCCGCTGGCGCGCGAACGTGCTCGGCCGCCACAGCGACCGCCAGGTGGTCATTGAATCCGCCGCAAAAACCTCGGTCGGCCCCAATCGCGAGCCAGAGCTGGCGGCCTTCCTCGGCAGCTGGTTCCGGCACCACTATATCGGCCAGCGCATGAAGCACCGTCTGCTCTGCCACTTCCTGAGCAGGCAGCGCACGGCCCACGCGGTGCAACTCTGCAAAGGCAAGATTTTTCATCGCCCTGACGATTTGTCGCAGCTCGTCGAGCATGCGGGAATGCTCCCGATAGCTGGCGCTGCTCATCTCCGCCCCAGCCAGGCCACAGTAAACTTCACCCAGTCAGCGCGCGGTGCCGACAGCGCAGGCGCCGCCGCGACGTTCTCACGAAGGCGTCTGAGGGCAAGCTGTAGCGCGTCAGGCGACAGCGAATCGAGCCAGCCTTCGGCCAACGCCACTAGCCAGGCCATTTGATAGGCAATCGGACGTGGTTCCAGCCGAGGCTGGCGGAACAGCGCCTGCAGCAGCCGGCCGCGCGCGACGCGCGCTGCCATGTCCGGTTCCAGCCGCGTGCCGAAGCGTGTGAAGGTTTCCAGTTCCAGGAACTGCAGATAATCCAGCCGCAGCCGCGCGGCTTCCCTGGCAATCGCCTTGTCTTGCGCCTTTCCCCCGATGCGCGATACCGAACGCCCGATATCGATCGCCGGCAGCGCGCCCGCCGCGAACAGCGGGTGGCTCAGGTAGATCTGGCCGTCCGTGATGGAAATCAGGTTGGTCGGAATATAGCTCGCGAGCTCTCCTTGCTGGGTCGGGACAATGGGCAACGCAGTCAGGCTGCCGCCCCCCTGCGTCGGCGCCAGGGCCGTGGCCCGCTCCAACAAGCGCGAGTGAAGATAGAAGATATCGCCAGGATAGGCCTCACGGCCAGGCGGGCGGCGCAGCAGCAAAGACAGCTCGCGGTAAGCCTGGGCATGCAGGACAAGATCGTCATAGACAATCAGCACATCATGGCCTTCGCGCATCCAGTATTCTGCCAGCGCGCAGCCCGCAAACGGGGCCAGGTACTGCACACCTGGCAATGCGTTCGCTTCGGCCACAACGACCGTCGTATGGGCAAGCCCTCCGGTCTGGCGCAGCAGGTCGATCGTCTCGGCCACGGCCGCCCTGCGCTGGCCAATCAGCACATAGACACACCGCACGCCCTGGCCAACCTGGTTGATGACGGCATCCTGCGCCAGTGCGCTCTTGCCCGTACCTTCGTCTCCGATGATGAGTTGGCGCTGGCCACGGCCGATGGGCAACAACGTATCGACGATGGTGTTCCCGGTGTACAGGGGACGCGTTACCGGCTCCCGTTCGACAATGGGCGGTGACGCCGACTCCAGCGGCCGGTAAGCCGCGATGATCGGGGGCGGCTGATCATCGAGTATGCTGCCCAGCGGGTCGACGACGCGGCCGAGCAAGGCGTCGCCGGCGCCAATTGCCAGCCGCCCGCCCGTACGGCGCACGCGGACGCCAGCGGCAGTGCCGCGCGGCTGGTCCAGCAAAATGGCGCCGATCAGCCGCTCATCGAGTTGGAAAGCCAATGCCCGGCTGCCATCGTCGGCACTCAGCAACTCGCCGTGCCGCGTGGATGGCAGCCCGACAATCCACGCAATGCCGTCCGCCACGCCCACGATCTCGCCGCGCTCCTCGATAAAGAGGCCGATACCTGGGTCATTCATGCTGCTACTTCGGAGCGTCCCGTGAATGCATCAAGTGCGCGAGCCAGGGTGGCGCCCATTAACATAGCCATCCAGCCTGGCGGTCAGGCCGGCGAGGACCGCCGGGTCAAGGCTCCAGTGTGTGCCGACAGGCTTCCCGAACAGCGCCACAAGGGCTGCTTCGACCTCCTGGCGCAATGCCTTGTCCGGCACGAATGCGGTGGCGACTTCAAACGGCCCGGCCGGCGGGGATGCAAGTAGACGGTGGCGAGCCGCGCCGTCCAGCGCGGCCAGGTCGCGAAGGAACAGTGCAATGATGGCGCGCTCCAGTTCCGGCCCGGCCAGGCGTCTTCCAGCTCCTTGTAGCGCGCCAGATGTTCGCGCACCGCCCGCGCCAGCTGGTAGTGCCACTCGCCAATCACGCGCGGGTCGATCAAACGGCTGCTGGACGCGAGAGGATCGACGGCGGGATAGATTCCATGCGCGGCTTGGTCACGTGAGAGGATGACTGTGGAATCGAGGTGTCTGAGGATGGCTATCACCGCCGGATCGCTCATGTCATCGGCCGGGACAAACACGGCCTGCACGGCCGTAATGGCGCCGCTGCGGGTCGACAAGATGCGCTCCTGAAGGCTGGCAACTTCGGTCAACAGAGTGGGCTGGTAGCCGACACTTGCCGGCATCCGACCGAGCAGCCCGGATATCTCAGTACCCGCATGTACGAAGCGGAACAGGTTGTCCATCAGGAACAAGACCTCGCCGGCGCCCTGGTCTCGCAAGAACTCGGCGTAGGTCAGGGCCGAGAATCCCGCGCGGTAGCGCACGCCGGGAGATTCGTCCATTTGCCCGAATACCAGGACCGCCCGGTCCATGACGCCGGCGCCGCGCATCGCGTGCCAGAGCTCGTGCCCTTCGCGGATGCGTTCGCCGACGCCGGCAAACACCGAGACGCCCTGATGAATCGTAGTCACCGCGTGCATGAACTCCATCATCAGTACGGTCTTGCCCACGCCGGCGCCGCCGAACAGTCCGGTCTTGCCGCCGCGCACGAACGGGCACAGCAGGTCAACCACCTTGATGCCCGTCGGAAGAATCTCTTCTCCCGGCACCACTTCGGTCAACGCCGGAGGGACTGAGAGGATGGATCGCTTCTCGTTGCGCAGCAACGGCGGGCCACCATCGAGCGGATCGCCCAGGACATCCAGCAACCGCCCCCGGCAGCCGCTCTCGACGGGCACCATGACTGGTCCGCCGCTATCGGTCACAGACGCACCGCGTGCCACGCCATCCGTAGGGTGCAGCGCGATCGTCCGGACCCGGCTTTCGTCCAAGTGCTGGAACACCTCCAGCGTGATCGACGCCGCATCCAGCCGAAGCAGCAAAGCATGGCCAATCGGTGGCAGTAGGTCGCAGCGCACGTCCACCACAGGGCCGCGCACCGCAGTCACCTGGCCGATCGGATTCGGGTTATGTTGTTCCTGCATCTTGCGTCAGCCCCATGGCTCAGTGCAGTGCTAAGGCAACGATCCTTTCTAAAGCATAGGCTATGCCTTCCCATCTCAGCCTGATACACGTCAGCGGCGGCGCGCGACACTTACTAGTTGTCCATCGGACGCTGCCACGTGCGAGCGCACGGCAGCCGGTCCGTAGCAGGCGAGCTGGCCCGGCCGCGATAGCGGAAGTGCCAGGGGTTGAACCGGGTAGGTGCTCGTCTTTACGCGATGTCCGGTTCGCCACCGGCCTCGGCTAGCGGACCACCAGAACTGGGATATTGCAATGGGTCAGCACCTTCTGGGTCTCGCTGCCAAGCAGCAGGCCTTGCAAGCCCCCGAGGCCGTGTGACGCCATAACGATGAGATCACAGTTGCGTTCCTCCCCGGCCTGGATGATCGCCTCATAGGGGTGATTGTGGGTGACGCTGATCGTCTCGCAGGCCAGCCCCGCTTCCTGCGCCGCCTGTGAGACCTCCGCCAGGTATTGCTCCGCACGCTGTTCAGCAAGTTGTGCGTAGCGTTCTTGAGTGTCCTCCAGCATGTCAATCCGATGCGTAAAGACACGGAACTCTGGAATGACATGCACTCCGGTAATCCTCGCCTCGAATGCCTTGGCGAGCGTCACCGCCGCGCGAATGGCGGCCTCCGAGAGCGTCGATCCATCGGTGGGCACCAAGAGATGCTGGAACATGTTTTCCTCCTCATGGTCGGGCCTTCGGCCCCTAGGCTAGGCAACTGAATGGTATGACAATCGCTTCCGACCGGCGTGACGCCCTCCTTACTTGCCGTGGCCTGAGATCCGCGCATCCTGTCCTTAGCAACTTCACGGCTCGCCGAACACGGCAGCTGGCACGAAAAACCGGCTTTAGGATGCGGCAGGGCCGTCCGGTACCCCCAAGACGAGGGATGTCCAAAATAGGTCTCCAATCTGTGCAGACGCGCGCCGCGTGCTAGGCTGTATTAAATGGACTGCGATGGATCCTCAGTTGTGGATATGAGGCGGACTTATCATGTCTATCGAAAGGTATCGAGGTTACATAGTCGAGGGGTTCGCAAAACCTGCCGGGAACGGAGTGTTCGCATCCATGGGACGCGTAACCAGAGGCCGGCATACCATCAGGGAGTCCGACGTGCTCGGGCTTCACGAAAGGAATGAGCGCGCCCAGAGCGAAGGCATCTCGTGGGCTCAGAGGTTCGTTGATCAGTTTGAAGGCCCGCGTGACGCCTAGCTCGTCAAGGACGGTCGAGCCGTCCGCGTCTTGCCAGGAATTACGGTGTCGGGGCAGGCCGAACGAGGCCGCCACCGGTGGGCTGGCCATGCTGCGCGCCGAGGCCCGTCATGTGGCCAGTGCGGCGGAAGCAGAGCGCGACGCGGCACGCGCCGAGACCGCCGCCGCGCGCGAGGACGCGGCGGCAATCTCCGCGCAGGTGGCCGAAGCGGGATGCCGCGGTGCCGGGCCGCAGGGCACGCCGATTAAAGCTCTTGAAATCTTCCTGGCCCAACACAAACCAACTTTTGACCAGTTTCGCGGTAACGCGCGCTGCGGGTTTTTGTTGGTATGCCAGCGGTAGTGTCAGGGGCCCAGAAGCGCGTACGAAACGGCGACGCGGAGGTGCGACCCTATGCGCAGGAGCGCTTCAGCGGTAGCTTTCGCCGCGTGATCGAGCTGCCGCGGTCGGCCGACCCGGACAAGGTTCAGGCACGTTACGCCAACGGTTGCCTGTCGATCAGCGTGGGCAAGCGCGAAGCTTCGCGCCCGCGTGCCATTACCGTCAGCGGAGATCAGGAGGGAGCTATGAATACGTCGAACCCGGTCGTCCAGCGCGACCAGAACCAGCAAGGCAGCCAGGGCGCCGTTGCCCGGCATGGCGAAGACATGCAAGCGATGACTTTGGTGCCCGCGGTCGACATCTACGAGACCGCTGCCGGCGTTACGCTGTGGGCCGATCTGCCGGGCGTGCCGCGCGAAAAGCTGGAGGTGAATGTCCACGACGCCAGCCTACGCATCGAAGGCGAAGCCGTGGTGGCGACGCCGGCCGGCCTACGCGTGCAGCATGCCGAGGTGCGGCAGCCGCGTTATGCGCGTACCTTCACGCTCAGTCCCGAGCTGGATGCCTCGCGCATCGCGGCCAACCTGCAAGACGGCGTGCTGAAGGTGACCATCCCGCGCCGCGAAGAAGCCAAGCCGCGGCGGATCGAAGTCTCGGTCGGCTGACCGGCCAACTGCACAGGACGGCGGCGAATGGCGCCGCCGTTTTGGCTTCCTATCTCTGGTTCAGCAGCGTGCGCGTCGACCATCCGGCCGGTCGGCCATCGAAGATGCGATCATTGTATCTTCCGTGCCACTTCCGGCGCCAGCATGGCGCGAAGCCATCTCCGGCTTGGCTCTGGGCGCCGCTTGTCGACGCACCTAACTTGCGATTAGGGGTCATCGTATCTTTGGAGCAGAATCTGGTGGTAACCAACTGGCGAGCCGCTTGCAGCAAGGTTCTTGGTCAGCGTCAGTCTCGGCGCCAGAGCATTTCTGCAAGCCGTTGATGAGGGGGACGGCATGTAGGAGGGTCGGCTTGGGCACAAGGCCAGCCCACGCTACAAATTCCCGACCTGACCGGAATACCTTCGCATCGCCCATCATCGCGACCGCTGCGATGCCGCCGAGGCACCGTCATCAAAACTGGCGAACGTACCCAGCAACGGGTGGCCCCATCATGGAAAGCAACCACCGGCATCTCGGCTACGTACTGGTCGCCAACAGCGCAGCGCAACCGGGGACTCGAGGACAACAAGACCTGAACTCCGGAAGTGCTTTACACCGCGCGTGATCCGTCGAGCCTTGGATTCATGACGATTGAGGGAACTGGCGGACTTTCGAGCCAGCCATGATTCAACTTGGTCGTAGGCCCATAGGGCCGGTCCCCTGGCAGGCGCAGCAGCAACGACGGTCCCCTGCCGTACTGGCGCACGCGTAGGCTGCGGGATTCGATCGCCTCTGCGGAGCTAACCACCACACGATAATTGCCTGGCGGCAGCCGAAGGTAGAGCAGCGGCCCCTCACTCAGTACCAGCATCAAGATCTCGCGGCGCGCGTCGAACAACGTCACCGTGACGTCCGACAAGCTGCTGAAGTGCATATGGACATTGAAGCGCCCGGCCATGGTGCGTATGGCCGCCACTTGGTCGACCCCGATCCCCCGGAAACGTAGTCGATCCCGTTCATATGATGGACCGCCGGCGCCTCTGGTACCGCAAGCGGTACCGCCGAATCCGCACCAGTGGGCATGGCCGCGAACACGCCCGGGCAAGGCAGACAGGTGGCAAGCGCAATCGCACGCATGGGGATCTCCTGCAAGAAGCTGATAGGCGATAGCCGACGCCTGCGCCGGTGATGTCATCCAGAGTAGGCGTGCACGCGAGCGCGATCTTGGGCTACATCAAGGCCCGGCCACATCCGTCAATGCTGCGCTCCCGATGGCGGCACGCCGGCGTGCTTGCGGCACATCAATACCGGGTACGCGCATGCGTCTATGCTGTAATAGCCAACTAATGACCGCTCTGACACAGCGGCCGTCGCTGGCTGGCCAA
Source organism: Cupriavidus sp. GW823-FHT06D04 (assembly GCF_058795055.1). Lineage (NCBI taxonomy): Bacteria > Pseudomonadati > Pseudomonadota > Betaproteobacteria > Burkholderiales > Burkholderiaceae > Cupriavidus > Cupriavidus sp. GW823-FHT06D04. The sequence continues at coordinate 23,836 of NZ_JBXAHL010000047.1, read as the reverse complement.
TCTTGGCCAGCCGCCCGGGAGCGCCTACCTGGGAACGGAGGCCTCAGCGGCAGCTTGATCGCACGCAGGAAGAACTTCCGCCGGCGGAACGGGGTCCGGCACCTTTCTCTTGAGCTGGACCGAGGCCAGTGGCGGGGAGACATCGGCGCCGCGGCGCCCGCCAGCAGCTTACTCCTCTTCCATCCTTGCCTTGATGGGTCCCTCTCGAATCGCCGCCACGAACGCGCGAAAGTCACTTCGATTCTGCGAGCAGTACTCGGTGGCGAACTCGCAGATCGCATCGTCAAGGTCTGTCCGTCCCATGTAGCCCGCGATCGTGGTGGCATCGCCGGAACGCGCGTGCGCGCGGGCAAGGGCATGCGAACACATGCGGCCATATTGCCGGAGCATGGCTGTGTCCCGGTCCTCGATCACGGCCGACAACTTCATGTCTCGCAGCTGGCGTACATAGAAGTCGCGTCCGTTCCGGCCCCTTGTCCAGCCCAGGAAAACGTCGCTGGCGGCTTGCATGAGTCGTTGCCCCGCGATCACACGCTGGCCATGGTTGGCATGCAGGCTTTTCCCAGCGTAGGGTTCAAGCACCGACGCACGCGCTTCCTTTACCTGGAGGAACAGCGGATCGTTGTCCGCGGCAAGGAACAGCCCAGGCCGCACATCGTGCCGACGCTGCCCACGCCGACGACCTTGATGGCCATGTCGAAGAAGTCGAACCGGTCGAACAGCACACGGATATGCTCGGCAAGGCTTTCCCGATATGACGCGATAGGCTGCAGATCAGGTCCGCCAGCAGGTGATCAATGAATGATATCGCCGCCCCAAACGGTCAATATGCATTCATACCCTGGATCATGCCGATGTCCCCGATTTCCAGCATGCAGGCTTTTCCGGTCAGCAGATCCGAGGATCCGGCGTTCGCTGAAAGACGGTTTGGCGGCTCGGACCTACAATAGCTAGGTGGGTATTTCTTGGGCACATTGAGTGCCATAGGAGGACGCAAGATGGCAACGACACCCATGGGTCACGCGCCGCCAGACCCTCACCGGCAGAATGTCTTCCTTGATTCGTGCGCTTTCGATCCCAGATCCGCCCCGGAGGACCGGGCTTCAAAGGAAATATTCGAACGCCACGAGAATGGTCAGCTCCTGGGCCTGAAGATCGCGCATTCCATGCCCAAGGAGAACGAGTATCCGAATACGCCAGACTGGGTCAAGCGTGCAGCGGCAGGCGTACTTTATGCCGTTGACGTCAGCCTGACACCCGACGAACAGGCGGATAGGGATCGGATACTCGAGGTCCTAGCCGGCAACGGCAGCCGGGACCAGATGCGCCAGGATGCGACCCATGTGTTCGAAGCATCAAAGTACACGGGCTACTTTGTCACCACCGACGAGCGCATCCTGAAAAAGAAGAACGAGCTGAAAAACATCTGCGCCGCCAGGATCGTCAAGCCGTCCGAGTTTCTTTCACTCGTTCAGGAGTACGAGGCCAGCGGTGGATAATCCGGGGTATGTTCATAACGCCACCTGCGCGCGTCCGACGGTTCGGAAGCAAACCGCCGGACGCGCGTTGGATACCGGCTACAGGGATGCGATGAACTCTTTCCAGGGCGTGCACTGCAGCGCTTCCGTGCTCGCATGCCCGTAGGCACGGATGAGCATGGTGATGGCCGTCATGTCGTCGGTCCAGATGAAGCGCCCCTTGAGCCGGCCGGGCGCTTACCTTGCTCGCCCCATATGGTCGGCCTGGCATGCGACAGCGGCATCTGAGCGGTGCCCAATCTGTAATTTCACGATCACGAAATTATGGGCCGTAGTAGTGGCGGCTGCTGTATGGTGCAATGAATTGGGACGCAAAGGTCGGTCTGCATCTGAGATGCAAGCCATAAGGCCGTTCGGTGCCGCTTTGTCACGAACCCCTTGGTGGCCCAAAAATTCCGCATTGCGACCCAATCTATTGCACCTTGAAGCCTCTTCCTCAGCAAAGATTCCTCAACCCCGCAAGACTTGAAAAGCCACAGCAACGCCCGATTCGAGGGACGGAAATGGCGGAATGTGGGAACGCATGCCGTAGCGGTAGGAATGAGGCCCAACGCAAAGCTTGGAAAGCATGTGCCATCTGTCCCACCAAGCCGGAAACGACTCCCAAGGAGGCTGCCGCGAGCATGTTCCACGGAGGTGGAAGGCGAACAGGCCCTTGCGGCACGGCAAGGATTCTCGGCCGCCTCCGATCGTCTTTTCGCGACCCTGAGCCGCCGGTCGAGGTTTTCAAAAGCGAGGTTCGCCATAACAATCGAGGTCGGAGAAACCGCCGTTCGCTACACCAACGCGTTGCCTAGTCATGTTTGGCTTTGCAAGGCCGGGGTCCTGTACTACGAGTCGAGGCCCTTGCAATGGGTGGATAACCGACCTCCTCCTACAATTGCCACGGACAAATGTCACAGGAGGAGCCGACCATGGCATTCGTGAACCTCATGGAGCTGGAAAGGGCTGCGCGCGGCATCTTGCCCAAAGTGGTACTCGATTACTACTACGGTGGTTCAGATCACGAGGTCACGCCCAATCTGGTTCGCTGACGAAAATCCCATGGACGGAACTTTTGACCGGCATCCTTTCGCGTCGACGGACTACACCATCCCATTTTCCACTCCGGAGGATGAATCATGCAAGGCGAGATGAATACCTATCACGGTTCTTGTCATTGCGGAAAAATTCAGTTTGAAATCAAGTCAACGCTGGACCCAGCGAAGCGTTGTAACTGCTCGTTCTGCAAACGCCGAGGCGCAGTCATGACACGTGTCCCGGTTGACTGCTTTACGTTACTCGCCGGGGAGGAATACCTGTCGATTTATCAATTCAATTCTAAGGTGGCAAAACACTACTTCTGCAAAGAGTGTGGCATCTATGTGTTCCACCGCCCTCGTACGGCCCCCGAGCTCTACGGGATCAACGTCGGTTGTCTGGACGGCGTTGATGCCCTTTCCTTGCAAGTGGGCTTAATCGACGGCGAGGCATACTCCGTTGTCGAGTCAGTCTGAGGAAGGAGGTGTCACATAATGTGGCCGCCGCCTCCACACTGCTACCAGTCGTGAGCGAGGAATGTCATCATCCAGGTGGCTTACCGCTTACGGATGCGGAGGGGCACTTCAACGTCGTCTTTGTGAGAAACATCGCCACCGGCCGGTCCTGGCCGGCAAGCGACTGGCCGGAGCGACGCTACGGTCCACTATTGCGTCGCTGTGGCTCGCGCGCTTCAGGCGACCGCACCCGGCGGCGCATGGCGTGCCAGGAACCGATCCAATTGGGCAGCGAACGCCTTGCTATTCTGTGGGGCGTAGGGCGCCGGACCGCCGGTATCGACGCCCGAGCCGCGGAGCTGGTCCATCACCTCACGCATCGTTAGGCGCTCCTGGATATTCTCACGGCTAAACCAGCTTCCTCGTGGGTCGAGCACATAAGCGCCCTTGTTGAGGAGATGGTCGAGGTAGTAGCCCGCTAGGACCAGGCCAAGATCGGCTTGGGTTTTGTTGTTTTGGAGAACGTACCAAATACCAATGAGAAAGCGGTGCGGAAGAGGGTGGCATCTCGGCCGTCGGCTGATCGCATCGGTTGGACCAACGCAAAGAAAAAACTGAGCTCTATTATGTAACGCCACTGGTGCGGTTATACTCCGCGCTTCACTCACAACAATGAATAACCAACATGGTCGCAGCAGCTAAAACGACACGGGTAAGTGCAACTGCCAAGGGAAAACCTGCCGCAAAGAAGCTAGTCGCGCCAACGAAAAAGGCCAGCGTGCTTGCCCGTGAGGCACAGGCAGCGAAGAAGCACTTGCTGAAGCTGCGCGCTGACACGAAGAAGGCAATTGAAGCGGCTAAGCACGAGGCTGCCCATGCCGTGGAAGCCGCAAAGGCCGCGGCCAGCTTTGAAAAGCAAGCCGCAAAGGACAAGCTCGCGGCGAAGAAGGCGAAGGCTGCAGGTGCCAAGAAGGCGACGGCTAACAGAGCTTTCGCAACGAATGCGGCGGCGAAAAAGGCCGCCCCCGGTACCAAGGGCAAGGTCGCCGCGAAAGCATCTCCGAAGGCGGCCGCAGTGAAATCCATACCGAAGAAGCGGGCTTCGGCGAAGAAAGTGGTTCCGGCTGTAGCATCGCCTGAAGCGTCGGCGTGATCGTTGCTTCGGCTGGTAACGCGATGTCGCCAACCAGCTGATTGATGACAAGATGCTGTGGAAAGCTGAGGCGTACGAACTTGGCGTCGGCTTTCCCCTTCCAATTGGGCCTCTAGCTCATGCTTCGTTAAAGCAGCGGACTCATAATCCGCCGGAGACATCCCACCGTGGGCCACGGCGCTAGTCACTCCATGCGTCGTACGGCGTCGAGCATGGAATGCTTATGGCTTGTCAGCCGCGCATGAACATTGCCGTGCAATGCCCATGTTCCATCGTCACCAGCTTATGTTCCAACAAGGCATCCAGTTGCTCGGGGTCGAGGTCGTGAATGTCTGGGGCATCACCGAGCAGCAGCAGGGCTGCGATTTCGTGCGGACTTAGCATGTCGGCCTCCTTTGTCGGGTCAAAAGGGAAATACGACTGCTGATCCGTGGACTGCGCCACGGAGAAAGATGAGAACCGCTATGGATGTATCGGTGCGAAACGGGATGTATCGGTGCGAAACGCGCTGGGAGTAGCTCCGCGCGTGCGCAACAGCACGCCGATGGTTTTCCCTCTGCAAGCGCGTCTTTTGGCCTTGAAAACCGCCGCGTCGGAGCTTGCTGGGGGACGCAACAGCGTTCCTACCCTACCAGTCATGCGAAATGTGATATATGACCCCTTTTATAGCGCCGCGCAAAGATCAGGAATGCCGGCAGTCTGCTTGGCGCGCGGTCTCCAAGCGGGCTGTCTCCGATGTGCGGGCCTGGCGTCGAATACGATCGAGCATGCGCTCGCATTCCGCGCCAGCATCGAAATTCACTGGGACCGCACCTGGCGGCGAGTCAGCCGAATTCGCGTCGGCTGACTCGAGCCAACGATAGAACTGGCGTGACAGGATGGCCACCATCACGAAGAGGACGATGGCTATCGCTAGCTGAAAGGCCGACCGGAACCGAGAAGTCATGTGAAATGAATCGATGCTGACGCCTACCGGCGCTCTCTTTCCCGCGCCGCCAGCGGCGCGTCGTCGGTTTCCCGCAGCGAATCTAGAAAATCTCCCACCATCGCGACACAGTCGTCGAAGCTCCGGTCGAAGCTGATGCGCTGTATTCTGGCAAACTGCTCGCGCATGATCGGCGGGCCGGCTTGGACCTGTCTGACGAATACGGCGGCGTGCCGAAGCAGAAACGGCGCAGCGTGCACCAGCGCCGTTGGCTCCTGTTCGACCACGACGCAGAGGTCGAAGAGATCCCGAGCCGTGGCCCGGTCCCCGCGGTGGTAAAGCTTCTTGGCAACGATCTCGGCTGCGGTTTCCACCTTGACTGGCCGCCCCATGATCTCCCAGATCTCGAATGGCTCGTCGGTCAGGTTGGGCGAGGCCACTACGTCGACTTCGCCTGCGTCGAGCACCAGCTTCACGAAATTCCCCTGCTCGACATAATCGCTCGAGATGTTCTCCGCAGCCTCGCTCAAGCGCGGCGTCACGAACCCGAGATATTGGGGATCCGGCACAAATAAATCGATGTCACGAGAGAAGCGATGGCGGCACCGTAGCATCAGGACGGTGCCGCCGCCGAAAGTCCAGAATGGCTCGATGCCGCCGTGCTTCCTGACCTCCTCCATTAACGTGAAAGCATGAGGAAAGAGGCTTTCCCAAACATCGCCTCGGAGCTCGACCTTCATGCCCACAGGCCTCCGCGTGTGGCCATCAACGACTGCGCAAGCCGCCTGAGGTTCTTCCAGATGTCGGCAGGATTCCGATGCTGTTTCGCCGCCACTTCGGCGACGACCTTGGTGACGAGCTGCAGCGGCGCCTCATCCAGGACTTGGGCTATTTGTGGGCGATACGCCGATGGCACCTCGCCAGTGGCTAGGGCGCGCTCGAGCTCGTCTGGGGTGAGCTCCCCGGTGTAGCTGACATTGGCGCCCTTTGCTGCCATCCACAACGCGCGCGCCGGTGCGCCGCTGCCCAGACTGCTGGCCTCGGGGTCCTTCACGTCCAGAGACAGGCCAAGCACGTCCATCAGGCGCCCAAGCGTCTGGAGCGTGGCATTGACGGTGCCATGTTCGATACCGTTGAGCGACTGGCGCGACAATTCCGCCATGTCGGCCAGTTGCTGTTGGGTAAGGCCCAGAGCGACCCGTTTGCGTTGAATGGCATTACCGAGGAGCGATGGATTCATCGGTAGTCAGTCCTGGAGATTCGTGTCAAGTATAGACGACAGTATTGACCCAAGGTTCCATCGAGACTCAATGTAACGCAATCTGCATACTGGTTGGTGATGGGAGAGTCCAGCAAATTTTGGATTTCCAATCCGAAAAAGCTCGTAGTCCGGCCAGTTCGCTTTCATTAGCCAGCCTGCCGCGACGGCGAACAGCACGATCCAATGCTAAAGTGCTTTCTCAGACACCGCCTCCCGTGATGGAGTTCAGTCTGGCCCCGGAAGTTCGCCGCCTCCCCCACCCCGGCCTTCATACGAGGCTGGGGGCTGGAGAGAAGAAGCATCTTTTATCCATAAGATACTTTTTTATAACTTATATAAACAATCGAGATTTTAGGTCTCATCAAGGCCTACCGCCTTGATGAAAGAACTTTAGCTTTTCCGCCTCAGGCCTTGTCCCCCCTAGCCTTGCGGGTCACGATCAATTAAGATACATAAATGTAACTAAAGTAGCGAGAATATGGCCTCCTGGGAATTCTACGGACGGATGGGAACGCTGGAGACGCTGGATCGGATCGTTCATGGTCCAAACTGGTTCTTCTGCCGCATCCAAGGCCGACGACGCATTGGCAAGACAACCCTCCTGCGTGAGCTATCCAAGAGCGAACCGTCGCTAATAGCCCGGATGGTCTACATGCAAATACCAGACTCAGACGAGCGAGATGTGGCGGCTGGGTTCCGTCGGGCGCTGGAAGACTGCGAATCCGAGATCGCAAATGCACTGGCCCCGCAAGTCACTAACTTCGCCTCGATGGCTGGCGTGATTGGCGATCTATGCCGCCGCGGCCTGATCGTCGTGTTGGACGAATTCCAATATTTCACTGCGACGAGGCTCTACGCCTTCAACTCATTCCTGCAGGAGCAAGTGGACCAGCTGCGCGATACGCAAGGGGGCGGGCTGTTTGTCCTTGGCTCCCTGCAGTCGGAAATGAGCGCGCTCCTCGACGACAAGGGTGCGCCACTCTTTGGGCGGCTCACAGCGACTATCGATCTGCAGCACTGGGATTTCGAGGACCTGATCGAGGTGTACCGCGCCCACGATATCCGCGATCCGCACCATTGGCTCACGCTCTGGGGCTTCTTTGAGGGCGTTCCCAAGTTCTACCGGGACGCGTATGACCAAGGCCTGTTTCAGGTGGATTCCCGGTTTCAGGAAGCCTTGCTCGAGCGGATGTTCCTTCGCGAAGGCAGCCCTCTGGCCGAAGAAGCAGACACATCCTTCCTCCGTGAGGTGAAGGGCAGACTGCTCTCAGTCCTAAATTTCCTCGCGGAACATCCGGGCTCGAGCCACGGGCAACTGGTCGGCACACTGCTGCGGGATGAAGACGAAGCGTCGTTGAAGGTCACAGTCAAGCGCTTGGTCGAGAATTACCATATGGTCGACAAACGCCACCCGGTGTTTTCGGAGAGCAAGAGCCGCAACGCCCGCTATTACATCACCGACAACTTTCTGCAGGCGTGGCTGTCGGTCGTGAAGCCGGCGCGGGACGCATCCCGCATGCGCCCGCTTTCGAAGGCGATCGATCTGACGCTCCCTCGGCTGCACGGGCACGAGGGATACGCGTTCGAGAAGCTGATTCGTCAGTTGCACGTAGAGTGTTCGCGAAAGGGCGTGGGCGACTTCTCGCTGACCTCCATCGAACTGGGTTACTGGAATCGGCCGCGAGACGAACAGAACGCGATCGAGATCGACATCGTCGCACTTGACGAGGACGCCCGGCATATCCGCTTCGGCTCGTGCAAACGCAGTGCGAGCAAGCACATCCGGTCCTCGCTTTCCGAATTTGAGCGACACATCGAGCGATTCATGTCGACAAAGGAGGGGCGCCGGGTGAATGGGTGGACGTTGACCAAGGCGCTGTTCTCGCCTGTTTTTTCAGACGAAGAGGCTCGGGCGCTGACGGCCGCTGGCTACCAGTGCCTGGACTTGCCAGCGTACGTCAGGATGCTAACGTCTTCTCGGTCAGTGTGATGCACTGGCCGGCGGAAGCTTCGGCACCCTTCTCCGGGCCGATCCTCTTGATGCATGGCAGGAGCGCCGCGCCACGCTGCCCATCGCCTGCGTCCTCCTCTTCTTGTTGCAAACCAACGGCCAGCCGATCACCTCAAACCCTGGGTGGGACCGTGCGCGCTGGGTTGGGAGCGATCGACATCAGCGCTGCCGACATGAGTCCACATGTCGTTCCCAAGCCATCTCACCGGCTTTGACCGCAGCCCGCGGCTCGGATGCGTCCGCCCAGTTGCTGAATGGTATGGAGACGTCGAATCAAGGAAGCGGTCATGGCATTGGAGCTGGTTCCGTGCAGCCGGCTTAATGATTGTTCAGTGATCGTGGCCGGCCTGGATGGCCTCCCGTGGCCCAAAATGGCTGCCCATTGGAGCAGCCACGTCCTACTGCGAGCGTTTAACCCACAGACACCACCGCAGTTGAGGACGTCCCGTCTTCGAACCGTACCGTCGCTTGAACATACTTACGCCCGTCCACCTCTTTGGTGAACAGGAACGGTCGGCACATCCCTTTCATCGGCCCGGCGGCGCTGCACCGAGATCTACCTGCCTTGACTTTGGTAGCGGAGCAGTAGAGTGAAACGCATGCAACGCGACACCATGCCAATGCTCTCCACAGCATCTGGGCAGGTTCGCGGTACCGATACTGCGGGCCTGGTGCGCGCGGCGCGCGACGCTCTCCATCGACGGCGATTTGCTGTTCACGCTCACCCCGGATGGCCGACCGATTACCGACATGAGCTTCGGCCGCATCGTGGCCACCGCCCTCGCAGAGATCGGGTTAGCCGGCGCTGAGCCAAGTCCGCGCACATTGCGCAATACTTTCTGCCGCCGGCAACTGCTGGCGGGCCATTCTCGAGATAAGGTCAGCCAGATGTTGGGGCTGGCCAGCAATCGAACCTGTGATCGGATCGCCGCGACTTTGGAGTCGGACGATCGCGCCCTCGCGCAGACACCGCGCCAGGGCTAACGAATAGAGAAACATAAAGCGATTCATCGGCACGATCGATCCGCGAGCGGGAGACGGCGAGGGGCGCGTGTGGTGGACGGGCGGGAAGTCGGTGGGTCGCCTCGAGCGGCGGCAAGTCGGATTCGCCGTGCTTCCCGCTCGCTGAGCGGTAGGCTGATCGAGCCGCCTGCTGCAAAATCGCATCTACCCCCTTGCGTACGCGGCCGATTTTGCTATTCTTCGCCGGTGCGCCACATCCTCAATCGCTGTCAGGCGCGCATAAATCTACCAAGACACGACCATGGCCACGAAAGCAAAACCTGTAGCAAAGACTGCAACGAAGACCGCAGCGAAGAAGGCTGCTCCGGCTAAGAAGGCCGCCACCGCCAAGAAAGCCGCTCCTGCTAAGAAGGCTGCCGCAGCCGCACCGGTTGCCAAGCCGCTGAAGGACACGTTCAACAAGTCGAGCCTCCTCGCCCACCTGGTCGCCCAGACCGAGCTGGACAAGAAGACCGTCCAAACCGTCCTGACCCACCTGGAAAACACCATGGTGAGCGCGATTCACAAGAAGGGCGCCGGCGAGTTCACCTTCCCCGGCCTGTTCAAGGTCTCGGCTATCCAGGTCCCCGCCACGAAGAAGCGCTTCGGCAAGAATCCGTTCACCGGCCAAGAGCAGTGGTTCGCCGCCAAGCCGGCCAGCGTGAAGGTGAAGGTTCGCGCGATGAAGAAGCTGAAGGACGCCGCGATGTAACCGCAATGGTTGCAACGAGCAAAGGAATAGAAGCCCCCGAGATCTCGCGATGTCGGAGTTTTTGCATGAACTGGGGCAACGACCCATAGGGCAGCGCCCCATGAGTTAGTTGGAGTGGGCTACACGTCCGCGAGGTAAGCCACGCAGCCGCTCCTGCTTTCGGTTCCGGCAATACGCTGGCCCTCGCGGCAGTCCGCGAAGTTCGACACATTGGCCTCAATCTCATTGGCCAACTGGCGCAGACAACGCGCCGCCGCTGCCGGGCCGCCGGCTCCTTGGAAGGACTGGTCAGCCAGATCGATACCGATGATCAGGTCCATCGCCTCCTCCCCTACACTGCCGCATACTGCGGCAGCAACTTGCGCAGCGCATTGGGGTTCGTTTCGATATAGGTTCGCGCGCCATCCATATCGACCACCAGATGGTGTGCAAAGCAGGCAGCGTCCCGCGGGATCTCGACCTGCTGGGACGACACGAAGGCAGCCAGCACCTTGGCGCGATCCACATCCGCACCCATCCAGCCAAAGACCCGGATGAACGTGTGCACCTTCTTGCCGCGCGGCAACAGCTTGGCCGCCTGTTCCGATGAAATGAATGTCTTGGTCATAGCGAATAAAAGGAGAAAGGCCCGCCCCTCGCGGGAACAGGCCTTGGTATTGAAGTGAAATATGGGTTGGTTACATAGCGGCAAGCGCTGCGACGTCGATGACGCCATCGGCTTCGTCGACCAGGTCAGGCGTGTGCGAGATAAAGAACTCCCGCTCATACCCACCCTGGCGCAGCACCTCGCGCTTCATGCGCATGAAGGCACGCTTGCGCTCCGGATCCAACGGACCGTCGGCTTCGTCGGTGAACAAGGTCTGCAGCGACTGTCCGGAGTCCTGCGCTCGGTAGAGCGCAATCCCACGGGTCAGGCACTCGTTGATCCAGATCTTCTGCCCGCCAGACATGACGGCGAAGTTCTTGGCACTGTCGCTTTCGGCATCGTGCACCTCGATCTCAAAACCCTCACGCTTGTCGCCGTTGGCCAGCGTTGTCTGTGTCTGAATCGCGATGGTGAATCGGGGGCCATAGCAGGCGAGCAGCAGGTCATTGACGATCCGCGTGAGCGCAGGCCCTGCGTCATCAATGGACAACGCGATGACGCCGTCGTTGCCCAATGCCTTGGCCAGCAGCTTCCACTGCGCGATCTCGTCGGAGAGCCGGTCAGCCTTGCCCTGTACTGCAGGCTGGCCGGCCAGCACCGTCTCGACGCGCTCGTACTCAGTCAGCAGGCTGGTTTGCTGCCGGATCAATGCCTCGATCCGGGCATCCAGCGCCACCACCGCCTCTCGGCTTTGGCGGATGCGAAGGTCCAAGGTAGACAGCATGCCGGTCACGTCTTCGGTGGCCAGCCCCGACAGCTCACGCTGCACGGCAGACGACTGGCCGTCCGTTTCGGCGACTTCCCGCGCATGACGCGCACTGGTGGCCGCTTCCTCCTCGGTCAGAGCGACGACATCACGTTCGGCCTGTGCGAGGCCTTCCTGAGCCACGTCAAGCATGGGCTTTCGGGCTGCAAGCGCGGTGAGGCGCTGCAATTCCTGGTGGTCATGCGTCAGCGCCGCCTGCAGAGCCGACAGTGCCGCGCGTTGACTGGGCAACCCTGCCAGCGCCTCGGCCATCGGCTGCATCGCCAGCTGCTTCGCCTGGTAGCTCGCGCGCAGATCCCGCACAGCGATGACCTGCTCCGCCAGCTTGCCTTTGGCCTCGCGCGCTTGCGCGAGCAAGGGGCAGGTGTTGTGCATGGGATCGGCCCGGCAAGGCACGGTGTCGATGACGTCGGCCTGGGCCTTGAGCGAGCCGGCAAACTGCGCCGCCGCCTTTCCGCGGGCTTCCAGCCCCTGCAACTCGGTGGAGAGCGCCGCATGCTGGGCACGCTGTGCTTCCAACGCAGTCACGGCTTGCTGCAGCGTGACAAGCTCACCTTGCCTCTGGCCAATGACCATCTGCAAGGCGTCGCGCTGCTCGGCGGCTGCCAGAATTGCCGGCCCTTCGGCCAGGGTCATTTTGCGACTGGCCACCAGCTGCTCCAGCTCCCGGCGCCGTGTGACGGTACGGGTAACGGCCGCACGATGATCGGCCTCCAGTTGGCGTCGACGCGTGCCCAGTTCGGTCTCCCGCTGCCTGAGCTCACGCAGACGCGCTTCGGTCGTGGCGCTTGCACTTTGCTTCGCGGCCAGCGTCGCCCGCTCCTGGAGGAGCTTCGCGCCGTTGGCCGTTTCCGCATCGCGATCTCGCCGCGCGGCGGCCAGCGCCTCGTCAGTCAGACCGATTTCCCGGGTCAACTGCCCGGCCCGTTCACGCTGGGCGGACAAGCCAACCAGGTCGCGCTGCAGGGCGTCCAGATGCCGGCCCAGCCCCTTTGCCACCTCACCGGCCTTGGCCGAAATGTCACGCAGGTGGTCGATGCCTAGCAACTCTGCCAGCAACTTCTTGATCTCGCTGGCTTGGTAGCTGGCGATCGGGCGGCGGTTTTGCGCGGAAAACACGCTGGTAAAGAACGCCTCAGGGGAGCCGAGCACCGCCTCGATGCAGCGGTTATAGGTATCGGCCTTGCCGTCCGACAGCGTACCGTCGGAAACTTGAACCGGCACCCAATCACCAGCGGCGCCCTTCTCGAACAGGTAGTACTCAGCCTTGCGGCTTTTGCCCGGATTGCGGAATGCAAACGCCGAACGGTACTGCTTGCCGGCGTGCTCCCATTCCAGATCCTTTTCCCCACGGGTGCCATAGAGGTGATCCCAGTAGGAAAATGCATCCGCGGACATTTTCGAGGCATGGCTCGGCATGATCGGATACGGGTGCAGGTTGTCCATCAGCGTGGTCTTACCCGCGCCGTTAGGGCCAACCAGTGCAATCAGGCCGGGTGGCAGGTGCGTCAGGTCCAGCGTCACCTTGTCACGGCGCATGCCATCGCGCACGCCAAGAAAGCCAGAAAGAGTCAGTTTCAGTGGGCGCATTCGACCACCTCCTCACCAGCCATGGTAGTCAGGTAGTCGGCGGGCAGCTCCATCACATCACCCGAATACATGGGCATGTCCGGTACTGCCAGCCGCGCGTCCTGCTCGGGCAACCCGGTCAGCGCACGCTCCATGGAGCGCACGGCGGCCGCGAACTGCTGGCGGGCCAGCGCGATCACGTCTGGCCATGCCGTGCAGCCGCATAGTGCCTTGAGTTCCAGCGCGCTCCACTGGCTGGCGTAGCCATGGGAGAACGACCAGATCAGGTTCTGCATTTCCAGCGACGGCGTCACTTCGTACCAGTACTTGTCGCCGGTGGCATGCACTGCCATGATCAGTAAATGGTTGCGTTGCGCGATCACCGCGCCGCGCCCCGCCCCGAACGGCTGGAACAAGGTGCTGCGGGTAAAGCCGTGCGCATCCGTCAGGCGGGCAGCTAGTTCGGACGCGGGGATGGTGGTTTCAAAGGTATGGGCCCAATCCGGACCAGCAGGGTAAAGCATCATCGTGGCGCACTCCAGGGAAGACGGAGTGCATTCCCGGACGGGAAGCACCCGTCAGGGGTCAGAGGGATGAAACAACAGTCGATGCGTCCTGGGGACGCGGGGTAAAACGATGTTTCGACAGCCCCGGAGGGCTCTCGGAACATGGCTTTCGGCCAGGTTCAAGGGTTAGGCGGCAACTTCCGCAAACAAGTCTTCGGAGAGCCAGTCCATCGCCGTGGGCGCTTCACCGGGTTTCAGCATGACGGGTGGCGTTGGTGCCAGCATGACTGCCACAACCGGTTCCACGTGCTTCTGCGGCCCGGCTGCAACCTCAACCCGTGGGGACTCGCCCAACCTTTCCAGCTCCTGCAGCACCAGGTCCGCGATGGCCTGCGGCTCCGCGTGCTCGAGCATCGACAGACGATCGAGCAATGGATTGGTGTCGACTTGCGTCAACTCGCCCCAGCGCGTGATCTTCTCCGACAGGCTGGCGGCACGGCTGATGCCCTCGGCACGGCTGCGCACGGCTGGCAACACCCTCCCCTCGAGCTTGATCTCGGCCGCACCGGCAAACAGGGCGCCTATGGCGTCGCGATCGACTATCTGGCGGTGCTCCTCGTCCACGACCCAGCGGATACGCACGAACTTGTCGGCCGCTTCAGCTGCGACGCGAGCGAGCTGCGCCATGTCGGGCGGCCCGTCGAAGTCGATGCACAGCGTCTCGCGCGCCGGCGTCACCACCGGTGTTGTCTCTGCCTGCCCTGGCGCGACGCGCCATTGCAGATAGGTCTTGTCACCGATTTCGCCATAGTGGAAGCGCCCGATCGAGCCCGGATAGGCGACCAGCCGCCCCTCACGATCCCATTGCTGGGCGCGGTGGATATGGCCGAGCATGAAGCCGTCGCATTCGGCGTCGAACAGCGCTCCAATGGTGAATTCATGATCGAATCCGGCCATCGGCACGCCGTGCTCCGTCTGGCAACCGTTGACAGTACCGTGTGAGATACCCATCGTGCGGATGCAACGCGCGCGCAGCGAGCGGTTCACGGTACCCGCGGCGTGCAGATAGGCGGCCAGATGGTCCCCTACCGCAGTCGCCGCATCGGATGTCCCGAAGGCAACGGCGAGCATCGCCTTGTTCACCGTCGGCACGCAGGTGAAGACCACGTCCGGCATGCCATCGGCCAGCAGCGCCTCGATCTCCATCGGCGTGAAGAGCGCACCTACCGACGGGGTGAAACCGCCTTCGTGCAGCGCGACCTGGTGGATGCGGTCGGCGATATAGACCGGATAGCGGTTGCCAACGAGGCGAAACAGATCCAGCGTGCCGGGCGGCTCGTGCGAGAACGTGCCCTGCAGCATCACCACCGGCATGTGATCGGAGAGCTCACGGATACGCTCGGCCAGCACGCGCAGCGCCGGCGTGTGGGCGTCCAGTCGATGGTCAGTCGAGTCGCCGGAGACGACCCCAACCCGGCTGCCCGCGGCGACCGCATGTTCGACGGCAAAGCCGAAGCAGCGGTCCGCCTCGGCCAGATTCCCGGTCGAGTAATGTAGGTCAGAAAAGTGAGCCAACAGCAGGCTCGCACTGGGATTGAGCATGATGTGATTCTCCAAGAGAAGGGAAATGCGCCGGAACGGCGCGCAAGGGAAAGAGTGGCCTCGCGTGGGCCACAGATGAAATGGTTATTAGGCAGAAGAGGAGCGACGAGGTGAACGGCACGCGGTGTGCCATACACCTTGCAGCGCCATCAGACCGGCAGGGTGGCTTCGCGCACGCGGGCGCGCACTTGCTCACGGAAGGCCAACGGGTTGGCCAGCGCGGCTTGCATCTCGCCGATCATGCCGTCAACATCGTTGGGCCGCTTGGTCCAGCAGGGGCCGTATGTGAGACGAGCGAAGGTGAGCAAATCCACCCGCTCCTGCCCGTTCGACATGCCCAAGCGAGCAGCAAGGTCGGCGAGTTTGCTTTCGCGGTCCTCGGGATCCTCCGAGTGCTCTATTGGCGTAGGAATTGGCGTCGCGTCCGGCTCGTCAATCGCCGGCAGCGGCGTTGGCGCGCCAACATCGGACGAAGGCCCTTCCAACAGCGAGACAGCCTGGCCGGCGGCTTCCAGTGCCGGGGGCGTCTGGTCCGCGCCATCCAGCAGTGCGCCCAGATCGATCTCGGCATCCAGCATCGTGAGCATCTGTTCCTGCCGCATGGGCAGGCCGTCCTCTCCGATGCGAGTGATCTCGACCGCCTTCTTGGATATCCAGAAATGGAGGCCCGCCAGGCGACCGCCGCGCGCCAACGCTACCGTCTGCATCGCGGCATAGGCCTTCTGCAGTACGTAGATGGAATTGGTCGGCAGCTCGATCAAGCCGAGGCCTCTAATCTCCGGAATCGCAAATATGAAATTCGCGCTCAGGTTGCACTTGCGCTCCTGGTACTGCGGGCAGTGATGCGGGTCGCAGACGCCATCCGGAATGGCGTCGTCCTGGCGCAAGATGATGGTGCGGCCGCCAAACAGGCGCTTGGCGCGCTGCGCGCGTTGGTCGACTTCCGGCGCCGCGTACATCTTGCAGTACCGTTTGCCATCCGCGCCGTACTCCGAGAAGTACTGCAGGCCCCGTGCGTTCCACGCCTTCAACTGGTTGGGCAGGTTCGCCATCCAGTCGTCGAAGGCGAAGACAACCGGGAAGCGCCACAGCTTCAGGCCATCGCCGCGATCCTCGCCGTACTTCTGAAGGATTTCGTCGGCGGTGGCCGGGTTGGCGAAGTCCGAACCACGGCAGGTGAACCAGCCGGTGTTCTTGGGCACCAGCGCGTTGCGCAGCTTGGTCTTGCGCTCGATCTCGTTGCCGATCGCCTCGAAAGATTCGCCGAGAGCGAGCATGGCGTCGTGGATCTTGACCACCTCCGAGTTGGCCTTGGCGACCTTGGTGAGAACCTTGATACCGGGGCGGATCTTGCCAATGATGGGCGGCCGCGCGGGCCGTTCCTCTATGAGACTGCGGGGGGGCCCGGAGTCAGTGTAGCCAATGGCTCGTTGCATGGTGCGCTTCTCCTGCGTTCAAGGACTTGAACGACGGCGACGCGGATGGAGGCAGCATGCTCCCGAAGGCGCAGGGCTGTGTCGGCCCCGCGCTGGGTCGTTACTTGGGAAAGGAACGCCGCTTGAGCGGGCTCCGCTAGACAGGCCACATGGGCGGCCTCACACAAATTGCGCCACGCATTGGGCAGGCCGACATAGTCGGCCCTTCGGCGGGCAAGGGTGGCCCCAATCGCGGCACGAATCTCGGAATTTTGATCGATGGCAGACAGCATGCTCAGCTCCTGTGTCGAGGGTTCCTACAAACAAAAAAAGCCCGCTCCGGCAATGCGGAAGCGAGCTTGTTCGCAGAAAAACCCGTTGCCACGCCCCTTCCGGGGGCGTGGCAAACAGGGAGCTGTGCGCCAATGCGCATGCTCTATGAGGACGTAAAGTCGTCCTCGTGCAGCAGGGTCACGCTGCACTTCAACCCATTTAGAACTCGAGGTTCACCGCAGGATCACGGATCAGCCGACGACGGCCGTTCTGCCCAGGAGGGGCCAAGAGAGAGAGACGCCACATGGTCCCGAGCTCGAACGGTGTCCACAGCGCATGCCGAAGCAGCACTGATGCAGGACGCGTATTACGGATGATGGATGGGGAGCAAACGGCGAAGTTGCTCATCACAATGGAATGTCCACACCGGTAGCCAACCGGTCGGCGCATGCACCAGGGCACGACTTGAGAAATGCAGTGGACTCGCGGTGGAGTCGAATCGATGCGTCGGAGACGCGAGGTGTGATTGGATTATGCATCGACGCCGCAATCCGTATACCCCGGAAAGCTTGCGAATTTCGTATAGCTTTTGCGGTCAGCAGCCGGGCGGTCCTGGCTGACAATTTGCGGCGAGAGAGTAAACGTCGAAATGGATATGGCCACGCCCGACAATGATGAAAGCGTCCCGGGTCCGGACGAGAACAGCTACAACAACAGCAACGACAACGACGACGCAGCGCGCCGCAAAGCCGCCGGCTTGCGCCCGATTCTGCGCCTTGGCAGCGATGGCCGCCTCGCGAAGATCGTGCCTGAGACGGACTCCCGCGCCGTCGTCATCTACTGTTCCACCTTCGTCCGGGACTTCGTCGCGCGGGACTTTAATTTCTGCGCGGCCAAGTTCACCGTCGCGCGAGGCGGCAAGCTCCGCGCGCTGGATTCCGTGTTTCGCGAAGCGGAAAATGGCTTTGCCAAGGCCCTGGGTTGGCTGGAACACCGGCCCAGCCTTGATCTTCCGCTGGTAACCGACCGACAAGACATTGAGATCAAACACCCCCTCGCAGGTCGACTGGTGCGACTGCTGAACCAGCACGACCGGATATTCACGTCTTCGCTGTTCGCCATGGCGGCGGGCTCGATCTCGTCAACCGATCGAAGCAACGCGATCGAGCATGCTTCGCGACGCCTATCGCTGATCCACGCGACCTGCATGCCGGACAACGACCAGTTCGCCGAAGACGGCTCCCGACTGAACGCACCCGGCCGATAGGCCGCATTCCATAACGCTCTGAGGGACGACACTATGGATTTACTTGAGATCCAGCAACTGCACGCGCAGTACATCCGCCAGCCCCTGACGATTGATATGCCAGCCAGCGTGGGCCTGGGCATTCCGCTGTCTCTGCCATCGCCGAGCGAGGCGGCCACGGCTGCTCCCACGCAATGGAAGGCGCTCGCAGGCAGAGGCCGCAACCTTCTGCTGGTGTTGGGGGGACTTGGTGTGGCGGCAGCCATCGGCATGTCCGTCGCATCCAGGACGCACCGCGGCGCGACGGCGAATGACCAACAGGACGCCTCGGTGGTCACCGCTGGTCAGATGGCTGCGGCCACGCCGGCATTGGCCGCGACGCCGGAAGCGGCCATCCCAGTCACGCAGTCACCGGCCCCATCCAGTACACCGACTGCCAACCTGACTGTGGATTCCCTGGCTCCGGCCACTCCACGGTTTGCCGAGCGGCCGGATGAGCCACGCTCGGTTCAGCCGCAACCGGCCTCTGCGTCGCCGGGCACAGCGCAATCGCCCGCTCGCCGCCCGGCGGCCGTGACGACGCCCCCAGTCAATGTCAAGGCGACACCCGGCGCGCCGAACCGAAGCCCCGCGCAGAAGCCGGCAGCCCAGCACGCTGGCGACATCAAGCTTTTCTGAAAGGACTCACATGGACCAGCCGATCTCAATCAGCGTGCTCAACTATGGCATCTGCATCCATGGGGACGTCGTCGCGGACCACGGCGTTTCCTGTGGCGGCTTGATCGAAGGAAATATGACCGTGACCCGCGGGCTCCTACATGTGGCCGCCGGCGCCGTCGTGCGCGGACGGGCTGAAGGCGAGCATGTGCTCGTCGAAGGCACCGTGGAGGGCGGAGTCGCCGCCCGTGAATCGCTCGTGATCAACGGGCGGGTGAAGGGCGACATTGTCTACGCGGGGTCAATCCGCCTGGGCCTGAACGCGGTTCTGGAGGGTAAGGTCACCCGTGCCGCTCTGCCGGAGCCAGCAGCACTGTCGTCCGAGCCGAGTGTCCCCACCTCGCCCGCCCAGCCTGAAGACAGACTGGAGCCTGCCTGACGGGACCTCGCCGCATGCGTGTCAGTCCAACCGGTTGGACGGCCATTCCGTAAAACACGGCAGAATAGTGTTAGCTTTCCCCGGCAAGTCCCCATTGCCGGACGGCCGTTGTCCCCTGTTTGGCTCTCTCGCTTCGATGTTCTACCAACCGGACCGACGCTCAATGCGGGTGTCTTCCGGAGCCCAGGTCTGTCGCCCTCCCTGCTCTGACAGGCCGACCAGGACGATCCTCCGCAAGTCTGTCTGGCTGAGTAGTCCAATCGGGGAGACCCAGGGCCCACGTTTCCTCGTTCGCGAAGCCATGGCTATGAATAACTGGCAATCATGTATCAGACACTCAAATTCGCGGGCTCCGCGAGGCCGATGGCTGATTTCATAACGCCAACCATGAGTCAGCGTAAAGCGAAGGTCTTCGCTCTCGAACACCAGGGAGCGCGGCATCGGGTTAGGTACGCCCCAACCGGACAGCTGCTCCAACCACTCGTCATACGAAAGCGCGGTCTGACGAGCCTTGAAGGCCTGACACCACTGCTCGTATAGCGCCGCCGCGCGATAACGCGATATCGCCCCCCATTTCTGTATCTCATTGTCGTTCTGTATCAACTGCTAGTCCCTGTTGCTCTGAATGCATCGCGCTCCTCGTCGCTTGTTGCTCCCCTTCCGAGGCGCTATTTGTTAGTGGGCACTCCCGGTCTTGCCTATTTCGGCTGCCTGCATGCAGTCTTGAGCACATTTATGAGATGCGCCGGGCAAAAAAATACCCCGGCGTCCCGGGGTGGTTCAAACGATGTGGGGATGCGAGATGAGCAGTTCGGGGCCGGCATCCGCGGCGGCCTGGGCGATGATGTCGCTCTTGGCTGCGTGATGAGAGGTTCGCGAGGCCACTGCTATCGGCCTGCCCGTCACGCGCTCGCAAAGACCCTGCAGGGACCGCAGCCTCGTACAGCGTGGCGAAATGCGGGACCGACGTGCGCTGCCTGTTGTGTTCGAGCGGTTCCTACTGCCACGCCACGATGGCGCCTGCGACGCCGCCGGCTCCCCTCTCAAACCTTTGGGCAACGAGACAAGGGGAGCCGGTCGCCAAGACCGCTGCGGGACGGCGGCCGGATTGCCATGGGAAGATCATTGTCGGTAGACACCATGCTTAAATTCCATGATAATGACCATATCAATCAATATGATCATGGGGGGGGTGATGATTACCGAAGTCAGTGCCGTGAACTTTCGGCAAAACCTAGGCGAAATGCTCAACCAGGTGCAGTATCGCCACGACAGCATCGTCATCAACAAAGATGGAAAGCCAGTCGCGGCCCTAGTCGATGCTGAACTGTTCGCCCGCATCCGGCGTATGCAGGAGCGTTTCGACGCCCTGAACAATCGCATCAGCGAAGCCTATGCCGGCGTGCCGGCCGACGAAGGCCTAGCCGAGATCGACGCCGCAGTGACGGCGGTGCGGAAACAGCGCTGATGCCTGGATTGCGCGTTGTGCTCGATACCAATGTCCTCGTATCGGGTCTGGCCTATCCGGGCAGTGTGCCGGGACGCATCATCGCCGCTTGGCGGCAAGGCGGTTTGGACGTGGTGCTATCGCGTTACATCCTGGATGAGATGATCCGGGTGCTACCACGCTTGCCCAGAGTCCAGATGACCGCGACGGAAATACGCGACCTGGCCGACAGCCTCATGTTCCTGGCTGAGATAGTCGAGCCGAGCGGCACGCCAGACAAGGCGCTGCGCGACCCTGCCGATCAGCCTATATTGTTGACGCTGCTGGCGGCAAAGGCCCAATACCTGGTCACGGGCGACAAGGACCTGTTGGCGCTGGCGGATCGCTATCCCATCGTGACGCCCACGGATTTCTGGGCACGCCATGGGATTTGATTAATTGCACGGCAATACGCGTCTTGATTGGAAAAGCAATCGGCTTGGCATCGGGTTAAGTACGCCCCAACCGGACAGCTGCACCAACCACACGTCATGGGAAAGCGCCGCCGCGCGATAACGCGATATTGCCCCCCACTTCTGTATCTCATTGCTGTTCAGCTTGACATCCATCTCCCCTGCCTGAAGGCCTGAGCTTTACCCACATCCTATGGACCTGAACTGAAGATGCGGAACATTTCGGTAATCTCATGGAGGACGAAGAAGCCTCGCCAGATAACCGTGGCGCCGGGCGGAGGATCACTGCGGCGATTCAGGTAGCCACCCAGCGTGGCGATCCACAGTACTGCCTGATTCAGCGATGGCACTTTGTCCGGTGGCCGGGTGGTTCGGTGTACGCGGCAATACAGAGCCTGCCATTCGATGGGCTGAAGGACTACCTCGCAGGGCAACTCGCCATCAAGGCGAGCCACTAGAGTCGTGTACAGAATGCGCCAGGCGATTACGGCAAACAGGGAGGTGGCCCGCACGAAGCGTTCCAGTGTACCGAATTGGCGGGCCTCGATACGGCAGCCACTCTTGAGCACACGGTGCCAGGTCTGTCGGGTAAAGGACTGGCGCGGTGCTCGGCGAACCCGGCCCGTTTCCAGCCCCTCCCCATAAGAACCACTCGTGAAGTTTTCCCTCAAGCGGCTCACCCAGTGAGATTCATCGCAAGGGTTATGGGTCCTGTCGGTATGGCGGCCACTTTCACGCGAACTCCTCCGCACCCGACAGCGGGCGCGTTTTCCAGTCCCAGTACAATCCCAGGACACCGTAGAGGTACTCGTTACTCCATCGTCGCCACCCGACGCTCCTCTTATTGCGTCGCTTGCGCCGCGTTAGCAGAGTTCGAACCTTCATTTCCAGATAGTCGCGCACCTCACTGAAGGCGCGACTGGCGTTGCCGACCCGAAAGTACTTGACCCATCCCGCCACCGCAGCGTTGAGTCTCGCGATCAGCTTCACGGCAGGAGTCGAGCCTCCGTGCCGGATGATGTCGCGAATCTTCGCCTTGATGGCTTGACGAGCCTTCTTCTTGGGGGTCATCAGGACGAAGTGCCCGTTCCCCGCTCGTTTGCGCACGCGACGTAGGTCGAACCCCAAGAACCCAAAGGCTTCACCGTGCAGCGTGTCCACCACCGTGGTTTTCTCCACGTTCAACTCGACGCCAAGCGGCACGAGCTGTTCCCGCAGACGCAACAGGGCGCGTTCTGCCCAGCCGCGTTTCGTGTGGTGGCCACTGACGGTAATGACGATGTCGTCAGCAAACCGATGATAGTTCACTGCCTCGTAAGGGCCCTGTGCCGTCTTGCGGCGAATCTCGTCGAACATCCAGTCAATCTCAGTCAAGTAGATGTTCGCAGCGAGAGGGCTGAATGGGCCACCTTGCGGTACCCCAACTTTGCCCGCTGCTTTGATAACCTGCTTGACCAAGTGCATGACCTGAGGATCCTGGATGCGCTTCGCGATCTTGCCCAACAGGGTTGAGTGTTGGATTGTGTCAAAGTAGCGCGACAAATCCACGTCAACCACCGTCGACATGCGCCGCAGCACACTGCGTCTGACTTCCGCCAGCGCGCGGTGTGGGGACCGCTTCGGTCGAAACCCGTAGGAGTTCGGGCAGAAGTCCGCCTCGAATACCGCTTCGAGGATCAGTTTCAGCGCCCCCTGCACCACGCGGTCGCGGATGCAAGGAACCTGGAGGACGCGGACCTTGCCGTTGCTCTTCGGGATCTCTACCCTGCGGTTCGGCTTGGGTTCATACCTGCCTGTTTTGAGGTCTGCCTGAATCTCCGCAAGGAATACAGTGCGTCCCGATGCCTCGATGTCTTCAAAGCTCAGATCATCGATTCCCGGTGCACCGCCGTTCCTCTTGGCGATACGGTAGGCCTCGTCAAGGGTTTCGCTCTTCGCAATATGCACGAAGAGTCCCCAGAAGCGATGGGTCTTGTCAGACTTCGCCTTGCGATATATCCGCCTTCTCAGCTCCTGCAGACTGCCGGATGCCTTTGTCATTTCATCCCTGCCTCACCTTGTTGGACGGAGTACTCACCGGTCCGGGCCCTTCCCTCCGGGCGCGTTTTGCTGCACGCCCATCGACAGTACTACGACCCGATCCGTCACCCTGGCACCTATGCCCGCATTTCCCACTCGCGGTTATAGCGGACATCTCCTCGACGGGATTTCTCCGCCGGGTGCCGAGGGCTTCTCCAGTTTCCACGTTATCCTTCACACCATGTCGCCGCTGATACCCCGCCGGTGAGAGTTGCCGTATCGGACTCGTTTCGGACAACTCTTGCTGCTTTCGCGCGTTATCGACCGTCTCAGCCACCGGGTTTTCGTGTGACGAGGCTACATCTGCGTTCACTGCACGTTGCAACCTGGTGCGTTGCATACACTCCTTTCTGAGCATACTGTCGGAGGGCTCCGTCATCTTGCTTTCGCGCCATGACGCCTCCCTAGCTACGAGGACTGAGTCTTTTGCCTCGGTCGGACTTTCACCGACTGGATAACGTGTCCTTATCTGGACACACCGATGGTCCAGCGCCGCGCATACCACTGAAGCCGCTCAAGAGCCTGCTCAGGCGAGTGCGTGGGCACCGAACTGAGTAGCATCCATTCGAGCGGCTCGATACCGGCGGGCGGTTCGTCCTCGATGACATGCACAGCGAAGACATTCTGCTCGGGCAAGCCAGCCCGCGTCTGAGGTGGTTGCA
>NZ_JBXAHL010000046.1:0-48272 GCF_058795055.1 Cupriavidus sp. GW823-FHT06D04 | reverse complement strand
GATTCTTGTTGTGTCGCAACTCCAAGATACCAGCGGTGGGCGGTTGGCCCTTTTTGTTTCTAAACGATCACGCAGATAGGCGAAGAACCTTTTTTTTTGTGCCCTGCGAGTGCGTGCAAACGCGAAAAACCCGAAACGTTACCGCGTACGGATGTAGGCCTCGAAGAGGCCCGCGTGCAGGCCGCGTAAGTCCTTTCGCCGTTCCAGCAAGTCATGCTGGCGACCCTGGCGCTCAAGGGTCAACAGATCCAGCATGATCCGCAATCCCTTTTCGGGTGATGTGCCCGTCGAGGGCTCGGACGCGCGTAAGAGGGCAGCAAGTCCGGGTTTTTCGGCCAAGGACCAGGCGGGAAACCAGCAAAGATCCTCGGGTGTGCCGTCACCGTCGAAATTCGCATCGAACCGCCGGCGCAGCGCCAGCAATGACGAATCCCCGAGCGTTTGTATGAGCGCGCCGAGCTTCTTCGGGGATAGCCAGGCAAGCTCGGCCAAGAGTGGCCATGCCGGGTCAAGCCCCTGGAGCCGGTAGACCGTCTCGGCCATCCAGGCGAGGGGAGCTGGAATTCGTCGCCATGACCCGATTCGCTTGATGCTGTCACATGCCGCGGTCCACTCCGCAGCGCGCATCCATAGGGGTGCCGAATGCCATTCGGGCATCTCCCGGTGAAACGGCAATTGAGAGGCGGCCCGGGCGACAGCACGCCACAGCGGTAGGCACCAAGCCATGCCCGCTACGTCGCCGAACGCTCGGCGCGCTGCCAGCATGCTCGGCAAACACCACGCTTCGCAGGTGTCGCGCAGTGCCGTGTGAGTCGCGAAGTGTTCGTGGACGGGAGCCTCCAGCACACAGACAAGTGTCTCCAGGGTCGGCACAAGCGCGTCGTCTGGATACTCCGCGACCAGGCGCTGCAGTGCTTCACGCCCGGCGGCGGCAGTGCGTTGCTCAAGCGCTGTGAGCACGTCGTTGCGAAGCATGACATCGCGGCCATCTTCAAAAAGATCGAGCTGATTCGTCACGGCGTTCCCGTTGGTAGTCAGATTGCGCCCCTGCAGGACCGGCCCGACATCGCCGGGCACAACAAGTCTTCAGGGATGGTAGCTGCTGCCGCGACGACGGGCAATCCGCAACCGGCCAACCATATCTCTACGAGATAAGCGCTACCCCAGGGCGGCCAGGCAAATCAATGCGCGACGCGCTGCGCTAATTCCGTTTTGGACTTCAGGATGGCTGCATGGCAATGGGTTATTCCGTCCATACAGCATCGACATCCCTCGTGAGATGTCCAGCGAGGATGTAGTCGCCGAGCTTCTCCGCTTTTCCCTCCAGGCGCTCCAAGTCAGCCGCTGATAGCATGCTGAGGTCAAATTGGCAGTAAAGATTGCGCTGACGGAACGTGAGCTTTGGACGATTCAGTCCGGCAACGAGTGCAGCGGGCGAACTGACGGCAATACTCTCATGGCCGCGATACTGGACACGTATGCCAAGCTTTTCGCCCAGCCTGCCCAGCTCAATCGCATCCTGCCATCCTGATTCGTAGTCCAAATCCACGACCTTGACGCCCTCTGTTTCCAGGAGCTTGAGTGCTTCGCCTTTGGTCGCAGCCAGAGCTGTCGCCATTGCCGCCTCCCTGCTAGTAGGACCCGTGGCGATTCGCGCGCTTCTACGGCCCAGATTTATATTGCATAGCAACATTGTAAACGGGGAAGGAGCTACTTCGTCAGGTCTTGTCGTCCAGCGTGCGGCGTTCACTTGAGAACCTGTGCTGGTGGATGGAGTAACCTTGCGCGGGCGCAGTCGCGGTTACGCATTCGACAGACTGGTGATCAGGTAGATTGGTGATCATTCAGAGATAATCGGGTGACAGCGGACTGCCACTTTGCAAACGGAGCGCGCCCGATAGGCCATGCACAGGTGCACGAGGTCATACGGGGCGCGTTTACCCAGACCGTGGCCGAGACGCATGGCGGGCCTACACCCGCCGGCCGTTCAGGTTCACCGCCGTCGATTCCATCGAACCAAGTCACCTATCCGAGACCGATGTCTGAAGGCCACGTATTCATTTGCGGCGACCCCCATGGCGAGTTCGGCCCGCTGATTGAAAGCGTCCACCGTCACCGCCCCGAGGCAGTGGTGCTCGCTGGCGACATCCAGGCCAGGCGCCCACTGGATGAAGAGCTCGCCAGCATCCTTCCCCTGACGCAAGTTTGGTGGATTCCTGGCAATCACGACACCGACAGCGATGCCGACTACGACAACCTGTTCGGCTCGGGCCTGGCCGACCGGAACCTGGATGGGCGGGTGGTCACGATTGCAGGCCTTCGGCTTGCCGGGTTGGGAGGGATTTTTCGCGGCCAGGTCTGGATGCCGCCCGAACCATCGCGCGTAGAGAGCGCCACTGACTATCTGGCCAAATGTGGGAAGGGGAATTACTGGCGGGGTGGTCTGCCGCGGCGCCATCGCAGCACGATCTTCCCGCAGACCTACAACGCGCTACTGAGTCAGCATGCGGATGTCCTGGTCAGCCACGAGGCTCCGGCTTGTCACCCACACGGGTTCGAGGCGATTGACACGCTCATCGAAGCAATGGGCGTGCAACGCGCTTTCCACGGCCATCACCACGAATCCACGGCTTATCCGACCACAGGACCGTGCCGCATCTTCGGTCTCGGTGCGTGCGCGGTAGCCACGATCGAGGGAGAGTTCTTGCCAGCATCCTGACTTGTCCGGATCAAGACGAAGGAGGCTAGATCGGCGGTTGAGGTTCACTGGCAACGCTATTGGGCGCCAGCGGGCAGGGCAAACGACTGGCGATCTTTCGGATTGTGCAACCAGGTCAGACCGCCCGCAGGTCGACATGACACCGCCAGATCCGGTGCTCGATCGCGCATGCGGCGGCTGCCGTCGGCAACTTGGACGCGCCGCTTGCCAGATAGTAAGCACGACCAAATAAACAGCCCTCGATCCGATGGAGGAGAGCCGCAGAACGTCCAAGAAGAAATCGGGTAACACCTTGCGGCGCCACCCACGTTCAGTATCCGCCAGGTTGCTGTTGACGGCAATCCAGCGTGCGCCGCGCAGTTCATCTGTTCCGAAAAAAGAACCCGCGCTCATCAGGGGATGGGGCGCGGGTGGTAGCAGGACCTACCGGAGCAGGATACGGCGATATAAACATCATGCAACACAGGATTAAGAGCCATTTTTCCCGGCAGTTCTTTTGCCAGCGAAAAAATTGCCACGCAGCGAGCAGACCATTGAACGATCGATGGAGCATCCTCGACCTTGCAGGGCCGCCACAATTCGAGGCTGTTTGAGCGCTCGGCGTTGCGCCTTGAGTCGGATCACTGGTCGCCGGAGAACTCACAAAAGCGCTGCGGACGTTAAACGCGGGGTAGGGCGTTGAAAGCGGGACACAAGAGGCGATCTAATCACGCACGCCCACGGAGTTGAACCCGCGATCGGCTAAGTGGCGCAATCGGTACATTTCGTGCTTCCGCCGTGATGGATCGGTAGTGGTATCTTTTTGTGCCAGTCCGCCGTCTCGATTGCCGAAGCACAGTCCCGGCCCGCAGACCATGAGCGAGGTGAATCGGAATAGCCGGTGATGATCGATTACTACAACACTCTCGGCGTTTCGCCTCGCGCGACCGAGGCGGAGATCCGAGCGGCCTACAGGCGGCTCGCGATGAAATTTCATCCCGACCGACAGCACGGCAAGTCTGCCCTGGAAAAGAAGCAGGCCGAGGAGAAATTCAAGGAAATCGAGAGGGCTAACCGCATCCTTGGCGACGCTCAGAAGCGCGCGGAGTACGACCTGGGCCATGGCGCGACCCGTAGCGGGAATCCCGGGTGGGCCGGGCCGGGCGAAGACGACGCTAATTCCGAAGACCTCTTTCGCCAGCAGTTTCACCAGAGCCAGCGGAGACGCCGTCAATCCAGACCACCACCAGTACGAGGCGAGGACATCCGCTGCAAGGCGTCAATCGACGCTGACACGGCGGTCCGCGGTGGCCAGGCAACCGTCGAGGTCAAAGTTGAAGACACATGCCCGTATTGCATGGGCTCAGGGGAAGCGAGCTCTCCCGTAGCGTGTGAAAAGTGCGACGGCCACGGGTGGTATCCGTCTGCGGATGGCTGGGGGCAGCGCACTTGTAGCAGATGCAAGGGATCGGGAGTCGATTGGCGATGCAGAGAGTGCAAAGGGAAGGGTGCATTCAAACAGACCAAGCGCTTCAACATCCAAGTGCCGGCGAATACCCCGGCAGGTCGTGTTCTCCGTGCAGTCGGGGGCGGCATGCCAGGTGAGTTCGGTGGCGCGGCCGGGGATCTCCTCTGCGAAATCCGGGTGGTGAAGTCCGGGTCTACCTATCTGAAGGGTTTCGACGTCCATTGCGAGATTCAGATCGATTGCATCACGGCGTGGCTCGGAGGCAAGACCACCATCGAGATCGTGGGGCGAACCTTCGAGGTAGACGTCCCGCCGGATACGGGCAGCGGCAAGTCGTTGCGCTTTGCCGGCAAGGGCCTGCGTGACGCCAAGAGTGGCCGGACGGGAGACGCCATCGCGAAGGTGGTCTTGACCCTGCCGAAGGGGCCGTTTGCGGAGGAGCAACTCGATCACCTGCGCCGGTTTGCCGGGCGCGAACCGGTCATCAAACCGCGGCCGGCCGCGCCGGCGAAGAAGGCGGCAACGCAAGAGCGTCAGGCGAGGCCCGCTCCCTCACCGGAACGGACCCGCGAAGCGGCTCACGACTTTGCGAGTGCCAAGAAGGCCCCAGAGCCAGCGACCTGCTCGTCTGGGCGTCGCAAGTTCCAATGCGGCGGCTTCGAAGTCCGCCATCTCGAGCGCCTTGAGTTGGACCAGCAGGGCGTCGCACGTCAGCGCTTTGCGGAATGGGAGGCCGCCGTGCGCGCGGAGGAGCTGGGGGAGACCCGCCCAGGCCGCGCCGCGGCCAAGCGGCTGGAACTGACGCGAACCGAAGCCGAGATTTCCGCCTACGCGCCTGGCAATGCCCCACAGATTCTGGTTCAGTTGTTGGAGGCGTTTCGCCGCGCGGGCTTCGCGGAGACGATCTCGGTGATTGGGAACTACGCGATGCTTGCCTATGCGTCCGCCGCGGGCTGCCGCATCGAAGATGCCGTCAGACTCGGGCTGTACAACAAGCGCGTTCAGTTCGTCACGGCGAAGCCCATCGCAGAGTCAGTCATCCTGCCCGCACTCCAGGCAGTGGATCCGACCTTCATCCTCGCCCCCAGGATGGGGGCCTGCGTGCGCGGGCGAAACGAAGTCGGATTCGTGGTCGACATCATTGGCGCCGTGAAAGCGAGCACGCCGGAAGCGACGCTGTCGACCACGATTGCGGATGACAGTGGGGCGGCCATGTCCTATGGGATTACCAAGCTCCTGCGTGGCGGTCGGGTAAGCACGATTGTCTTTACCAAAACGGGCGTCATGGAGCGCCTGACAGCGATCTCCCCCGAGTCCTTCTACGCGTTCAAGGGATGGATCGCCGCCCAGCGGGGGGTGCCAGAGGAGAAGCGAAAATTCTGCCAGAACTTGACGGCGCTGGCGGCCAAGCTCGGCGACGGACTCGTGCTTAGCCCCTGAGTTCGGCAGTCACATACAACGCACGGCAACAATCTCAAAAAGGCAGTCGACGAGCTGCCGCGACGACCAGCGTCGAAGCCGGCGCGCCGTGTTTGCGCGTCCAGGACGACGACGCCAGGCAGCGCTAGTGCTTGGAGGTCTCAGGCGGTCTGTCACGCAAGGCTGGTTGATCGCCGAAGGCGCGTCGCGGCAGGGCGGCGCACCCATTTTTTGGTCAGTCCTCGCCTGGCTCAACCGGGCGACGGCCATTGCTGCGCGGCATGGAGTACCCGCAGGATCCGGATGGAGGTGGCATCCACGGCGTACACGACCAGGTAGTTGGCCGCCACGACCATCTCGCGCGTGCCCGCGACGCGGCCGGCTCGGTAGAGCTCGGGGTGTTCCGGCAGCCGTGCCGCTTTCGCTTCGAGGTCGTCCTTCAGGCTCTGGGCCGCATCCGGATTATCATCCGAGATGTAGTCAACGATGGCGAGAAGATCGGCCCTGGCCCACCGCGTCCATTCAACCGCGCGCACGGCGTTTCCGGTCGATCAGCGCCTGAACGTCGTCCATGACCTGGTCATGCGGGAGCGGCGGGGCCGGGTCGGTCAGCGCTTGCTGGACCTTGGCGCGGAACCAAGCATCATAGGTCTCGGGATCCGTCGTCAGACCGGGCGGCAGCCCGCCCTCCTTGGCGATCCGTGTCAACAGGATGCGAACTGCGTCGGACACGGTTAGCCCGACGCTGGCGAGGTTTTGCGTGGCCCGGGCTTTGAGGTCGTCGTCCACGCGGATGTGCAGCATTGAGGTATGCGCCATGGAAATCTCCTATGCTTTGACCTGCATTATGCATCTCAATTGAGATACAACCAAGGGGGCCGTATGCGCCACGCCACGTTAAGCGAGTCGAGTCCTCTAACGCAAAGTTGTCGGAACGGATTTGGCTCTCTTGCTGCCTCACACACGGTCCTTCGCAATGCACGTCAACTTTCCTCCCACGCTCTATCAGCGGAAAAAAGATATGACAAGAAAGGCGTAGCGCAAAACTGCGGTTAAAAGTAGGAATAGCAACTGTGCGGAGGATCACTGGTGAGGCAGCGGAGGTCAATTGCTAGGCGATTCGTTGCCTCCGACGACCCCAACTGCTCCAATCCTGCTGGAAGAATGCAAGTACGCGCTCTCGTCACCCAAATGAACGAAGCCTCCCATGCGGAGGCTGTGTTTGATAATTGAGGTACGAAAAGTACTTCGTTGTTTGGTAGGTCCGGTCAGTTGGAGACGGACCAACGCTGCACCGGATATCGCGTCTGTTCGGTTTGCCGGATCGGCGCGCTACCCCTGGTGGTCATTGGCCGCCACGCAGAACAACGGCGCAATTTTTCTCATTAGCTAAGTTTTCGCTCGTGACGAAGTGATCTATAAGATACTCCACTCTCATTCCTCACGCGCGAGACAATAATCCGATCGCGGCGCCCCGGGGCCACACGCAGCGTTTTCGAACAATGGCGTCGCTTTACAATGTGGAACGGGACCTCGTTAGTCCCATGCAGTTGGTCGGCATGGCGCTCAGCGTCGTTGCGCCGGTCACGCGCACTATGCAGCGCTCGCAGGAAGAACCGCAGCACCGTGCTAACGCGCGAATCCATCTAAGAGGGTTTCGAGTTTGCTTGGAGTGGTGCCATGGCTGAAAAATTTGTGTTCAGAGACATGGAGTTTCGCGCGGGCGCGCACCTGTGGTCCAACCCAAAACTGCGCGGTACCCCGGCGGAGATTCCCATCATTCTCGGACGTCCGACCCTGTTCGATGTGGTCCGACTCGCCCGTCGCTACCCGCTGGAAACGTTGTATGAGACGAATCGTCGACTCCGAGCGAACCGGGAAATTTCCGAGCGCCAGTTTCTTCGCACGCAGGAGATCCTGCGCAACGTCGAGCGTGTCGAGACTCGGGCGACTTCAACTCTCGACGACGTCGCCCGGGCGGTCGCCAACCGCTATGAAGATCCGCCCGTTCCGGTCGAGTGCATCCCGACGGCCGCACAAACCAGGCGCGCCTTGTCCCACTGGCTGCCGGCCGGACTACCCACCATAGCGCAGGGCGAGCGGTATATCTATCTGACCGATGTCCCATTCGAGTTGGAAACTGTGATCATGCGATGGCTACGCTGGCAACTCGATAATGAGCCGGAGAGATCGTCCACTTGGTTGATCCAGGGCAGCGGCGGGCTGGCGCTCTCGCACGGCGGATGGTGTGCATTCGTGCTCTGGCTAACCGATGCCTTACACCACCGACTGGATCAAATTGAAATTGGACTGTAACTAGATCGCGGGGCTCGCGGACCACGTCGGCCACAATTCGGAGTACATTGACAGCCATCTGTCGAGGACACCCATCGGAAAAATCCGCCATGCACGCCCGGGACGTGGAAGCTGCGCTTATGATCCGCTGCGCGGCGGTCGCACGCGAGCCTGCGGCGTCCGCGCTTGACCAGCGCGAGGCCAACGTGTTCCGGCTGGCCGCTATGGTTGTGCAATCGAGCTTCCCGAGCGAAGCCTCGCACCTGATGCAGGCCAGCGAGCGCTACTTTGCTGCGCATCCCACCGAACGACTGCCTGCGCAAGTGGTGGTTGCCAAGGGCTGGGTGACCAATCTGCCTCGCCTGCGCGACCGGCTCAGCCACACTTTCCGATTTCATTGAAGCCAGGCCGCGGACGATCAAATAGCGCCTGTCTTTGTCGCGCTTGGCGAAGCCCAGACAGCGCGCTCTGGTCGCTAGCTCGTCCATGATGCCGTGTCTGATGTCGGCATTGTCATCGGCAACTCATAAGTCGCAAATCATGGGAGGGCGCCTTTTGTGTAGCCGTGGACTGGAGACCGAGCCGCCGGGACAGACGACAACGAGGCCTGCGCGGGATGAAGGTCTTGTTGTCGATGGTCCTGTGCAAGCCAGAAAGATGACAACGGCCAACATCTAAAATATGACTTTGTTGTCGCAATCAACTACTCAGAATTCCTTCCAATCACTGGCAATGTAGATAATTAGGCGCATTGAGGCCGAGCACTGGTCAGGTGCCGAGCGGGATCCTCTGCGTCGTCCGAGCTTCGCCGCACGTGATGATGCATCGTGAGATAGCCAGGCGCCCCCAGTCCCCCAGTTAGCGATGCGGCGGCGCTAGTTGCTGAGTCGTTTCGGACGCCCCAGTTGTAAGGAAGCGGTTCTGAACAGCGGATTTCTATGCGCGCATGTACTCGGAGAGCTTTTCGATAATTCGCAACGGAGTCGGGGTCGTGACCCAGGGCTCATTCCTCGCCGTCAACATCCCGGCACGCAAATGCTGGGCAAAGGATGCGAGTTGTAGGTTCGAGTCCTGTGGCTGCTTCTGGAGGATCACGATCTCCACCGCGCGCGAGGTCAAATGCTGCTTGTCGGGTTGCGCGGGAAACATCGCATACGCTTCACTCGCTTCGCTTGCTTTTGATGAAGCGGGCAGCAGAACTGAGCGGTAGCAGCTTGCGCCACGTTTGTGGTGTGTCGAAGGCTTGGCCAATGACCAAAACGTCGGCGCCGATGTACCTTCCACCTCAAACAATCTCTGTGTGGATGTCCAGGAGCGGATGTGCATCCCGTGTTCGGTGCTATGCCCGTGAAATTTTTCTTGCCCGATAGATGGCGCTTGCTCTCGCACCCTCAGCACCCGTAGCATCGGCCAACGTTGTGACAGCACGATGCCAGCGGCTATTTGGCGTTGCGGTGTACGCACGCCGACGTCGCCGAGCCAAGAGGCCAGACGAGCCGTACGCGTAGAGTCAATAAACACGACTGCGCTGGGATCGAGCGACGTAATGTCATCGAACGTGTCCGCGAAAAAATTGGCCAGCAGCATGCGCTGATCAGCATTCGTTCGCGGTAGTTCGACGCGGCGAGAGGCGAGGTACTTTGCACCTTGGTCAAACCGCATCCAAGGCGACATGACGTGCTCTGCCTCAGCATGGGCAAAACGCACCCAAGATTCACCCGTGGCGCACTCCAAGCGCGTGGCAACGAACACCGACTGTTGACGGTCCCACTCGGTGTGTACCTGAAGCGAGCTCATCGCGCATGCCCACCGTGGTGCCTCCGGTTGGGAGCCGAAGCAGGCTTCCCGCGCCTGTCTCAAGCCCCAGACAAAGCCGGCGTGCCCAAACGCCAGGTCCAGGACAGACGCCTGTAAACGGGGAAGGAATCGATCCATTCTGCCGGGCTCGCTGGGCAATAGGTACTGTACCGTGCAACCCCTGCTGCTCAGCGCCTTTCGCGCGGCCAATTTGTTGACATTATCATCGGGCTTCCTCTGCCCGTCCCGGGTCTCATAGAACAGAGGCGCTTGGATGAGGATCATCGCGCGTTCAGGCACGCCAATTTGATCGACAAATTTTTGCCATTCACGCACTCGCGCATCGAATCGCTGCTTCTTTGATCCCGTGTCGACTGGCAATAGGCTCCTAGGTCCGTGCGTGTTCAGTGGCAATGGCGCACTGATCACTTCGGTGCTGTGTCCAAGGATTGCGTTGGCAGTCGTCTTGACCCACTCGATATCGTCGGCGGTATAACTTAGGAAGTAAATTCTCTGTCTTCCCGCATCAGTCGCATACGCTGTGTCTTTGACTAGCGTTTGAATGGCCTCAACAACTCGGTCGTGCGCAGGATCCGGGGTGGGAGGCTGCATTCTGAACCAGCGATTCGAAGGCGCCAAGGTTGCAGTCTCAATAGCGCTCTCGGTGTCGGCCTCGTCAATGCCATGACGGGCGAGCAGTCTCGCCACGGCGACTTCGGCCTTCAGAACGCTCAGTGGAGGCGCTTTATGCCGGATTGGCTTCCTCGTACTGAATCCCGAGAAGGGCCGTAGACCGAATCCTTCGAGCGCGTTGGCGGCGGATGCAAACGCATCGGCTTGATCGACGAGCGGGACGCCAGCTTGAAGGTTGGATCGACTTGCCTCGGCAACTTCAGCCTTCACCATTACGACCACGCTGGCGCGCTCGTCGCAAGGGTAGCGAAGCACATCTTCATCCTGATAGCCCATCGCCAGGTCGAATGCATGCTCGTATACGGGATAGCCAAGATCGGTGACCCAGGCGTCTTTGCGTCGCATCACGCTAAAGCGATAAGCACTGTTCGGCCGAGCATGATGGGGAAACACGTATCCCCCGATGGTAGGACTGGCAGGATACCGACTATTCAAACTATCGGCCCACCGGCGCCGCTTAAACTTCAGATAGACGATCGGCTTAGTCGCTCCAGGAAGCGTCTCTAGTGAGATTTCGCAGACCAAACTGAAGTACCCGCCAGCCGCATGGTGAGGGCGTGTCATGACTTCCGCCTTGTTTCCATCTGGGCTCCCGACGACCCGCACCACCGGGCCCAATTCTGGAAACAGTTCCTTACCGGCAAGCTGCGATGCGAGCCAGCCTGCTGTGATATTGAACGGCGAGAACGTCCCAGACTTTCCAGCCGTATCCCATGGAAACACTTGTACCTGCGACTGGGCGAATTGAATCACCTGATTGCATTCATTGAGCTTGCGCAGTGCGGCGATGCCGAGCGTATACGCGTCTCGACCTTGGCTAAAATGGGACAATGCGCCTTCCGACCACCGAGCAAATGCATCACGCACGCATTCGCTATAGTCCTGTGCTTTCTGGCAGGGCAGGAAACCCCATGGCCCGGGCTCCTTGCTGAGGTCGGGGAAAGAGCGCAGTCCAATGTCATCCTTCAGCGCGGTCCAATCTTCAATCTCCAATTGAAGCTGTGCGCGTAGACTGGCGAAGGGCAGGTGAACAAATGCTTCTTCATCCTTGTCTCTCGCGCGATTCGTTGCCTCGTCACGAATTTGCTTCAGAATACGAAGGACGTCTGTGGTCCAGCGGATGGCCAAAACGTTATGGACCAACGGTGGAGCGTCTTCGGCAAACTCGAGCGCGAATGCCACATCTCGGACAACGGTCGTCATGTTCCTGCCTCTTGTTGAATGGGAGAGTCTGCAACCCACAGGGGGTTATCCGTCCAAGGCTCATCCTGGTGGGCGTCGTCTCGCGCGAAGGCAACTTTCAGGCCCTTGGTCTTCGATAACGGATCAAGGAAGGCGCCGTAGAGAGCTCGGTATAGCGCAACTTCCTTGGGGTCCTCAGACGCCGCACCACGCTCGAGCAGCCGGCGAAGTTGAACGAGCATGCTGCTGGTCTCCGTATCCGCTTCACCCTTGGCCGAGCGCTCCGCCCATGCGCGATCAATGAAGAAGCACTGAACAGGGCAGCCATTGCGCATCGCACGGCCAATCGTCTGTAACAGTGAGACAGCGATATTTGCTGTGAAAGGCTCAAACAGGTCGCCTAGTGCACGTGCGTATAGGGGGCGCCGCAGCAGCCTGCCAACCTTTTGATAGGCTTGACGGCGTGCAGCCAGCAAGCGCTTACCGATCTCTTCCACCGACACGGAGTCATCGTCGCAAAGATCGAAGTCGAGCGTGGCGCGCGCCGCCATGCTTACGGGCAGGCTCATGTCATTGGGCGCCGGATGTGGACGCGTCAAAAAGTATAGCGATCCGAGAGCCGCATCGCGCAGACGCGGACCGGACGTGAAGACAATATTTGTGCCGCGACCCAGTGCCCCGGAGGGAAATATGAGCAACCTCCATGCATCATCATCGCCCAAACTTTCGACGCGAGACGACGTCACATACCCTTCGGTTGGTCCAACGTCAGGTAAGTCATCCACAACCGCAACAACGCGGCCGCGCCATGCGGGTAGCCGCTGATCAATAAACTGCTTCAATCGGCGAGCTTGATCATAGCTGTTGACAACGAATGCGGCGCGCCGTGCGATGCCATGGCGCACGTCAAAGTGGTCGCAATCGCGGGCGAGTTGAGAGTCCGTTAGTCCCCCGTCCAACAATGCGAAGGCCATTTTCTCAAGGTTCGCCATGCGCACGCTGTCCGATCTTTCGCCGCTGAAGCGCAGGAAGGTGGGCGAATCTGAGACATGTCCATCCGCGATGGGACGAAACTCGTAGATTGACGGGGCGACGTCCTCACGCTCAGGGGAAACGCGCTGCAGGACGTAGTGCGGGGGCACAGCGATATGGTGAGCGGGACTGGGCGGTAGGTAACTCGTCGCGCTGGTAAGCAGTACCGCGGGACCATCGAACATGCCATCCTGTCGCCGAATCCACTCATGTAGCCGGTACATTAGCAGTCGAGGTGTGCCAGCGAACACGACATACTGTAGTTGTACGTCTGTGGCATGCGCCAAAGGGTCGCGTTGAGAGGGCGTCGAGAAGAAGCGAACCCCACTCAAACTGCCCAAGATATTGTCGGGGGTTGCCAGCAGCAAGGATCGCGATGCGAGTTCGTCGATGCGGACAGGATCAAGCAAGCCCTGTGCTGTCATGTCGCTGAGTTTTGGGGAAAGGCGACGATAGCTCAGGATCGTGAACGTGACTGGCAGCAGCAGCCCAACCAATTGCTGCGCCTCTGCCTCACTCGACACTCGCCGAACATCACGTAAGCGTCGAGCAATTTGTTTGACGAGGTTGGATAGTTCCTGCAGGCTTGACTCGGCGAGCCAGTTGGTCATCAACTGGCAGAGATCGCTGTGCAGGCTTGATGCCTCTTCCGCGGACATGTGAAAGGCGCTAACCAAGCGCATTGTCACATCAGCGGGAATCGCGACGCTGACGGATCTCGTACCTCGCAGTTGGAATGCTTGAATCGCGGCACTCTCCCACAACTCACACAGCGCATCCTTTGACTGCGCCTGCGGATCCGCTCCAAAGTCGTCGCTCAACGAACTGACTCGCTTAGGAGAGAGCCAGTCGCCAATAATTCGCAAAGGGGACATCAGCAATCCGTCGAACGCCTTGCGCAGATCTTCCGTTAGGCGCAGGATGGCATGTGTCAACGCGACGTTCAGTTTCTCGAACTCTGCGATCTCGATTGCCAGTTGGGCATACTCGACGCCATGTAAGACCGCGTTTTGTCCCGATGCGATGGGCTGTAGAGTGCTTCGTTGAACTTGTCGATGAAATGAACGGTCGTGGCCTGAAAGACTAAGTTCCGCAATACCACCTCGATCGAGATCCTGTTGCGCTCGGTCTGCCTCATCGAAGATCACGAGGTCAAAGGATCGGGCAATCAGCTCGAAGTAGCGCTCATCGAGAAGTGTCGTATGAGCTGGGACGCGGGTATCCGCGGACAAGATGTGTCCTACCCAAATATTTGCGTTTGGCAAGTCTGCGGCGGCGCGTGTATACCCGCACAGAGACCAAACAGGGCACAGCCTGCGCTTCAGTGTGCCATCGCTGGTCGCTTTGCCAGTGTTATCGTTGACGGGATTCTGCAGAACCCTGGTGCAAAAGGAGTCGGCGATGCCAAAGGCAGAATTTGGTGCTTCGGTGAGGGACGGCAGAGCGCAGACGCCTTCAAATAGATGAGCACTGTCGCAGGACGTTCCGAAACCACGGAGGGGATCGCCTGTTGCCAGCGATTCAGCAAGTTTGTGAGCATGTCGAAGTCGCGTTTCGCGTGACTGCCCGACTAGCAGGCCAGCACGGACATCGTAGCGACGCAAGTCATCGAGATACTGGCGGCATACCTCGATGGATGGAAAGAACACTGCAACCTTGAGTCCCCGGCTGCCAAGATAGCGCAGCAAACACATGAGAAGCGTTGTTTTTCCTGCCCCTGGCAGCCCTATCAGGTGCTTCAGACCTTCTAGGTTCAACGTCGATTCGACGTTGAAGTCGCCGTTGTTGTCGATGCTATGCAGCGCAACGGACTGCAGACGTTGCTGCCAGTTGCCACGCCTCGGTGATTGGAGTCGTTCGTCAATGGCGTCCATTTCACTTGCTTCCGCCAGCAAGTCAGTCCACGGAATCAAATGGCGCCGCTGCGGTGGTCGGCTGGTTTCGTGAGCGCGAGGTAACGGCAAGTTCGCGGGCAATGCATGAACCGGATAGCGGCGCGATTCACCGCCAAATTGGACGTGAATGGCGATCGGCTTGCCGGATTCGGCCAACGTCTGATCATGTGCATCGGGCGTGTGAGGCGTCTTTAGTGCAGCCAGTGCCTCGCTGAGCTCCGGCGCGACGATGTCGAATCTCGGCTTGATGGCCAGAGAGCGCTCATCGATGCGAAATAGACGGCGATGCGTCGAGGCTAGGGCGGAATCGTTGTACCGCACCGCAGCGGCCTTCAGTGCGGCAACCGTCGAGAGTCCGTTGCATGCTCGACGGAGATTGTCGAGTTCAATCTCCCGATCACGCAACAAGGGTGCACGAGCCACACTACGGAAGCCCATGAGCAGCGCCGGTGCGTGCTGGAGCGTATGCAAATCAAGCTCGTGGACGAAGTAGGCGCACAATAGGTCCAGCCGATGTAGTCCGAGGGATTGTAGACGTTTGACGATCACGAACGAGTCCTCAGCTTTCGGCGAAGAGCACTAACTGCTATGAATTCGATGTCTCCTCTATTGCACTCCCGGCGTAGGATATCCAAATAGCCGGGGAAGCGCGACAGGGCCTGATCGTTGATGGCTATAAATTTCTTGGGAAATAATTCCAAGCCACCGACGTTTCGGTTCAGGGTGTCCGCAAGAAGGAAGGGATTGGCATGGCTCTTGACATCGATCCCGACGGTGTCGTTGTCCAGGCTGACGTCGCATTTATCCCGACCGGGATACAGTGTCGCCACGAGTCCCGGCGGATTTGCGGTGGCGGTGTCGTACAGAGCAATCTCGTCTTGGCCTGGGCCACACCAGTAAACGAGAATATGCGACTTCGCGATAAGGACATCTTGTACTGGCACCTGTCGAGCCGATCGACAGGGTACCGGTGCGTCGAACGCGCCGCACTGACGTACCGCGCAACACGCATGACCTTCGATCACTGAGTTGGCCATCGGCGCGCCGCAAGTTGCGCACCGTAGCAGGGCGCCATTTACGAGGTGGTGGGGCTGAACCGATTCGTAGCAGGACGCCATAAATGGCGCCGCCAGTTGCATGCTCCATGAACTCACAAATCGACGTATCTCTGTGGGCGACGAGATGGGATGTCGCGTGATGAATTCTCGTAGCTTGGAGTAGACGTCGCTTCCACGCATCCCGAACTGGTCGCAAGCCGAATTCAGTTGTGCAAACGCCTGCTGCTCATTCAGGTCGATCTCGGAACCTGACTGCCGTGCCAAGTCAATGCACTCGATCGTCGGAAGGCAAGTCCGCCCATCGAGCAAGCGAATTCCGTGAAATCGACAGTCCGGGCTGTCAAAGATCGGTATCCCCCACTCGCGGGCGCGCAAAGCGTGGCGACACTGTGCAACTAGGGTGTGGGCGCCATCAGATCGAACCAGCATGCCGAACATAACGTGCAAGCTAGCCAGCCGCAACATCGCTCCCCGCAGGGCCGGCGAGAGCGCTGGATCATGAACGAGCAAGCGACCAGAGCGCGCTCGCTGGAAATGGTCGACAAGGCCGACCGCCAGCAAGCATACGGCTTCGTGGGCAAGTCCCAAGGCGCGGGCGTGATCCACGGTGGAAATGCCTGGTTCAACGGTGTCGGCTGAACCAGGCCCGTTGTGTTCCATCAGCAGTCCAATCAGCTCAGCGGGGTCCAGCGACTGCATGCGCTTTGCTGCGGACTTCCTGCTATGGCCCGACTGCACCAGCACGCAGGCGACAACCAACTGCACCAGGTGTGCCCACCGATACCGTTTGCGGATGGCCGGAGCTATTAGCCCTGCGGAGCGATAGTCCACGACAACGGAGCGTGATGGCGGACGCAGCGTCTGACCTTGCCAGGGGAGAGTGCCGATCAGCCCTGAAGCGGTGGACGTCAACTCATCCAGGGATCCCTCCCAGGCTTTGTGACTTCCCAGCCGCAATAGCAATGCCGACATCAGAACGTCTCCCGGAGGTCGTCAGAATCGACGTTCTAATATCCTAGTCGAGCCTTGCTTTCAGCACAAATGCCAGGGGGATCCCGGAAGTCTGGGGGCATGCGCAACGAACGGCACTTCGACAGAAAGTATGCCTTATTCAACGCATTTCGATGTGCATAGCCCCAGCAAAACCCCAAAAAACGGGGTGTGTAGGCACGAATTAGCGCTTTGTTATGATTATCGAATAATAAAAAAATGATTTATTTGCGCGGCGGGATGGAGAATCAGTCAACACCTTCCCGTTAAGTAACCAATAATCACCTCGGCTGGCTTCTGGCAAATCCGATAGTGCTTGCGTATTTTCGGGGAGGCAGCTATGACAAATATGATCACGAAGCGCTCGTGGTCAAGACGCAACAAGGCGCGAGATCAGTAGCGGCTGATCTCGCGCCGAATTTCAAATCATCCGACCCGATGAAAGGGAGCATTATCGCCTGAAAAAATCCTGGCCAGTGCTTTTCACGCGCTTGCCCGAAATTTCTCCAAGTCTGGATTGACTCTGGTTCATTTTTGCCAGGAAGTCAAGGGAGATCTTTGTTTGCCGCCGCGTTAAGCCTGGTCTCATTCCTCAAATCTGAGGAGTAGCGATGAAACACGAGGCACATGCGGTAGTTACGCCGCGTACGATCACTGCGCGGCATTATGTTGACTTGCCTGGGCGAGGCTTGCGCAATCTGTACGTCTTTGAGTCTCCCAAAAACGACAAACGGCTGGCGGTATTTGGGCAAGTTTGCTTCTGGCACCTCATGTTGGCGGAGGGGAATCCCGAGATTTGCCGATATCTCTTGTGCTCGGATCTTGTTGCTGACGCTTCCGCGTCCGACGCCGTGGACGTCCATTTTATGGATGAAACTGCTGAGCGCTGGTACTTCAGCCGGCGTGGCTTGCCAAAGGAAGATCAGTGCCCCTATCCCATCATTGTTAAGACCGAAGCACAAATTCGTGCTGCCGGGCTTCTCCCGCAAAATTGGCGATTCCTCTGTGCAGCACGCACCCGTGCCTATGGCAAGTACGCAGGCAAAGAACTGTTAGTGCTCAGGGGACTCTTTGAGAATCGCCATACCGTAGCGCTGAGCGAAGTTCTTGCTCAACCAGGCATAGATGTTGCCATTATGCTCGCTGCCGTTGCACATCAACTGGCGGCAGGAGCTTTGCGAACCGAACTCAAGAAGCAATTGTTTTCACGTCGTTCCTTGATCTCGAGGATCGAAAAATGAAAACAGGTGCGAGACGTTCCTTGGTTCCTGCCGCATTGCAGGATATTGAAGCTTGGCCAGATATCGATGTGTCTCAACTCGATGAAAATGGGCGTCGTGGAGTAGCGCGCAAAAAAGAGGCAATCGCCCTCTACATGGCAGGATACAGTTTCCGAGACATTGCAGCACAAACGCTGATCTCAGATGATAATTTACGTCGCATCATCAAACGTTGCCTCGTCGTCGCTCCGGATAGGCGGATCTTTGGTTTTCGTGCGCTTCATCCCGGGCTTCACGTGGTGGCATACACGCGCACTAAACCGGTGGTGAGTAATTTCGTATTGGGCACAAGTTGCTCAAGCGGATTCGCTGGTGCACTCGGGCAGCTGTTTCTCCGGTTTCCCTGGCTACGTAAGCGAGTCGAGAAACAGTTTCTGGGTCAGAATGATGATGGCGAGTATGTCGAGGCCAGGAAGTCAATTGCCAACATTCACAAGGAGTTCTTTGAGGAATTGAAAGGACAGCTCAAGCCGGGTGAGTGGCCGTTGAATACGGAGAATCACGGATACTCTGCGCTGCAGAAATATTTGCACTCGCTGTTGAAAACCAGTCCTACCGCATACATCCGGGAGCGCAGTGGGGAGGACGCCGCGTGGCGCTTGAGGATCGGGAGAGGGCATCCACGCTTGATCCAAGCGTGGATGCCATTTTCGATCTT
This sequence comes from Cupriavidus sp. GW823-FHT06D04, assembly GCF_058795055.1. NCBI lineage: Bacteria > Pseudomonadati > Pseudomonadota > Betaproteobacteria > Burkholderiales > Burkholderiaceae > Cupriavidus > Cupriavidus sp. GW823-FHT06D04. The sequence goes on along the minus strand of NZ_JBXAHL010000046.1, from coordinate 29,807 downwards.
GGAATTAGATTATGTCCGGCAGGATGCGCCCGGGTACATCGAGTTCGAGGACCGCTATGGCCACCTACATAGATTGCTTGTCGCTCGTTGGTATGTCGGGTTGTTGGCCGACGAGTGCAGTGGGGGCATAGGCGGCTATCACGTCGCTTATGAGGCCGAGCCGTCGTCCGATACGGCCCTCCAGACTGTCCTTAGTTCGTTGATGCCGGCAGCACAGGACGACGACGCACCACTGATGCGCGATGTTGTACCTGAACAGGCTTCGCTCCTGTCGAATCTGATTCCCCTATGCGCCCGCCAGGGGTGTTGCTTACTTAAAGTCGACAATGGGTGGGCGAACGTTGCCAATGACTTTGTGAACAATGTCATCGATGTACTGGGTTGCGCTGTCGAGTTCGGCGTCCCACGTGCCTGGTGGCTTCGCCCCTTCATTGAACGACTCAATGGAAAGCTCGCTGAACGGGGCCTCCATCGACTTCGGTGTACCTATGGCAGTGGGCCGCATGACCCGCGGCGCCGCGAGCCAGAGAAGGAGGCAGCACGGTACACGCTGCGTGACAGGGATCTTACGGCAATCCTCGATGCCGTCATCGCAGAACATAACACGGTATTTACGCCGGAAAAACTCTTCCGAAGCACGATTCGCGACACCTTGGAAGGCTTTGCGATGCGGCCGGAACTCGATTGGGTACCACAGCCTTTGCCAAACGCGAGCGAGCCAGAATTACGACTACTGATGCATAAGGTGGTGGCCAGTGTCCGTGGTTCAGTGAAGAAGGGCATGCGGCCCTACGTTCAATTTGATCGATGCCGCTATACAAATGAGCGACTTTCCTCTGACTTCACGTTGATTGGACAGAAAGTGGAGCTTCAAGTCCAGCGGATGGACATTCGCAAAGCATGGGCCGTCGTTCTCAGTACTGGGCAGGACCTCGGGCAATTAAATCCGGACGCCCGCTGGGCTGACTGGAAGTACTCGATTCTGGCTCGCCGACTCATGAATCGTAAAGCCTTAGCGAGTCCGGCCGAACGAGACCCTCAGACTGTGCATGAAACTATTAGGGCGAGGCGTCAAGCACTCATCGACCAGAAGCCAAAAAAGCGAAGCAAACGCGAAGCTTTGGAAATCGCCAAACTACAGCGGCAGATCGCGTACGACCCAGCGGAGAAGCCAACCACGTCATCTGCTGAGCATCGCAGCAGGGACCTCCGGGGAGTGTTCACGGGATTCCGCAACACAAGGAGAGATGATGATGTCTGAAAAGAATGTCGATAGTCTCCGTAGCCGTCTGCAAACCGGTACACATCCGCTTCTCGCGCACGAGACCAATAGTCCCTTGTGGACGCCGCCGATAAGACACGCGTATGCCGCATGCAAGCTATGCATATTGCAGCGTCGAAGCTTCTACATCTCCGAGGATAAGGGGGAAGGGAAAACGTCATTTCTGCGGGCTTTGCGTGAACAGTTGCCAAACGACTTTGAAGATTGCTTTGCAATCATATTCTATGCAGCAGCAAACAGACACGCAAATTCGATTCGTGCATATTTCATCGAATTCCTGCGATCGATAGATCATCCTACTCTCACCGGAGAGACTGCTAGGCTCAAAGCGCGAGTCGTCGATAAGTTGGAGGTGTTGGCTAGCATGACGCTGTGGAAAATGGTGGTCTTGCTTCTCGATGAAGCTCAGGCATTTCTACCCGAGGACTTTGGATTTCTAAAAGATATACAAAATGAACTGGAAAAAAAGGGGATATCGTTGACCGTGGTGACCTGTGGCGAGGAACCCCTTATGAAGAATATGCTGACAACCATGATAGAGAAAGGACCTGCCGGTGCGTGTGCCGATAGGTTCGGTCTTCATAGAGTGCGACTGCGCGGCTACGGCAAGGATTCCCTGCGAGAGGTGCTTCGCGCTGTCGATTCTAAGATCTGGCCGCCGGGCTCCGGATGCACGTGGACTCAATATTTTTTCCCCAAAGCGTTTTTAAACGGATTTCGGTTCGAAGATCACGTAGACGACCTCTGGGCAGCATTCACGGAGTTTGGTCAAATTAGAAAGAAGGAAATAGAAGACGAAAAGGGCCATAGAGAGGAGGAATGCCTGCTAAGCCGTCGAATTTTCGAAGCGCTGCCATATTTGGCTGTTCGTGTGGCGGACGACGATTTTGACCAAGGGGGCTTGAAAAGGAAATTTTGGACTGCGGCGGCAGCGCATGCTGTCGGTAAGTTAGACGATTAGAAACTGGTGGTTCGCATGGTTACGGTAGCGACCGACAAAGGCAAGCGACTGCTGGGTTGGACAGGTGTCGAGTGGGGCCCGCTTCCCTATGAGTCGACCCTGTCTGTGTTGATGCGATGGGTTCAATTGAATGACCTAGGAGAGGGCGAGCTAAGAAGGCTGCATGTCAAACGTTACTGGGGTACTAGGCATGAATCTTACTTCGAAGTGTCTGGTGCTTTAGCCGGAACCTTGGAGACCGCTGCGGTCATACTGCAGCGCCCGGCTGAGGAAGCGAATACCATGAGTGGGCGCGCGGCCTGCCTCTTAAATGCAATGTTCTCGTCGACGCTGAGGATATGTCCGCTGTGTTTGGAGTCGGGATACCACAGCTTTTGGTTCCAATGCGTTGCGCTTCCATTGTGCCCTGTCCATGCGGTACCGCTAACTTCCCTTTGTCAGACCTGCGGGCACCCCTTACCTCCCGTAGTTGACGCCTGCAGCTCGTGGAAACCTTATCAGTGCAACGAATGCCTATCGTGGATTTCAGGCGCGGAGTTTGTCCCCGCAATGCATCACGAATTTCGAGATCACGGACGAGAACTTCACCGACGGTTTGACAACCTAATGGCTTGGACAAACCGTCTGCATATGGCTCATGCTGAGGTTGGGTCTGCCGATGCTGCGGTAAGTCGGTACTGGCAATGGCGTGAAACACTTGCCTACGCGTTATGCGTGCGCCTTGCCCCAGTCCTACCACCAAGCCTGGAGAATTCGAAGCACGCTGTAACGATACTCAGTTGGTGTTTGCGTCGAGATGGAACGCAATTGTTTTACGGTAGACGTCGGACGGAGGAGCGACATTACGTCGATCTCGTGTATCGCGCTACGCTACGCATGCTGGCGAAATGGCTGTTATCAAGATTGCTACTGTTCCCGGAGCGACAATGTTCGATAGTGTGGACCGACGGTGTTCGATTGAGACTACGATCGCTAGATCGTCACGTTGCAGCCCTTCACATTCTCCGGTATTTTTTTGACGGCGGGGCGGCTTCGTGCCGGTACGCATTGACAGACGATCTTCGACATGTCTACGCGGGAAGGGAGGTGCAATCTTTGTACGGCCGCTGCCTAACCCGCTTGTCCGTGCGCGCCGTGACGCTCTGCCTCTATGCGACCACCGTCAAAATCCTTGGACGCGGAAAGCCATTGAATTGGCAAAGTGTTCTGGTTGAACTCATTGAAAGTTCAACCATGGTCAATTTTGGGAATGAAGGCTGTTGCCGGGGCTTCATCGCATTCGAGAGCGTTGCGGGTATGCCGTTACGTCCGTTCCAGCGAAGGCTGTCCTAGCAAGGAAGTAATCAACGCACCCATTTGGACGGTTTGGCCACGGTCATATTGGTGGTGGCATCTCCGGGGCTGGCTCCGAGATGATCATTCCGCTCGTCTGCTGTAGGCAGTTGGGCCTTGGGGGCGGCCATCAAGACGTTGGCAGCCAGCGGTTCTGGTTGGCTGTCGACTGCCTGCAATGTGGTGGGATATTTCTGCGGCGGCTTCTATACGGTTTAGGAAGCGCTCGGTAAGCCTCAGGAAACGGGATACAGCCGGAGGCGGGCGTGGGAAGGGCTTGGCCAGTAGCTTCATTGCTCCTCGCTCTAGTCGGTCTTGGTTACTCGCGGGGACAGTAGTAGCGCCGTGGGTGACACACCTACGATGTAGGGCCACATTCACTTGCACCCCAATGAGTAAAAGCTTCCCGGTGCGCAGGTCTCGGTGCGGTAGCGCTCAATGCGCGTGTCAGCCGGCAGCCGAGCCTACGTAAAATGGTCTCATGTCGCGTATTGTGGTTTGCCTCCTCGTGCTGATCTTCCCATTGCAGGTACTTTCTGCAGGGCAGCGGCATCTCATGCATACGCGCAACCAGGTCGTAAAGCACATGCTTGAGCATGTCAGGCATGTTCCCCATCATCACGATGCGGATGGCACCGTGCATCACGACGCTGGCAAAGAATCGGTGGCTCATTTGTTGGACTTTGACTACGGCACCAGCCTTAGTGCAATACCGTCGACGCTCTCGGAGCCGGCAGCTTTGCGGCAAAGTCAGGTGGCGCCAGGATTCTTCGCCTTCGCTATTCCTAGTCCCTTCGTCCGTCCCCCCCATCCTCCTCCTCGCAAGGCTCCCCTGACTGGCGGGGCGCAATCAATCTGATTGTCAATAGCGGTTGTGACGTTGACCGCCCTCCCGCCGTATTGCCGTATACGCGCACTTCCATTCGCTCTTGACCTGATCGGTTGAGGCCGACGCTTGTTCGTCCAAGCTGGAGGCTAGCGCCAAGACAACAGTACCGCGCACGACGACGACGCAGATCGTCCCAGAATGGGCAGCGACTCGTCGTGCCGGTCGAAGGGGGAGAATAAAATGCCTCAATTCTTGCCGCTCACCAGTCTGCGGCTGTTCTTTGCTTTGTGGGTGTTATGCAGGCATTGGCTTTACAGCTACGAGGGATCTGGCGCACTATTTGACATCGGAATTTCCAGCGTATTTTTTGATCGCGGTTATCTTGGAGTAGATGGATTCTTTGTCTTGAGCGGGTTCATACTCACTTACAACTACGACTCATCTTCAGGCATGAGGCGGGATTGGAGCGAGTTTATCGTTGCACGTATCGCGCGCATCTATCCCGCTTACATTGTCTGTCTCTGCGCTATGGCAGTGGCCGTTGTCGGCTACGATTGGGTGACGCGGTCCGATATGCTCGGCAGCGTGAACTATTCTGCGTCTCGGTTGTTTCTTGAGCTGTTCATGCTCAGTGCATGGCGCTATGCCGGCTCAGGTGGGTGGAACGATGTTGGCTGGTCCGTCAGTGCCGAATGGTTTGCATACGTCTGCTTTCCGATCTTCCTTTTCGCAGCGCCAAGATTTAATCCCAGACGTATCCTCCTGGCAGCGGGTTGTATGTTCGCCGTGCTGGCCATCATTGAAGTGACCTCACCGGACCACCTTGCGCTCAGCGGAGGCTTGGCGCGACTGGTGCCAGAGTTCATGCTGGGTGTGCTACTTTGCCGTCTCCGCAGAGTATGGATCGACTACCACGGATACCGATGGGCGGCACTCCTTTCAACAGTAGTCTGCGCTGTTGGAATTGCTCTGCACGTGGATACGCTGTTCGTCTTGGGCGCGGCTGGAATGATCCTGTCTTTGTCATACGGGAAGGACGCGCTCGCCAAAATTCTCTCGTTCCGATTGCTGGTATTTCTCGGGGAGATTTCCTATTGCATCTACATCGTACAGCGTATTCCTCAGTATTTCTTTAGCTTCGGTCGATCACGGCTTCCCTACGTGGCCGATATGCCTGGCGCGATGCAAGCACTATTGCTCCTATCAATCACGATTGCTGCGGCCATCTTGCTCCATTTCACGGTCGAGAAGCCAATGCGGTCGTGGATCAATCGTCAATTTGGGGCAGCTCATCGACGGACGCAACTGAAAACCTCGTGTGGTCCCGCGGATGGACAGCTGAAGGCATCCAAACCAATCCCTCGCGAACTCTGAGAGGACTTCTTTCGGGCGCCATCGCTGACGCGTGAATGACACGTCTAACGCGTGGCTCGTCGAGGAGAGGAGGCCCCCGAATGCGACGCTCATCACGGAGTCGTACCTTGGCGCCCATTTTCCTGAGGACGGGGACGGGCGTCGCCTCTCCACCTGCGGGCCCGCTTCTTGCGGGTAGCCACAAGGTACCGTTTGAATGTAACCACGCTGGGTGGCTTGGTGCGTCAATGCCGGCCATTTTCGAGTTCGCTCCGCGCAAGGGTCAACCTGGACCGTGTAACGATCTCTCAGGCGACCAACGTCGCCATACTTGGAAATCGCGTGTGTTCGCTCTGCCAGGATTGCCGATCATTGACGCAAGAAATGCCTCGAACAAAGGACGTGAACGATGACCGAGAAGCTACGCATGGATATCCCAATCCTGTTGCCGGACATAGTCGATGCCGCGTGCGTGGCCCGGTTGATGGGCGAATTGGATGGCCGAGATGGCGTTGAGGCGGTGCATGTCAGACCCGCCGCTGCGCGGGAGCCGGCACAGCTCTGTGTTCACTATGATCCCGCCGTTGTCCCCCTTGCGCGGATTCGTGAACTCGCGCTAAGCGCAGGGGCGAGGATCACGGCAAGGTTTGGACATGTACTGTGGCAAGTTGAGGGTGTCACGCATGAGCGCCGCGCGCGCGCCGTCGCCGAACGGCTGCGGGTGCTTCCGGGTGTGTTGGAGGCAGAGGTTAGCTCCACGGGGTTGGTGCGCGCCGAGTTTGACGCTGATCAAGTCACGGAGGCAAGGATCCGGGAAACGCTTGCGGAGTTGGGGGCGTCAGAGAAGGTCGCCATCCCCTCGGCTAAGGACGAGCATGCTGGTCATGCACATGGCACTGCGGAGCACGTCGAAGATTGGGGCGCAAAGGAGCATGAGCATGCCCACGGTGGCCTCTTCGGGGACAACTCCGAACTGATCTTTTCGCTCACCTGCGGTGCATTGTTGGGGGTTGGCTTCGCCATCGAGAAACTGGCCGCTGGTGCCGCTGGCTGGCTACCGATTGCCTGCTATGTAGCGGCGTACTTTTGCGGTGGTTTTTACACGGTCCGCGAGGCAATCGACAACTTACGCCTCAAGAAATTTGAGATCGACACGCTGATGTTGGTCGCTGCGGCAGGCGCGGCATCATTGGGCGCCTGGGCTGAAGGCGCGTTGCTTCTCTTTCTTTTCAGTCTTGGTCACTCGCTCGAGCACTTTGCCATGGGCCGTGCCAAGCAGGCGATAGAGGCGCTGGCTGAACTTGCGCCTTCCACGGCTACAGTGCTGCAGGATGGGAAGACTCGGGAAGTCCCTGTCGAGCAATTGAAGATTGCCGATGTAGTTGTGGTCCGCCCCAATGAACGCCTGCCGGCGGATGGATTTCTTGTCAAGGGTGCCTCGGCAGTAAACCAGGCACCAGTCACTGGAGAAAGCATTCCAGTCGATAAGCACGCGGTGAAAGACGCCGCAGCTGCGCGGGCCAAGCCTGGCGCGGTCGGCGCCGAGTCGCGCGTGTTTGCCGGAACCATTAACGGTGTCGGGGCCATCGAGGTGGAAGTGACACGCCTGTCCGGCGAGACTGCGCTGGCGAAGGTTGTCAAGATGGTCAGCGAGGCCCAAACTCAAAAGTCTCCGACCCAGCGCTTTACCGAAAGGTTCGAGCGCTTATTTGTGCCAGCGGTGCTGGGTCTTGCCGGTATTTTGCTGTTCGCCGGGTTGGTGATCGACGAACCGTTCAGTGCGAGCTTTTACCGAGCCATGGCAGTGTTGGTGGCGGCCAGCCCGTGCGCGCTAGCCATCGCAACACCCAGCGCGGTCCTTTCTGGCGTGGCACGCGCGGCGCGCGGTGGTGTTTTGGTCAAAGGCGGTGCGCCACTCGAGAATCTCGGCTCGCTCAAAGCAATAGCGTTCGACAAAACCGGAACCCTGACTGAGGGGCGCCCTCATATCACCGACATTGTGCCGGCGGAAGGTTGTACCGAAGATGAATTGCTAAGGATTGCCATTGCGGTGGAATCGCTAAGCGATCACCCGCTTGCCGCGGCCATTGCCCGCGACGGGCGCGAGCGGGTAGGGGAGGAAGGCGTTCCCTCGGCCAGCGACCTGAGGAGCTTGACGGGGCGCGGTGTGACCGCACGCCTCGACGGCGAGACCGTATGGATTGGCAAGGCGGAAATGTTCGGTGTCGAAGGCATTGCGCCGCTGAGTGAAGCCATGACATCGGCAATTGAAGTGCTACGCAATCGCGGCCGCACCACGATGGTCGTCCGCCGCGGTCAGCAGGATGTCGGTGCCATTGGCCTCATGGATACGCCACGGTCGGCCGCGCGCATCACGCTCGAACGGCTGCATGCCCTGGGCATCAAGCGCATGATTATGATTTCAGGGGACAATCAGAAGGTCGCGGACGCCATTGCTAAGGACGTCGGACTTGACGAAGCCTGGGGTGACCTGATGCCTGAAGACAAGGTCGAGGCGATCAGGAAGCTACGCCGGGAAGCAAAGGTCGCCATGGTAGGTGACGGCGTGAACGACGCCCCTGCCATGGCAAATGCCACGGTAGGCATTGCAATGGGTGCAGCCGGATCCGACGTGGCACTGGAAACAGCGGATGTGGCACTCATGGCTGACGACCTGCGGCACTTACCGTTCGCGGTTGCGCTGAGCCGGCACACGCGCTCAATCATTTTGCAGAACGTATTCATTAGTCTCGGCGTGGTCGCCTTCCTCGTGCCTGCGACAATTCTTGGCCTGGGCATTGGACCGGCAGTGGCGATGCACGAGGGCTCGACGCTATTGGTAGTCATCAATGCGCTGCGGCTGCTCGCCTACCGAGACAAAGAACGCTGATCGCGAGCTGGAGGTTTTTGCCAGCGTGCACCCAACTCAGTCGCATCGTGGATGTCTCCTTCCCCATGCTGTGGGCAATTCGGTCGCTTGACTTTCCAGTGCGCGCGAAGTTTGTTACGCGGAGGTTGTGATCTGTCTCTAAGGTCACCTTTGGTTGCAGGGATAGTCTCTACGGTATGCTTCTGCAAGAATTCTTCAATCTACGTGTCAAATTTGTCATGCTTCGTCAATGTGGGTGCAAAGGAATCAACGAGATTCGATATTAGAATGGCAGAGATACAACGTTGGATATTAAGAGGTAACGGTTATGAAAAAACTTCTTATCAGCACCTTGATGACGGTATTTGTTTGCGGACCGGTATTTGCGCAAAGCTCCAAGGATGGCACGCAAGGGCGCACGCGTGCCGAAGTCAAGGAGGAGCTGGCAAAATCTAAGCACGAAGGTACCCAGACGATAAAGAACAGCGAATATCCCCCTGGCGAGCAGACCGTCAAACGGGCACAAAGTGAGCATGCGGCGCAGAAACACCCTAACGAGGGGACAAAGCCTGAGTTCGACGAGCACGACAAGGCGGGAAAACCGAAGGGGCAGGGAGGAAGGTGACAGACTCGTCCGCTTCATCTCGCTTTTCCTAAAGTCGCTATGGCCAGTGGCAGTCAGCGCGGGAGTTCCAGTCTCCCGTGCTGGATTGATGATTAAATTTATTTTCCCTGCGGCTACCGATAGGAGCGCGGTAGGTGAGCTGGTCATTCCGTCACGTATCCCAGATGCTTGAGTCGCCAGCCGACTAGTTTTTTCGATTGCTCGTTAACCGCAATGGCCTCGGAAGGGTGAAGTTCGCAACAAGGTGCTTCGCTTGTTCTTCTGCCTTGGGTGGATGCACGCTAGGATGGCTGATTCTTTCCTTAGAGACCTGCCGGGGGGGAGTCAAGTGCGACGTTGGCGCAACGGCGCGACGCCGACACACGTGGGCGAAGACCATGCTGACACCGCATGAAGTGGCCACCCTCATTTTGATCCGGGAATCAGCCCCTAACCTCGGTCAGTTAGATCGCACGGTCATCGACACGCTTATCGAAAAAAGGCTCGTACGCATAGATGCTGCGGATACTGGGAAAAGTTACCCACGTATCACTGCTGAGGGTTGTTTGATGCTCGGCGTCATTTCTAGAAATTCCGTCGAATAATGAATGCAGTTAGCTGGCGCTAGTAGCCGCTGTACGACAGAGGCGTCACTAATGACTCATCTATGGATGTGGTCGCCCCCTTCACAAATTTCCAGGCGACGTTATTCGCTCCGATCTGGCTTCCACTTTCGCAGTAGTCCCAACACCACAAGCGAGTATGCTGTTGCGAGCACTGCTGTCATTGCATGACCCATTCCAGCCGATACACCAATCGCTGCGGCCATCCATATGCTCGCTGCGGTGGTTAGTCCCCTTACATGGCTGGCGTCATCAGCCTTCAAGATTGCCCCGGCGCAGAGAAAGCCGATGCCTGAGGTAAGGCCTTGAAGCACACGGCTGATGTCAGGCAATTGAATGCCGGCCTGAATGGGGACAATAACGAATACACATGCACCCAGTGCCACTAGCATGTGAGTTCGAACACCGGCGATCTTCCCAGCGTGCTCGCGCTCATATCCGAGGATCCCGCCAAGGACCATTGACACTGTCAGTCTCACGCCGGCACGAAGTGCCTCCGATAGGTTGGCGAGATCGGAGAATTCGAGTCGAAGAGCACGAATTAATTCGCTAGTTCCGCTTTGGTCCATTCGCGTGCTTTCTATCCGGTGCATGAAATTTGATTCTAGTGCCACGGGAATGACAGGCAGATTGCCTAGTGATGACGGTCGTCAGCCACTCTTCCGCGGCGTGCCGGGCGGCCCGCCGTTAGGATAGCGATACTGCTGTCGAGCAGGACGCTCCGAAGCTAGCGCGGTGAAGTCGCCGAGGAAGCCTTCAGGTCGCTGCGACGGCTCGCAAGCGAATTATTTCCTGCTATAACTCCTTGAGCACTACTTCCAGGGTTGCCGGCGGCATCAAATGCGGAGGATCGCCGTGGAAGCGGGGATTACCCCCACTTCTGCCACGACGATGGCGGTTAGAGCTTAGCCCCAGCGCGCGCGGACTGGGCTTTGGCTCTTTGCATCGCCCCAACGTTGGCAGCGGTGTTGGCTAACTGGCTTCCGGTCAGCTCTACGGCTTCCTTCGAGGCTTGATGCACGGATTCGCAGAACGTGTTAGCCGATGCCAAGGCCGCCAACCAGGCGCTTAGTGCGTCTCCAGGAGTGGTCTGCTGTGAAAGCCTGTCGATGACGTCTTGCAGGCTGCGCTTGCTTGCTTCGTAGTGGGCGTCTGCGACCTGTTGGAAGTCGTCGCGCAGGGCGGCCATGATCGCATTTGCCTGCGCCACAGAAGCACTCCCTCGCTCCGCTGCTTGCTCGATCGAGCTGGCCTGCACGGCATGGAATTCGATCCGATCTTTGGTCGCCAAGACTTTGCGCACGGTCTCCTGGCTGTCAGTGATGGACTCCTTCATTGTCTGAACGCCCAAGGCGGTGAGCTTCTGGTAGGCATCCAAGGTTTTTGCCGTCAAGCCAAAGACGACATCGACCGCGGCGGCCTGCGTTGCGTACAGGGCTTGTAGGTTCAGTTCCGGCATCGTGCGCTCCTTGAGCTTGTCCCCATGCTTGTCGCGTCAGCGAGGTTGGCAGGCTTGCGATCCGAGTTGGCCTTGGTGTTGGGCTGAGGCAAGCGAGGTATCGCTATGCAGTATCGGCAGCGATGCCATGCCCACAGGCAGTTGCTGGGTCGACCACTCTTTCCCCGTTTGCGTTCGTTAGAACGACGCGGACATTCGATTCTAGGTCTCCGAACATGACCGGTAGATTGCGCTGTCATGACGGTGGCTTGCTGGGAGGTGACGGCGAGACCCGCGCCCCTGGACGGATGAAAATTAACGAATGATTACATTTTGGCAATAATGGCCGGAAGGGCATGGGCGGAAACTAAACTTCGCGCCGAACGCCTGACCACCGGTGCAGTCGAGTGTCTTCTTGACGGCTTGTCCTCTGAGATGGCGGTATGTCTCACTTCGCCAAGCCGTCACGGTAACGCCACTCCCTCAAGGTTTTGTGGCTCCGGAGTCACCAATGCACTACGGTCATGTTTCGGAGTCCGTCATAGTCAGCTTGCTTGCTATGCTGGCTGGACTAGTCGTTCTCTACGTAGGGTTCGCAATCTATTTGCGCAAAAAGTATGGGCCGCCGAAGAAAAGGCAGTTGGAGCGAACAAAGCGGCAACCGACATCCAAGCGCAAGCGATGATCGCGCCTCGGTTTTGATGAGGTCCTGCGGTGTTTGAGGTAAACTGCATCCTCCTGCACCCGTGACCGTTGGACCTTTAGCAAGCTAGCCCCCTCGCGGGATTGAAGCCTCCAGAGCATGCGACGCTACTTTCTGATACTTGTGCTGCTTATCCTGCCAGTCCAGTTTTCTTGGGCGGCAGCGGCGCGCTATTGTCAGCATGAGACGGCGTCTGCACCTTGGCATCCTGGTCACCACGAGCACCGTCACCAAGCCTCGGAAAGCAAGCCTGATTTCGAAAAGAAGTCGGTGCTTGATACCGACTGCGGTGTGTGCCACATTGTGTCGGCACCGTTCATGTTCGGACAAGTCTTGGACTTGACGAACGCGCAGCGCGTGGAACACGCTAATAGTCACCACACTTCGACCTTTACCTCGCTGAATCCTAGAGCACCAGACCGCCCTCAGTGGCGCCGTCTCGCGTAATCGGCGAGACGACTTCAGTGCTCCTGCGTCTCGTCGAGTTCTCCCGGGCAAAAACCTTGGTGCAATTCGATGCGAAGACTATTTCTGCCGCTCGGGCTGGCGGCGGCATTCCTCAGCCCAACCTTTGCAGTAGCGCAACCGCAGGTTGCAACGTCGATGATTCCGGCTCTCCCAAGAGAGACCACCGGACCATTGACACTTGACGCCGCGCTGTCGCTTGCGGCCGCAAGTAATTTCAGTTTGTCAGCGGCCGCCAAAGAACTTGACGCCACTGAAGGCGGCATTATGCAGGCCCGGACGATACCCAATCCGGAGCTTGCCACCCTTGTAGAAGATACGCGCCGCTCCACCCGGACAACCACGGGGCAAGTCAATATTCCTATTGAACTGGGCGGCAAGCGCTCGGCCCGCATTGACGCCGCGGAGCGAACCCGTGAGTTAGCGCAGGCAACGCTAGCCAGCGTCCGAGGTGACATACGGGCGCAAGTCATCGAGAGCTTTTTTTCCGTACTGATTGCCCAAGAGCGCGTCAAATTGGCAACCGGTTCCGCGGACATTGCCGCCCGTGGCGCTCAGGCCGCTGCACGGCGGGTTGCCGCCGGAAAGATCTCGCCCGTCGACGAGACGAAGGCACGCGTGGAGCAAGCGAATGCCGAGTTGGAGTTGGCCGAGGCGACGGCAAGTCTGCAGTCTGCCCGGCAGGCACTAACGGCCCTTTGGGGAAATGCCGCTCCGCAGTTTGCGGAGGCGCAGGGGAATTTGGATGCGTTGCCCTCTAGGCCCGGTCCAGAGGCTCTCCAGCAGCAACTGGACAGTTCCCCGTTGGTGGCAGCCAGTCGTGCGGAAATGGATCGTCGCCAAGCGGTCATTAACGTGGAGCGTAGTCGTCAATACCCGGATCTCACGGTCAGCCTTGGCGCAAAGCGTGACAACGAGGCGAACCGGAACATGGCCGTAATAGGTGTCGCCATTCCCCTGCCGATCTTCGACCGCAATCAGGGCAACCTGTATCAGGCCATTCGTCTGGCAGACAAGGCGCAGGATGACTACCTGGCAAACCGAATCAATCTGACCCGGGGGCTGCTGCAGGCCTCAAATCAGCTGTCGGTGTCGCGCGCCTCAGCGCAGACGTTGAAGGATACGGTTCTTCCGGCTGCGGAGCAGGCGTACAACGCGGCAACCATTGGTTTCGATGCCGGCAAGTTCAACTACCTTGATGTGCTGGATGCACAGCGCACGCTGTTTCAAGCGCGAATTCGTTACCTGGGTGTACTGGGGCAAACCTATCAGTCAGCGACAACGATAGATCGCATTCTGGGACGCTAAGACGGGATTCAATACTATGGCCATTACTAACAAGCAGAAGGCTGCAATCGCAGCCATTGTATTAATCGGTAGCGTGGCTACCGGCGCGGTCCTGTTGACTGGACGCTCGGCGCCGGACGAGCACAGCGGCCACTCCGAGGCCAAGGGTCACTCAGACGGTGAGCACCATGGGTCGAGCGAGGCGGACCACAAAGACGACAAGGCGCACGCTGATGGTGAGCACCATGAAGCCAAGAAGGGGCCGAACGGCGGCGCGTTGTTCTCGCGCGATGGGTACGATGTTGAGATTGGTACGGCCGAAGCGAAAGGTGAGGCGCGCATTCGCCTGTGGGTGACAAAGAAGGGCAAAGCCGTCTCCGACGGAGTGAGTGCCAGTGGGAAGCTGGTCCACGCAACCGGCGAGACCCAGGCGCTGAAGTTCGCTGCCTCGCGTGATGCGCTGGAAAGCCAGGAAACCATTGAGGAACCGCACGTTTTTGACGTGAGCGCGAACGTCGTATTGCCAGGGCAATCGGCTCCGCTTGCTGTCAGCTTCTCGAAGGAAGAAGGCAAGATCGAATTGACAGCGGAACAGGTGGCAAAGACCGGCGTCGTGATGCAGACAGCGGGTCCGGCCAAGGTCCAGGCTGGCGTTCGGTTTCCGGGGGAAATCCGATTCAACGAGGACAAAACGGCCCACGTAGTTCCGCGCCTGGCCGGTGTGGTAGAGAGCGTGCCTGCCAATATTGGTCAGCAAGTCAAGAAGGGGCAGGTGCTCGCTGTGATCGCCAGCACGACCCTGTCTGACCAGCGCAGCGAACTGCTTGGGGCCCAGAAGCGACTCGACCTGGCCCGTCTTACCTACGACCGGGAGAAGAAGCTTTGGGAGCAGAAAATCTCGGCAGAACAGGATTATCTTGCAGCACGCAATGCGCTGCAGGAGGCGCAGATCAGCGTGCAGAATGCCCAGCAGAAGCTCACGGCAATCGGTGCCAGCAATAGTTCCACGGCACTCAATCGCTATGAACTGCGCGCGCCGTTTGATGGAATCATCGTCGAGAAACACATCTCGCTGGGGGAAGCTGTGGCGGATAACGCGAACGTGTTTACCTTGTCGGACCTCTCCTCGGTCTGGGCGGAGTTTGTGGTGTCAGCCAAGGATGTCGAGAAGGTGCGGGTCGGCGAGAAGGCTACGATCAGTTCAGCGGCATCCGACGGCAAAGCCGAAGGCACGGTGTCCTATGTTGGATCCTTACTCGGCGAGCAAACGCGAACCGCAAAGGCTCGCGTAACGCTGACGAACCCACAGATGGCCTGGCGGCCAGGCCTGTTCGTCACGGTGAGCGTCTTTGGTGCCGAGGCAGACGTTCCGGTCGCCATTCAGTCGGAGGCAATCCAAGACGTCGACGGTCAGAGCGTCGTGTTTGTGCCGGTGCAGGGGGGCTTTGTCGTGCAACCAGTGAAAACGGGCCGCTCGAATGGAAAGGCCGTCGAGATCGTGGAGGGCTTGAAGGCCGGTACTCGCTATGCGGCGAAGAACAGCTTTGTTCTCAAGGCAGAGCTCGGCAAGTCCAGTGCCGAGCACAGCCATTGATACGGAGACAGCAATGTTTGAACGTATCATTCGATTTGCCATCGAGCAGCGATGGCTGGTACTGCTCGCCGTCTTCGGGATGGCTGCGCTCGGCGTCTACAACTACACGCGTCTGCCTATCGATGCAGTGCCGGACATCACGAACGTCCAAGTTCAGATCAATACGTCGGCACCAGGCTACTCTCCCCTGGAAACCGAGCAGCGCGTCACGTATCCGATCGAGGTCGTGATGGCCGGTCTGCCCGGCCTGGAGCAAACACGCTCGCTGTCCCGCTATGGCTTGTCCCAGGTGACCGTCATCTTCAAGGATGGCACGGATATCTATTTTGCGCGGCAACTGGTGAATCAGCGCATTCAGGAAGCCAAAGAAAGCCTGCCTGAAGGCGTGGTTCCCGCGATGGGGCCGATTTCAACGGGTCTTGGTGAGATTTACCTTTGGACCGTTGAGGCTGAGGAAGGTGCACGCAAACCGGACGGCAAGGAATATACGCCGACGGACCTGCGCGAAATTCAGGATTGGGTCGTTCGACCGCAGTTGCGGAATGTCCCCGGTGTCACTGAGATCAACACCATTGGTGGCTTCGACAAGCAGTACCAAGTTGCGCCCAGTCTTGAACGGCTTGCGTCGTATGGGCTCACGCTAACGGACGTGGTTAATGCACTGAACAAGAACAACGACAACGTCGGCGCCGGCTATATCGAGCGCCGCGGCGAGCAATATCTGGTTCGTGCGCCCGGCCAAGTCACATCTGAAGACGACATCCGAAATATCATTGTCGGAACGGCACAGGGCCAACCCATTCGCGTCCGCGACATCGGGGATGTGGAAATCGGCAAGGAGTTGCGCACCGGGGCCGCCACCGAGAACGGCAAGGAAGTCGTCCTTGGCACGGTGTTCATGCTGATTGGCGAAAACAGTCGTGCGGTGTCTCAGGCCGTCGACGAGAAGGTCGCCGCTGTCAATCGTACGATGCCCGAAGGCGTCAAGATCGTGACGGTCTATGATCGGACGCGTCTGGTGGACAAGGCCATCGCCACCGTCAAGAAGAACCTTCTTGAGGGCGCCGTGCTGGTCATCGTTATCCTGTTCCTGTTCCTTGGCAACATTCGGGCGGCACTGATTACGGCGCTTATCATCCCACTTGCAATGCTCTTCACGTTCACCGGCATGGTGAACTACAAGATCAGTGCGAACCTGATGAGTCTCGGGGCACTCGACTTCGGGATCATCATCGACGGGGCGGTGGTGATCGTGGAGAACTGCGTCCGTCGTCTTGCGCACGCCCAAGAACACCATCGCCGGCCGCTGACACGTACCGAACGGTTCCATGAGGTCTTCGCGGCGGCGAAGGAAGCGCGGCGACCGCTGATCTTCGGTCAGCTCATCATCATGATTGTGTATCTGCCAATCTTTGCGCTGACCGGTGTTGAGGGAAAGATGTTCCACCCGATGGCTTTCACGGTGGTGCTGGCTCTCCTCGGCGCGATGATCCTATCCGTGACCTTTGTACCGGCAGCCGTGGCGCTCTTCATTGGAGAGCGTGTCGCCGAGAAGGAGAACCGCCTCATGCAATGGGCCAAGCAGCGATATGAGCCGGTGCTCGAAAAGTCGCTGGCGAACACTCCCGTGGTGCTGACGTTTGCGGTCGTATCCATCGTGCTCTGTGTCGCGGTCGCTGCACGACTTGGTAGCGAGTTCATCCCCAACCTCAATGAAGGGGATATGGCAATTCAGGCGCTGCGCATTCCAGGCACGAGTCTGTCGCAATCGGTCGAGATGCAGAAGGAGATCGAAGTCGCGCTAAAGGCTAAGTTCCCCGAGATTGACCGGGTGTTCGCGCGTACCGGTACCGCGGAGATCGCCTCCGACCCGATGCCGCCGAACATTTCGGACGGGTACATCATGCTCAAGCCGGAAAAGGATTGGCCGGCCCCAAAGAAGACGCATGCCGAACTGCTGGCTGCGATCCAGGAAGAGGCCGGCAAGATCCCGGGCAACAACTATGAGTTCTCCCAACCTATTCAACTGCGGTTCAACGAACTCATTTCTGGCGTGCGTTCGGACGTCGCCATCAAGATCTTTGGTGACGACAACAATGTGTTGAACGAAACCGCAAAGAAGATGGCGGCGGTGCTGCAGGGGATCCAAGGGGCACAGGAAGTCAAAGTAGAGCAGACGACCGGCCTTCCGATGCTGACCGTGAACATTGATCGCGAGAAGGCAGCCCGCTATGGTCTCAATATGAGCGACGTGCAGGACGCAGTAGCGACGGGGGTGGGCGGTCGAGAGTCAGGAACCTTCTTCCAGGGGGATCGACGCTTTGACATTATCGTCAGGCTACCGGAAACCGTGCGCGGTGAGGTCGAGGCGCTCAGGCGGCTGCCGATTCCGTTGCCAAAGGCTGCGGCCGCGGATGCGAGAACTACCTTCATTCCGTTAAGCGAAGTCGCAACGCTTGAGTTGGCACCGGGTCCTAATCAGATTTCGCGTGAGAACGGGAAGCGTCGTATTGTCGTCAGCGCAAATGTGCGCGGACGGGATATCGGCTCGTTTGTCCCAGAAGCGGAAGCCGCCATCCAGAGTCAGGTAAAGATTCCCACCGGATACTGGATGACGTGGGGCGGAACCTTTGAGCAACTGCAGTCGGCCACGACGCGCCTTCAGATAGTGGTACCTGTCGCGTTGATGCTCGTCTTTGTCCTGCTCTTCGCGATGTTCAACAATGTGAAGGATGGCTTGCTTGTATTTACGGGTATCCCATTCGCATTGACGGGAGGCATTCTGGCACTGTGGCTCCGTGGCATTCCGCTATCCATTACCGCTGCAGTGGGGTTCATTGCGCTAAGTGGCGTGGCGGTGCTGAACGGCCTGGTGATGCTGTCGTTCATCCGATCCTTGCGTGAAGAAGGACACTCGTTAGACAGCGCGGTCCGTCTGGGAGCCTTGACGCGACTGCGTCCGGTGCTGATGACGGCATTAGTCGCTTCGCTTGGCTTTGTGCCGATGGCGATCGCAACGGGGACCGGCGCGGAAGTACAGCGGCCGCTGGCCACGGTGGTGATTGGCGGGATCCTATCGTCAACCGCGCTCACGCTGCTCGTCTTGCCGGTGCTCTACCGCCTGGCGCACAGGAAAGACGAGGACGCCGAGGAATCGCCGGTATCCGCAGGGGAGAAGCTTCAGGGGCAGGAACGTCAACAGCCAGCTTAAGGCATGAAGTGGGCGGCTTGTGCCGCCCACTCATCTAAGGAGCCACGATGGGTGCAGGACATTCGCATGACCAAGCCGGCGGCAATGAGCGATCGTTGAAAATTGCCCTTGCCTTGACCGGAACATTTCTGATTGCCGAGATCGTTGGTGGCGTGCTGACCAATAGCCTGGCACTGATTTCCGATGCGGCGCACATGTTCACCGATGTTGTGGCA
This sequence comes from Cupriavidus sp. GW823-FHT06D04, assembly GCF_058795055.1. NCBI lineage: Bacteria > Pseudomonadati > Pseudomonadota > Betaproteobacteria > Burkholderiales > Burkholderiaceae > Cupriavidus > Cupriavidus sp. GW823-FHT06D04. Next base: position 11,041 of record NZ_JBXAHL010000046.1, on the reverse strand, counting down.
CTGGCGATTGCCTTAGCCGCCATCGCTATTGGCAAGCGTCCCGCAGACAAAAAGCGCACCTTCGGGTACTACCGATTCGAAATCTTGGCAGCAGCCTTCAATGCGCTGTTGCTTTTTGGTGTCGCGATCTACATCTTGTATGAGGCGTATGTCCGGCTAAAGTCACCGCCGTCCATCGAATCGATGGGCATGCTGTGGGTGGCGATTCTGGGACTGATTGTAAACCTTGTCAGCATGCGAATGCTGTCCGCAAGGCAGGGAGCGAGCCTAAACATACGGGGGGCCTACCTGGAGGTATGGAGCGATCTGCTGGGTTCGATCGGCGTCATCGTGGGTGCCATCATCATCCGATTCACGGGATGGGGATGGGTCGATTCAGCCATCGCCGTATTAATCGGGCTGTGGGTATTGCCGCGGACCTGGATTCTGCTTAAATCAAGTCTCAATATTCTTCTAGAGGGCGTACCGGAAGGCATAGATTTGGCACGCCTGGAGGTAAGCCTCACGCAAGTCAAGGGAGTCAAAAGCTTCCATGATCTGCACGTTTGGGCGTTGACAACTGGCAAGGCGAGTCTGAGCGTGCATATCGTCAATGACCCAGCAGTCAATCCGGAAGTAGACATGTTACCGGCCATACGATCCCTGTTGGCGGAAGACTTTGACATTCACCACGTGACTATCCAGTTCGAGCTGTCGCCATGTGCTCAGGCGGCATCGCAGGAGCACGTTGCCTTTTGGCGAGGCGTCCACGGTACAAGTTCAAACCTTCAAGGAGATAACTAGCGTGCGGGTGCTGGTGGTGGAAGATGAGGCACGTACGGCCGAGTATTTGCAGAAGGGGCTGACGGAGTCCGGCTTCGTGGTTGACATCGCGACGACTGGTGGCGATGGCATCCACATGAGCGAAATGACAAACTATGATGTGATCATTCTCGATGTCATGCTGCCGGGCGCCGACGGGTGGACGGTGATTAAGGCAATTCGGGCCAAGGGAGATACACCGGTTCTGTTTCTTACTGCGCTCGATGACGTGGCTGATCGTGTAAAAGGATTCGAGATGGGCGCGGACGACTACCTAGTCAAGCCTTTCGCGTTCGCTGAGCTGCTAGCTCGTATTCGCCGTTGTCTGCGGCAGAGCACGGCGAAGGAGTCGGAGCGTCTGCGCATCGCAGATTTGGAAATCGATGTGTTGGGGCGTCGCGTCTACCGAGGTTCGGAGCGGATTGAACTAACGAACCAAGAGTTCACCTTGCTGCATTTGCTGATGCGCAGGCGGGGAGAGGTCCTTTCGCGTACGACAATCGCATCACAAGTATGGGATGTGAACTTCGACACCGATACCAACGTGGTGGATGTCGCAATTCGGCGATTGCGTGCCAAGGTCGATGATCCGTTCGATGAGAAGCTCATTCATACAGTGCGCGGCATGGGGTACGTGCTGGACCCCGATCGCAAGCGATAAGACATGTTGCGAGGTAAATCGGTGATGCCCCTCTCCCTGACGGGGCGTCTTGCACTGTTTTTTGCTCTCGTGGTGTCGGTTGCGCTAGCGAGTATGGGGGCCTTCGCATACTATTCACTCGCCGTGCAGCTCCAATCCCGTGATGACGAGGTGATTCGGGGCAAGCTCGAGCAAGTCGAGCACTTCCTACGGGAGGTCGATGGCATTGAAGATGTGCCCGCTGCCCAACATAGGTTTGACGACATGGTCAGGGGCTATGCTGATCTGATCGTTCGCGTCTCCGCGCGTGACGGCCGGCTGCTCTTCAGCACTGCAGATGGAGCGCCGCGAGATTTCGGCCGGCCGGGGCGCGACGGCGGAGACCCCTTTTTGGGATTGATACGGTCAGCCGACGCGGTGCTTGGTAAGGATGGCACCCGAGTTACTGTGATCATTGGCGCGACTGGCGAAGACAGGCGAGAGGTCACTGGGCGTTTTCGGACCACGCTGCTGCTCGGCACGACGATTGGCGTTGTGCTGACGGCGATGGCCGGTGCCGCTATCACGCGCCGCGAATTACGGCCAGCGCACGCACTGATCAAGCAGATTAACCGGATCAGCGTCGAGCGACTCAGTTACCGCGTTGAGATTCCGTTCAAGCCAACCGAAGTACAAGATATTGCGAGGGCCTTCAACGCGATGCTGCAGCGACTCGAAGACGGTTACGTCAAGCTCTCAAGATTCTCCGCCGATCTCGCTCACGACTTGCGCACACCGTTGAATAATTTGATTGGTCATGCCGAAGTGGCGCTGTCGCGTGACCGGACACCTGCGGAATATGTTGCTTTAATCGAAGAAAGTCTTCTGGAATACCAGCGCCTTGCGAGAATGATTGATGCAATGCTCTTCTTGGCGCGTGCAGATAGTGCGAAGGTTACGTTGGATGTGTCCACGATTTCTTTACATCGGGAGTTGAAGAAGCTGTCTGCCTACTTTGAAATGCTTGCCGAAGAGCGCGGCATTGCCATAGTGGTGAACGGCGATGCCACCTTGGAAGTGGATAGCATCCTGTTCCAACGCGCTATCCACAATCTTCTTTCGAATGCCATTCGGCATGCGCGCTCGGGAACGACGATCAAGATTGCGGTCGTGAGAGAGGAGGCCGGTTGTCTCATCGAGGTGGCGAACTGGGGCGACACAATCCCCGAGGAGGATTTGGCGTTCATCTTTGAACGTTTCTATCGGGGTGACGCGGCGAGATCAAATTCTTCTCAGTCCACAGGGCTAGGACTTTCTATTGTGCGCTCGATCATGGACCTGCATGGGGGCCGAGCAGAGGTGGTGAGTGAGCCCAATGGAGCGACGCGATTCCGACTATGGTTCCCTACCACCCGACCGAACAACCTGGCATTGGGCTGAACACATAGAGGTTTTAACGATCGAGATTGCCAAAAAGTAACGGCGCAGCAAGGATGCTGACCTTCGCGCGTTCATACACTGCTTCTATAAAAGCTGTATATGTGAAAGGAGCATGACATGAACGTGAAAGGAACGGCAGTGGTATTCGCCGCGGTCGCACTGGGCGGTCTTTCGAGTGCGTATGGGCTAGGGATGGGTGCACAACAACTGGTAGCCCAAGCTGAGATGCGAAGCCCGTCCCCCGTCAACCGCCACGCTGCGCTGTTCGGTTCGCCCGCGCAGCAATCCTACGCCACCCGCACCGTTGCTGTGGTGCCAGGCATGCGGTACGTGAATGTGGACTCTGGCGAAACCGTGGCATTTCGTTCCGGCGAAAAACTGGCCGCGTGGACGTTCACAGAGAGTATTTCGGGAACGAGTGTGGATCTCGGCATGCTGATGCCAGACATGCCAGGTGCTGCCGGGGTTCGCGTCTATATCGAGCGCAGCAAGCTGTTTACTGGTGGATGAGCGCCTTGGTTGAACGCTAGGTGTTCTCAAGGTGATTAGCGTTGCCCCGCGTTGCGGGGCAACTTGTTTTCGGCGCCGGGGCTACGGCCTCGGGATCGACAAGCCCGACGCGGTTGCACTGGCGAGATCTGTCATCGGCTGCGCGCAGCGCATCAGACAAGGGTATGTAATCCATTAACGGATTTCTATGGAGCACTAGCAATATGAAGAAGGTCCTAATTCTCGGCGTCAACGGCTTCATCGGCCATCACCTGACGCGCCGCATCCTGGAAACCACGCCGTGGGAGGTCTACGGCATGGACATGAACACGGACCGCCTGGGCGACCTCGTCGACCATCCGCGCATGCACTTCTTTGAAGGTGACATCACTATCAACAAGGAGTGGATCGAGTACAACATCCGCAAGTGCGACGTGGTGCTGCCGCTGGTGGCCATCGCCACGCCGGCCACCTACGTGCGCCAGCCGCTGCGCGTGTTCGAGCTGGACTTCGAGGCCAACCTGCCGATCGTGCGCGCCGCGGTCAAGTACGGCAAGCACCTGGTGTTCCCGTCGACCTCTGAGGTCTACGGCATGTGCAGCGACGAGGAATTCGATCCGGAAGCCTCGCCGCTGGTCTATGGCCCGATCAACAAGCCGCGCTGGATCTACGCCTGCTCCAAGCAGCTGATGGACCGCGTGATCCACGCCTACGGCATGGAGCAAGGCCTGAACTACACCCTGTTCCGCCCGTTCAACTGGATCGGCGCCGGGCTGGATTCGATCTTCGAATCGAAGGAAGGCTCGTCGCGCGTGGTGACGCAGTTCCTGGGGCATATCGTGCGCGGCGAGCCGATCAAGCTGGTCGACGGCGGCGCCCAGCAGCGTGCCTTTGCCGATATCGCCGACGGCATCAGCGCGCTGATGCGCATCATCGAGAACCCGGGCGGCGTGGCCACGGGCAAGATCTACAACATCGGCAACCCGGGCAATATCCACTCGGTGCGCGAACTGGCCGAGATGATGCTGAAGATGGCCGCCGACTACCCGGAATACGCCGACGAGGCGCGCAAGACGCAGATCATCGAGACCTCGTCGGGCGACTTCTACGGCAAGGGCTACCAGGACGTGCAGCACCGCGTGCCCAGGATCGACAACACCATGGAAGAGCTGGGCTGGAAGCCCGAGGTGAACATGGAAGCCTCACTGCGCCGCATCTTCGAAGCCTATCGGGGCCACGTGACCGACGCGCGCACGCTGGTGGGGCAGTAAGAGATCAGCCCTGTCATCCAGGCGCGAGTGCCTTATAGTTCGGCAAAAAAAGACCTGCTTCTGGTGCAGGTCTCGAAGCCTTCGCCAATTTGCAGCGATAGGGCACCATGCGGTGGTGAAATCCGTTGAACCCACCGTGGCGCTATTGGGGCGCCACGGTGGGCTCGAATCTCACAGTGAGTTGATGTCCGACATCGGCATGCGTGCGCCATCCGTGAAGGTATCGCGAGGGCCAATGCGGGCGCCATCGCTGAACACGTCGCGCTTGTCAATGCGCGCACCGCCTGCATACACGTCATTGGTTGCGGTACGCGCACCGTCCGTGAAGGGATCGCGGGGCCGGTGGATTTGACCGTTACCGTGCGTGGCGGTGACATCCAGCGAAGCGGTTGTCGCATGGACAGAACCGATCGTCAGAAGGGAAGCTGCTGCAGCGATAATGGCGGTGGGGATTGCTTTCATGGTCTTTTCTCCTAGTCGAGTTGGCGAGTCCTTTTGTTTCGCCATGATTCAAGTGTAAAAAATGACCACCGACGAACAAATGACTCACTGATTACGATTTCGTCATTTACGCGGGAAAGAAAAAATGGCCTCCATGCGGAGGCCAAAACTCTCTTGCGTTGACAAGGGAGTGTCGATACTTTCAGGACCTCAGAACCTGTGACGCACGCCAATGACCGCCCCGGTCTGATCCTTGCCCGGAACGACATTGTTGGGTGCACCCGTGACCGAGTTGAAGCCGTTCACGCCCAACTGGGAGTTGCCGCGATTCAGTGCATAGCCGACGTTCATGTAGACATCTGTGCGCTTGGAAAGAGCATAGTCTGCTGACGCCACGAACAGGATTGGATCTGCATTCGAGTCGCGCGTATCCGTGTAGTACGCTGCACCGACAAGCGTCAGCGCTGGCGTCAGGCTATAGCGCAGGCCTGCCCAGTACAGATTCGAACGGTTGGTCGGCAGCGTGCCAACGTTACCGTTGTACCAGCGGTAGCCGATGAATGCCTTCGCGGGACCAATGGCGTAGCTGGCGCCAACCAGGGCGCGGCGGTCTCGTTGATTGGCAGTCGCGACTGTGGTGCCTTCAAACTGGTCATACACGGCGCCCACGGCGAATGCGCCAGATTCATACATCAGAGAGACGCCAAGATTGCGGTCAACCTTGAAATTGCCCGGAATCTCGCCGCCGCCAGTTCGACTGAAGCTATACAGACCGGATGCGGTCAGGCCGCCAAATGATCCACGGTACTTGATGGCATTGTCGGCACGGCCTGCGAGGACGTCGTCGCTCTTGAAGAGCGAGTAGCGAGGAGCGAATCCCATTGGATCCAGTTGAATGGCCGTGTCATACATGGGCGTCGTTTGACGACCCAGGGTGAGCGTTCCATACTTGCTGCGCAGACCAACGTAGGCACCGCGATCAAAGAGTCTAGTGCTGTTGTTCTGCGCCCCGGTGTCGAAAGAGATGCCGCTCTCGAGGTCAAAGACTGCCTGTAGTCCGCCGCCAAGGTCTTCCACCCCGCGAAGACCCCAGCGGGATGTGGACATGTTGCCGGATGTCATGCGGACCTGGTTCGATCCGCCAGAGGCGGACGGTACATTGTTGAGATACTCAATGCCTGCGTCTGCGACTCCGTAGAGCGTCACGCTGGATTGAGCGAACGCCGTGCCGGCGACCATGCCAAGCGCCGCGGCTGCTATGCGACAAATCTTCATTGCCTCTCCTCATTAAGTCAGTGACTAAATTCGTGCGCCGAGTATAGAAATCGGCAGATGACTGATGGATTGCGAGGACGTTACACAGCAAGAATCGTGGCTTTCATACGACAAAATCGGCGTCTTCGGTCGTGATGGTCGATGGAAGTCGGCTGGATGATCTGTTTGCGTCAGGTACCCTGAAATGATTGCAAATCAGTAATGAGAAACTTCTAGAAATTGAGCGTTGCTCGGGCGAAAGAGATCCAAGATCTCGATCTAATCTTTGGCTTTTTATGACTTTTAGGAGGTGTCAGGTGGAAACAGCTCCCGTTCCGACGTACGCGCAGAGTGGCGAAAGCATCCATGAGCAGGCGCTACGCCTTCGCTTCCGAAGGTTTGAGTTGCTGTCGTCCAACATTGCCAACGCCGATACGCCGGGGTACAAGGCACGGGACATCGACTTCAGCGCGGAACTAGAGAAGGCGATGGGAGGCGGGAAAAAATTGGCAACCATGACAACGACCTCACCACGACACATTGAGGCAAGCTGGCCGGAGATCAACGAGGACTTGCTGTACCGGGTGCCAATGCAGTCGAGTATCGATGGGAATAGTGTGGAAATGGATGTTGAGCGTGTAGCCTTCGCGGAGAACGCCGCGCGGATGCAGTTCTCGATTCAGAAGGCGGCTGACGAGTACCGGGACATGCTGAAGCTCTATCAGGATATGCGTCCCTAGCGCAACACACGTCACGCTAATTGGCGGGCTTCTTGGGGGAGGGCGCTGGCGAGGAAGCGCCAGTGGAGGACGAGTCGCCGGCGCTTGCGGCATTTTTTTGCTTTGGAGGATGCTTGACGAGGCGATGACGCGGATTGACGGCCAGAGCCAGCAGGTGCTCAGGCGATGCAGTGGCATCGCACATCGCCAGTAGAACCCCAACCCTGTCGGCATCGAGAGTCTCGTTGCTCAACCGGATTCCCATTGCAGGCGTTGACATGACGCAAGTAAACGCGGCTGAGTAGACGACGACGCTATTCATGAGAGGAACATTGTCGAGAGCAGGAGAAGGACGCAGTTCAACGATACGTGCGTTGAATGAAGCAAGGATTACAAGGTGATTACAGACTCGCAATGCCCGACTAGGACGAGGTCCTCACCCCGAGATGGCCGGTACGCCGCCACCTTCGCCTTTTCGCCATGGAGGATGACGGCGCTTCGCACCATATTATTTCGCCGCTTTGCCACAAGCAGCACAGAATTTTGCGCCGATCGGCAATGAGGCACCGCATTGGCTGCAGCTACTAGGGGTCAACGACATCCCGCATTGCTGACAGAAGCGGGCGCCGGCGGCGTTTGCTGCACCGCAGCCACTGCAGTTCATCCCACCGTTTTGAGGCAGCGGCGAAGGCGCCCCATAGCCGTAGTTGGCGTTACCGTGGCCGGTTCCGTGGTGCCTACCGTGGCTGCTGCTTCCATGGTGCCCGAAAAGCTTTTCCAAAATACTCATTTGTGACTCCCGTAGTAACCTTACGCGCTAACGAGGTTGCCAATCGAGTTCCGTCAATTTGCTTCCTTTCCGCGCGGCTATGGCTTCAGTAGATAGTCTGTAGTAGCTACAGGGTCAAGCGAAGGCTTCGGAAGGCGGGTGACTAAAGGTGGATTGACGCACTTCATTGCCAAGATGTAATCCGTGCGAAAATTGGTGGACATCTAATGGCGAAGCGTTCCCGGTTGAGCGTTCCGTCTATTGCAACGGTACCAGGCGGGATTTGGACAGGGCCGGCGTCGGATTTGCGTCATGGGGTGCGGCTTCAACTGGTCTGCGCCATTCGGCCTGGTACACGTATGGGAAGAATTGACGGTCGCATGGAGCTTGAACGACCGCTCGAGCTATATCGCCATCCATTTCAAACTGCGGCGTCGACGGTGCCATGTAGCTTGCGATCAGATACACCGGTCGTCGCTTGGTTTCGTTGAAAAGACGACCAACATATTCCCCCAGCACCCCAAGAAAGACAAGCTGCAGACCACCCAGTAGCAGCATGGCGGTCATCATCGAGGGATACCCCCGGACAGGATCCCCGAACAATAAGGTCTTTGCTACGATGAACACCGCCATGGCGAAGGATGGAATTGCCACTAAAAGCCCAATCGAGGTCGCAAGCTTCAACGGCACTGTGGAGAACGAGGTGACGCCGTCAATTGCAAAGCGAAGTAGCTTGCGATAGTTGAACTTCGTCTGGCCCAGTGCCCTCGCATCCCGTCGATAGTAGACTGCAGCCTGACGAAAGCCGATCCATGAGTAGAGCCCCTTCATGAATCGGTGTTGCTCCCTCAGTTGGCAGAGTGCAGATACGGCTCGTCGGCTCATTAGCCGGAAATCGCCGGTGTCAGCGGGTATATCTGTTTCGCTCAACCGACCCATCATTCGATAGAACCAATGCGCTGTGAACTTCTTCAGGAATGTTTCACCATCACGTGAAGTTCGAGTTGCGTAGACAACATCGAATCCCTCGCGCCATTTCTCAATAAGAGACGGAATCAGCTCAGGCGGATCCTGCAGATCGGCATCGATAACCACCACGGCGTCGCCACGCGACACATCGAGGCCCGCTGTCAGCGCAGCTTCCTTGCCAAAGTTGCGGCTAAGTTCGACCACGCCCACGCGTTCATCGCCGGCCTTGAGCTGCTGCAGGATTGCAAGCGATCGATCTCGGCTGCCGTCGTCGATATAGATGATCTCGTAGTCGGACGACACGTTCGCCATCACATGACAAAGGCGAGCGTGGAACTGTTGAAGGACGGCCTCTTCATTAAAGATCGGCACGACCACCGACATTGTCTCTGGTAGCGGGCTAGGGGTACTCATCGCACCTCTCCATTGGTGAACGTCCAATTTGCATGCAGCCCATAGTTGATCACCATGACTAGTAGCGTGGACGAGATTTGGGCAAGTAGGTAGTGGAGGCCAAGAGAAAGCCCAAGCCACACAAACGTCGAGTTAAGAGCGAAGGCGAGGGAGGCTACTGTCAGAAATCTACCGACTCGAGAACCTTGCCGCTCACCTTGTGCGAACACCCACCGGCTGCTAAGCCCGTAGTGGGTAATCATCCCCGCAACGCTCCCTAGAGCGGAGCTCAAGAGCGCGGCCGCGCCATAGTGCACTAGCGTTATCAAAGTCAAATAGTGCACCGCGGTTGCCGAGGCGCCGGCTACGATGAAGCGGGCGAATCTCATTGCCGCTGAACCAGGACGTTGGCGCCATTGCGACTGAGTTGAGTTGTCTCATTTCCTAACCTGGACTGCAGCCGCTGGAACGTCTCCGTCCGCATCACTGCGAGCTTGTGACCCGGCGATTGCCACCGTTTGACGAAGGCGTCCTCATTCGGAATCCACTTGCTCGGCTCCACGTCAAATCCCATGTCCAACTCGGATCTGGCACCGACAATCACTGGCGCCATTTCCGAGTAGAATGCGAGCCCCCTGTCTATTTGGCCGACGTTGAAGAGTTCGGTGTCACTGCGGGATGCGGCCTTGGCCTGCAGGCCAATTGGCTTGATGGACAAGGAATCGAAGGCTCGGGACGCCATCAGTCCGGCCTGAAGGCTGGCTAGTGTTGCGAGGGATGCGATGGCATACGCGCGCAGCGGGCGCCCACGCGTGGCAGTCGCAAAGGATATGAGTCCGCCGATCACCAGAATGAGCATAGTGATGCCTCCCCAATAGTGAAGCACACTAGGGTTGCTCAGTTCCCGCTTCAGAAGTACGGCTGACAGAGTAGGGTGCCACAAGAGAAGCCCGATTGCAGCGCCCAACACAGGCATGCTCAAAAAACTCATCCCCAATGTCGACGGCGCTGCCGACATCGCAGCTTGGGCAATCAATACAGCGAGCGGTGGGAACGCAGGGAGAATATACAGCGGCAGCTTGGACTTGGAGAGCGAGAAGAACACCAGGACAACCAGTACCCATAGCGAAAGAAACAGCCGGCTGTCGAATGACCTGGAAATTCGCGCATTTTTAGGGTTCAACGCAAATGTTCGAGGTAGTAGTCCAGCAAAGGGAAGCACTCCGACTAAAGTGACGACGATGAAGAACCAGAAGGGCTTATCTCGCTCATGGATCGAGGACGAAAATCTCGCGAAGTGCTCATGAATGAAGAAGTAGTTCAGGAACTCCGGGTTGCGCAAGGAGACTATGGCGAGCCATGGCGTGGAGACAAGCAGGGCGAGCAGACTCCAGCGCCAGAACTTGGCGCTCAAGAAACTTGCATATTGTCGAGTCAGGCAGGCGTACGCCAGTAGGGTTGCAGCGGGCAACACGACCGCGATTAGTCCTTTGGCAAGGAAGGCCAACCCAACAAGTAACCAAACCACGGGATACAGTCGGGAGTCACTCTTCTGGAACGCCACAGCGAATACCAGAACGGCGCTTCCTAGAAGTGCACCCACGCCGATGTCCGTGGTCGTAAGGTTGGAGCCGAGAATCCAAAGTGGCGCGCCGGTCAGGGCCAGTGCCGCAGCGAACCCGATTTGGCTCCCATAGAGAGATCGTGCCGCCCACCAGGCGACTAGCACGCCAAAGAGTCCTACCAGAGCGCTCCAGGCGCGTGCCGTCCATTCGGACGGCCCGAAGAGTTCGTATGCACTAGCCCTACTTTCGCAAAGCAAGGCGCCGGATCGGCGCTCTTAGGCTGTAAATCATGACTGAATGGGCTCGGAAGT
>NZ_JBXAHL010000045.1:0-51138 GCF_058795055.1 Cupriavidus sp. GW823-FHT06D04 | reverse complement strand
CCGCCGAAAGGACGCCGACGGCGTCCGCGCTATCCTTCTCCGGCCTAAAGGCCGAGGCTTGCCGCGCACCTGGTCAATCCACAGACCAAGATCGTCATCACGACCCGCCCCACGCCGTTGCAGCGCAAAGCCTTTGCGCTGCTCGGCATCGACCCCGGCTGTTCCCAGTAGCCAACCCCCTGCCGCTTGAAAAGCTCTCGGCGCTTCAACAGGTTAGCTTGGTATCCGAGTCAAACTTCGGATTAAAAAATGGCCGGCATTTCTGCCGGCCAAACGACCTTAACAGTGAGAGAAGGCCGATATGAAGTTGTCGCCGGCACGCCCGGAAGCGCGCCTCGTCCTGCCTGCAGGAAATTAGAAGCGATGGCGCATGCCGAGCATTGCGCCGGTCTGATTTTGGCCTGACATCGTATTGGGCGTACCGGTCACACCGAAAGTCGCATTGCCTTTGTTGTTCACGTAGCCGAGCGACAGATACGCGTCAGTGCGCTTGGACAAGGCGTAGTCGGCGTTCAGCACGAACATCCACGAGTCCTTGCTGTCGGTGCGGGCGTCGGTGTAGTAAGCCGCACCAGTCAACGTGAAAGCGGGAGTGAACTTGTAGTTGGCGCCGAGCCAGTACAGGTTGTCGTGACGGGCCGTACCAGTCGTGACTTCGTCACGCATCCAGCGGTAGCCGCCAAACACCTTGGCCGCTCCAAAAGCATACGACGTACCAATCGCAGCACGCTTCGCGGCGAGGTCCGCGGAAGCCAGGCTGCTGCCCTGGAACTGGTCGTACGCGACGCCCACCGAGAATGGCCCGTTCGCGTAGGCCAAACCACCGCCAAAGTTGGTGCCGACCTTGAAGTGGCCCGGCATTTCGCCGCCGAGACCAGCGTTGACGTCACGGCCGAAGCTGTAGAAGCCGGTTGCCGTCAAGCCGCCGAACTTGCCGGTGTACTTGATGGCGTTGTCGGCGCGACCGTTAAATTGATTGTCGACCGAATTCAGCGAGTACATTGGGCCCGCCGCCATGGGGTCGTAGGCTCCGAACAGGTCATACAGCGAATTCTGCTGTCTGCCGAGCGTGACGGCACCGAAATTACCTTGCAGGCCAACATAGGCCTGGCGACCGAACAGCCGGCCACCCTGCGCGGATTTACCGCTATCGATATCGAAGCCGCTTTCCAGCACGAAGATGCCCTTCAGGTTGCTGCCGAGGTCCTCGACCCCGCGCAGCCCCCAGCGCGAACCTGAGAGGCCGCCGGAAGTTACGCCAACGACCGAACCACTACCGTTGGCGCCACCATTGACGTGGTTTTGGAAACTGATACCGGCATCAGCGATGCCATAGAGCGTCACATTGGACGACGATTGGGCAAAGGCAGAGCCGGACATGGCGCACGCTGCGGCTGCCACTGCGAAGAGAGCTTTTTTCACTGTCAATTCCAGGTATTTGGCGGAGGGTCCAGCCGGTGGCGTCACGGCTTGCATGCGAGCCGAAAACCACCCACCGACGCGGCCGCCAGATAGTGCGACAGGAATGTGACAGTAATGAGTCAACAATTATGCAGAGATTCGCACAATCATTTCAAAAGGAAGAACAATATGTGCACGTCCGGCAGCTAAACTCCATCGCCGGGGCGCGCCGATATCTCTCTGACGTGAGTGACAGATTTTTGACGAATTTGTGTCGGTCTGCCCCAATCCTGTCCCCCGATTTCCCGGTTATGAACGCTTGGCAGTTGCATGACCGACGAGACCGTGGGGCATGCCGGGGCACGATTGCGCCTGACCGTCGATGAAGACCGACGGCCCTGCCACCGACCCGCGTCAACCGGGTTCCAGGACCAAGTCACCGGACCAAGTCACCGTACCGACTCGGCCGATCACGGCAGCCTGTTTTACGCATACACCGAAGCGTTCAAAGAAGGCGGTATCACGGCGCTCGCGCGATACAAAGCCATACCTGCCATGTTGGCCCTTGCCTTGCGAGACCTCGATCAATGCTCGCATCAGACGCTGCTCGCAAACCAGGCTTGTCAGTGCTGCCCCCTCTCTGAGCATCCACGCACCGAGGTCTTGCAGTGAAAGATTGAGCATCCTTGCGGCATGCGCCCGACTCCAAGGCGCATTCGGTTCTCCAAAGACTGCCCGCGCAAGTTTCAAGGTAAGGGGTTTCGCCGGATCGTGCACCCAGTTGCGCGGCGAGTGATCACCGGTCTCCTCCCGCAAGGGACGCCTCGAAGCCATGACGTCAAAATGTATGGCGTCACTGGCTGCCATGAGGCTACGTCAATCGTGCGAGGCAACTGAGATCGATAGCCGACCCGATCGCGGCGCGCCCTTACGCACCCCTGCAACGTTGGCCGCCTGCGCCGCCGCTTGCCCAAGCCAAGGCATGCGCTTCCGGGCCCAGGCATGCATCCCCAAAGCGTTCAATGTCAACAACAAAGTGTCGTTTAAACGATAATCAAGAAATAGCGGGATCTTTAAGCGTCCGCAAGCCAAATTAAACGCCGAGATGCCCTCCCGGGCCAGCGGCGCGGTGGAGATACGCCTCCCGAAGGGCATCTGCGTGGCTCCTGTGGGGCAATACGCTGGCGCGGTCCGAATTCAGACGGGTACCCGCACTGGCGCCCAGCGCTCGTGCAACTGGGGAATGCAGACGGGATGGCGAGCGTGCTCAGCGACGCGCAGTTCGCGCCGACGCCCGGCAGCGCGGTGTCGGTGCGCTTCTTCAGCTCGGCGCTGGCCTAGCCGTCGAGGCATCCGTGCAACGTTCGCGCGAGACGAGACGCTTCCCTCGCATCGGTGACGTTCGCGAAGCCCAATACCAGGCCGCGTGGGGTGCGCCGCGTGCGTGCGTGCGCGTACCAGATCGACAGCGGCAGCACCGCGAGCCCCGCGTCGCGTGCGCGCGAGGCAAAGGCCACGTCGTCGACGGGACCATCGGGGCCTTCGGCAAACTGGACCGCGAACTGGATTCCGCCGTGCGGCAAGGCGACAATCATGCGCTCCCCGAACGCCTGGTCCAGCGCATGCGCAATCAGCATGCGTCGCTGTCCGTACAACGCACGCATCCGCTTCACGTGCCGCGCAAAATGCCCCTGTTCGATGAAGTCCGCCACGGCCGCCTGCAATAGCATCGGAGAGCCGGCATTCATGCTGCACGCCACGCGCCCGACGCGTTCGACAGCGCGCTCCGGCACCACGGCATACGCCAGCCGCAGCCCGGGAAACATCACCTTGCTGAACGTGCCGCAATAAATCACGCGATCGTGCTTGTCGAGGCTTTTCAAAGCCGGCAGTGGCCGGCCCACATATCGAAATTCGCTGTCGTAGTCGTCTTCGATGATCCAGCGAGACCCTTTCGACGCCCAATCCAGCAGCGCCATGCGCCGGGCGAGCGACAACGTGTGCCCGAGCGGGGCCTGATGCGATGGGGTAACCAGTGCAAAACGCGCCTGCCGGTCCAGCGCGATGCCGCGCTCGACATCGATGCCTTCGCTATCGATTGGCACCGGTACCAGTTGAACACCGGCTTCGGCCAGAAAGCTGCGCGCGAGCAGATAGCCGGGGTCTTCGAACCACATGCGGTCGCTGGGGCTCGCGAGACTGCGCAACAAGAGTTCCAGCGTCGCGCGGTAGCCAGCGGTAATGAATACCTGTTCCGGCAGGCACGCGACGCCCCGCGACAAGCCAAGATAGGTGGCAATGTGTTCGCGCAGCGCCCGATAACCAACCGGGTCCGGGTAGGCGAGCATCGCGCGTTGACCGCTGCGCGCGCAACGCGAAACGAGCCGGTTCCAAAGCTTGCGCGGGAACGCGTCCAGTGCCGGCAGCCCGGGTTGCAACGCCTTCGGCTCCCCGCTCATCGCCACCGCGATTGCCAGCTGACGCGGCGCCGGCTGCCGACTGCGCGATGCATCAGACACCGCGGACGCGCCCCCCTCCCTCGCACGCATGTGCTCCCGATCCTGTCCACTTGCAGAACGCGTCACCGCCGCCGGTAGCGAGGCGGATACGAACGTCCCGGCCGCACCGCGCATCTGCAGGTAGCCCTCATCGACAAGGATGGTATAGGCCATTTCGACCGTACCCCGGGCCGTATTCAATTGCGTGGCGAGCCCCCGAAGCGCGGGCACCCGATCGCCGGGACGCAGGTGCCCGGCCGCGATCGCTGTCCTGAACCGCTCGCAAATCTGCAGATAGATCGGCAAGCGGTTCTGGCGATCGATTTCGATGGCCAATGGGGAAGTCAGTGCGGTCATGATGAGTTCGGGCAATGTCGGCAGAAAGGACTTGGCCTAGTCATTTCGACAATTCTTGGCCCTTATCCCTGGGGCATGATTGTTTCACAATGGTCTCACACGATGCGACAGGGACAGGCACCTACATGCGATGCCGCCCGACCAGCCGCACCGCGCATTTCACTACTCTCATCTGGAGAATCTGCCATGAAGATCGTTGTAATCGGTGGTTCCGGCCTGATCGGCTCCCAACTTGTCGCGCTGCTCACCAATGCTGGCCATGCGGCGGTCGCGGCGTCTCCGCGTACCGGCGTGAACAGCGTGACGGGCGAAGGATTGGATCTGGCGCTCAAGGACGCAGACGTCGTTGTGGATGTGGCGAACGCACCATCCTGGGAGCCACAGGCGGTACTCGATTTCTTCCGCACCTCCGCGCGCAATCTCGGAAAGGCCGAAGTGGCCGCGGGCGTGCGCCATCATGTCGCGCTATCAATCGTCGGCACCGACCGCATGCCGGGGAATGCATATTTCACGGCCAAGGTCGCCCAGGAAGAGGCGATAGAAGCTGCCGGCGTGCCGTACACGATCGTGCGCGCCACCCAGTTTATGGAGTTTCTCGGCGGTATCGCGGACTTTGGCACGGACGGCACCACCGTGCGCATGGGCGATGGGCTGTTTCAGCCGATCGCTTCGCAAGACGTCGCGGCATTCCTTGCGCAAGTCGCACTGGAAGCACCGCGGAACGGCACCATCGAGATTGCCGGCCCGGACCGCGCCCCGTTCGCGGAGATCGTTGCGCGCTATCTGAAGTCGACAGGCGACGCCCGCTCGGTCGTGACGGACCGCGACGCCCTGTACTATGGCGGCCACGTCGAAGAACTGTCGCTCGTACCGCTCGGCGACGCGCGGATCGGTCGCATCAGCCTCGGCCAGTGGCTCTCGCAAGCCAATGTGGAGTAATGCCATGAAAGCAATCGTGTCATTTGTGGCGGCGCTGATGCTGTCGTGCCTGATGGCGGCGCAGCCTGCGGTGGCCGCACCGGAAGCGAAAGTCACGCCGCTGCGGACGGAACCGTTGCCTGAGTATCCGGGCAAGGAAGTTCAGATGATCATCGTGGAATATCCGCCCGGCTCGGTCGACCCTGTGCATCGACATGATGCACACGCCTTTGTCTATGTGCTCGAGGGGAGCATTGTCATGGCGGTCAAGGGTGGCAAAGAGGTGACACTCAAGGCCGGGGATACCTTCCACGAAGGCACCAATGACATCCATACCGTCGGGCGCAATGCCAGTTCCACACAGCCGGCCAGGTTTGTTGTGTTCCTGATCAAGAATAAGGGAGCACCAATTCCGACTCCCGTGAAGTGAGACAGCTGGCCCACCGCTGCTCGGCGCGCTGCATCTGATCCTGAAGGAAGTGTTCGGCCTGGCGGCCGCACGCCTGCGCGCGCGGGCCCGAGTGGGCGGCGCAGGCCGATGTCCTGGCCGGTGCCTCGGCCCACTGGCTGCGCCACACCGCCGGCTCGCACATGACCGACCGGCAGGTGGATTTGCGCTATGTCAGGGATAATTTTGGGCATTCGTCGATTTCGACGAGCGTGTACCCGCGCAGCGAGGAGGATGCTCGGCACGAAGCCGGAGCGGCATCGGATCCGCTGGGCCAGCAAGACGTAAGGCGCGACCCGCGGCTTATTCACGGGCTTCAGCTAATGAACGCCGCCTCACTCCACAGTGACAACCGCCCCAGATCGACGGGTTAGAGGGAATCGGCTTGCGCGCTGGCAGACCGCCAAGTGCAGCATTTTCCAAGGTCCCTCCAGTTCAGTCGGACGCTCCATCTCAGCGAAGTGCCTTCCCAAAATGACCCCTTCCACGGCGCAACACTCGCTGGCAGGCAGGCGCTACCCCCTACCTGCGTCGCACTTGCACCGACTGGATCGCGCCAATTCGAGGGGCAGGATCTTGGCGATCCGAGGCGGGACCGGCGGGCGAAGGAATTGCTCAAGCGGTTTGCGGCCAAGCCGACGGCCAGCATACCAGGCGCATGCGATGGATGGTCGGAGACCATTGCGGCGTATAGATTTCTGGGTTACGAAGAGATCGAGTGGACAGACGTGATGCAGCCTCATTGGGAGCGCACTGCGGTCAGGGCAGGCCAATTCCCGGTGGTGTTGTGCATCGCCGATACGACCGAGCTCGCTGGTGCGCGTCCGCACCGAGATCGCGGCGTACGCCGATCCGGTCGGGGCAATGCGCGAGCACATGGCTTCGGCCAACCACCAGCAGCCCGGCGATCCTGCCAAGCTGGCTACGGCCCTGCTGACCCTGGCCGACAGCGAAACCCCGCCGGTGCGCCTGCCGCTGGGCTCGGACACGGTCTACCGCATCACCGAGAAGAACCGCCAGGTAGAAAGCGAACTGGCCGCGTGGCAGGCGCTGGCGGTGTCGACCGACCACGACGACGTGCGCCACTGATCTTGCTGCAATGCACCAGCGCACGGTTTGGTGCAGTTGCAGGCAAGCCGGGCCGGCCAAGCGCCGGCCTCACCACTTGCAGCCTATCCTGCGTCAGGCATTGCACCAAGTCGGGCATCCGCATATGTCACTTCCGGCGAATTTCGCCAACAATGCACTGAGAGTCATTGCCGGACGTGCCGTGGCTCCCCGTGTTGTGCGCGGCGACCGTAACGAAATCATTCTCCAGCGTCGGCTGGCCTATCTTTGCATGTAGCGCCTTCAGGTCCACCGGCGACTCGACCGCAGTCTTGATTTTGCCGCCCGCCGAACACGGCCGCGGCATGCGCCGCCAACTGCTGCTTCCACTCCGTGATCTGGCTCGGGTGCACGTCATACTGCAGGCCAGCTCCGCCAGAGTCTTGTCGCCCTTGAGCGCGGCCATGGCCAACTTGGCCTCGAAGGTTGCCGAGTGGGTCTGCTCAGGATCCGGCCGGTCGGACTCAGGAGTCTTGGGCGTGGCGCAAGCTCAAGCTGTTCTTTCGGTCCTACGACAGCCTGCCGGTAGTGGCACGGCTGCTCGTCGACCACGTGTGCCCATCGGCCCGTACGGCGGCAAGCTCCGCCAGCCCGCGCCCGGACTAGTCGACGGTGG
Organism: Cupriavidus sp. GW823-FHT06D04; assembly: GCF_058795055.1. Taxonomy (NCBI): domain Bacteria; kingdom Pseudomonadati; phylum Pseudomonadota; class Betaproteobacteria; order Burkholderiales; family Burkholderiaceae; genus Cupriavidus; species Cupriavidus sp. GW823-FHT06D04. Next base: position 43,793 of record NZ_JBXAHL010000045.1, on the reverse strand, counting down.
CGCCGGCCGCCTTGACGATTGCCGACCAGCGCGGCAACTCGTCACGAATTAGCGCCTCGAACTGCGGGGCGCCGGACGGAAACGGTTGACATCCCTGGCGTGCAAGGGTGTCGCGCACATCTGGACTGTCAAGTACCTTACTCAATGCGGCCTGCAGGCGGGACACCACGGCGGGTGGCGTTCCAGCGGGCGCGAAGAGTCCATACCAAGGCGTGGCGCCAAAGCCGCGGAGCGTCTCTCCCACAGTCGGCACCTCCGGCATGGAGGCCAGGCGCTTCTCGTTGGTCACCGCAAGCACCTTCAGTTTGCCTGCTCGAATGAAGGAAAGTGCGGATGGAAGGCTCTGCACCGACAAGGGCACCTGACCGCCCACGACATCCGCCACGGCAGCGGAGGCGCCTTTGTAAGGAATGTGGACGAGCCGGATGCCGGCGCTGTGCTGTAGCATTTCACCGATCAGATGATTGAGGGTGCCGTTGCCTGCCGACGCATACATGATCGTGTCCGGCTTCGCGCGCGCCGCGTCAACCAGTTCCTTGACATTGTTCGGCCCGAACGAAGGATTGGCGACGAGTACGTACCCCGCGGTCGCAACGCTGCCCACCGGCGCGAAATCTCGTACGGGGTCAAAGCCCGTGCGTTTGTAGAGAGCAGGATTGATGACATGGGCGCTACTAACGGTGAACAACAGCGTGTAGCCATCGGCGGCCGACTTACCCACGTAGGCCGTGCCGATGTTGCCGCCGGCGCCCGGCCGGTTCTCGACGACGAACTGCCGCCCGAATTGTCCGGACAGCTTTTGGGTGACGATGCGGGCGATGGCATCGTTGGCTCCGCCTGGCGCCTGGGGAACCACCACGGTCACCGGCTTAGACGGATATGATTCCTGCGCAACCGCTGCCGTTGCCACACTGAACGCAAGGAAGGTTTGCAAGAGTTGTCTGACTGCCATTTTTTTGTCTCCTTTCATGGAAATGGTCACCGGTTGTACCGTCATACGGCATACCTGAACGCCTTCTTTGATGGTGACTGACTGGCAGGCTGTCGCAAAACAGCATTTCGCGATTCCACCATCGCGAATTCAGATGGCTAGCTTGTACGTCAGATGCCATCGGCCGGAAACTGCGCTACTGAATTCGCGATTGAACACATCGGGCACGAGGGCCAGTACAGCTAGCCTTCGCCGGCCCAGACGTAGGTCATGCCCGCAGCAGGCGGCATGAAGTTGCATTGAGCCGGCTTGGCGCGCTCGGCCGCGTCCTATCCCCATACCGCGCCACCAGAGCAACTCTTCGCGGCATCGAAATTGGCTTTGAACTGCCTTCTGGTGCCGGGAGCGATGAGACCAAGAGTGCTTCCGTGCCTTCCCGCCTCACGTTTGAGCGGCCCTGGCTCTGGTCGGAATGCCCACGAGTCCCGAGGCGAAGACCACACCCAGGATGACCGCCACCGCTCCGACCAGTTGCCATGCGTTGGGAGGTACACCCAGCACGGTCGAGACCAGCATCGTGAAGACCGGGGCGAGATTGAAGAAGATCGAGGTCCGTGCCGCGCCGATCTGGTGGATGCCGCGGAACCACAGCAGGTAGGCCAGCAACGATCCACCAACGGCGAGGTACAGCACGGCGGCATGGATGTTGCCGGGTGTTGCGGCAATGCTCGCCAGCGGACGCTCGAACATGAAGCCGAGGACGATCAGGCCGATGGTGCCGAACAGCATCGAGAACGTGGTGTTTTCCAGTGGCGTGGCCTGCTTGACGAAGCGCCGGGTGCCCACCATGTTGGCGGCCCACGCGAGACTGCCGGCGAGGATGATCGCATCGCCCCGCGCCACCTTGAGCGCGAGCAGCATCTGTACGTCGCCGCGCGTGATGACCAACCCCACGCCGAGTAGCCCGAAGAACAAGCCGATGGCGCGCCCGGTATCGATGCGCTCGCGCTCGAAGACCACGGCAAGAAGCATGGTCCACAGCGGCGTAGTGGCGAGAATCAGCGCTCCATTGATCGGCGTGGTCGTTTGCAGGCCAAAGAAGGTGGCGAGATTGAAGGCGGTAAAGCCAAGCAGCCCGAGGCCCACGTATGCCCACAAGTTTTCGCGCAGCACGCTGAGCCGAAGCTTGCCTTGCAGCCCGAAGATCAACAACAGCAGGGTCGTCGAGATCAGGAAGCGCTCGATCGATGCGCTGATTGGCGTCATATGCCGGATGATCAATGCGCCGGCGTTGAAGTTGGTACCCCAGAAGAAGGTCGAAACAATGATGCCGACGTAGGCGAGGCTGTCTGGCTTGCGCATGGCTGACTCCTTGTCTTTGCGTGCGCCATGCAGGCCTCGGGCCGGTCTGGGCAAGCATGGTGGACGATGGCCGGCGGCAAGGCGGAGGAACCGCTTGGCAATTCCCGCCCCGCGACGGCATGGGTGCCATTTTGCGAGTTTTCTAACTTGTGTAGAATTCCCTATTTATTCACATCATCTGTGAAAAATTAACCATGTTCGACTGGGAGGATCTTCGCCATTTCAGCGTCTTTGCGCAGGAAGGCTCACTGTCCGGCGCGGCGCGGCGGCTTAAGGTGGACCACGCCACGGTGGCCCGGCGCATCTCGGCGCTGGAGGCAGCGCTTTGCCTCAAGCTGGTTGACCGGCGTCCGCGTGCCTATCTGCTGACCGGCGAAGGCGAACGCGTAGCCGCGCTGGGCGCCCGCATGGAGCAGGAATCGTTCGCGGTGGAGCGTACGGCGGCGGCCGGGCAGACCGGCGTCAGCGGCGATGTCACGATCAGTGCGCCGCCTTCGATGGCCGCGGCGGTGATCGCGCCCCAGCTAGGCCGCTTGCGTGAACAGCATCCGGCTCTGCGCATCTGCCTGACGGGGACCACGCACATGGCCTCGCTGTCGCGGCGCGAGGCCGATCTGGCCGTACGGCTGACTCGACCCAGCGAAGGCGATCTGGTGGTGCGCAAGCTTGGTGTCGTCGTGTTTTCACTCTATAGCTCCGCCAGCTACCTGAGTGCCACCACGCCATCCGACTATGGCTTTATCGCCTACGACGACAGCATGGAGGGCTCGCCCCAGCAGAATTGGCTGAAGCAGCAGGCGGGAACCCGGCCGATCGTGATGGTCAGCAACGAACTGGAAATCCAGGCCGCGGCGGCACGCGCGGGTGTCGGCATCGCCGCGCTGCCGTACTTCCTGGGCGACCGGGACGATGGTCTCCGGCGCGTGAGGAGCAAGGGCAAGCGCTTCGAACGCGAGATCTGGCTCGCCGTGCACGCTGACATCCGACGTGCGCCGCGGATCCAGGCTGTCATGCAGTTCCTGGGATCATGCTTCACGGAGAACGCCAGCCTGGCGTAGCGACGGCCGCCAAGATGTTCAATCAACATGGCGCCCAAGAGGGCGTGGACAGCCCGGCTATCGGCGTGTCTGCGTTCCCAGTGGAGACTTCCTTGGCATTGCGCGTGATGTCGTTAGATAGGAGCGCCCCCGCGCGCGCTTTCGTAAGCGACGCATGCGACTTCGCTGGGCTTCCCGTCGCCACGAATCCGCCCAGGCCCGCAGGATCCTGATTTTGCATTCGCACACGATCGACGAACTGCCACTCGCCAGTCCCCCCGGAGGAGTTCTCGAACTCGTGATCACCCACATGACTGGCCATGGGCCTCCGCAGCCAGTAGCTGACTTCGCGCACCGCAATGCAATAGGTCCCAGCAGCGAGTCGGATGGGCATGCAGACCCACCCTCACCATCATCCTCAGTCAGTCCACCACATTGGTCAGTGCAATCATCGAGAGCTAGCGCGGCATGGCAATCGATGAAATCCGACAGATCGTCACTGCCGTGGTGATCTCAGAGCCTTTGGCCGATAGGCTTGGCGTAGCAGCTAGATCAGCCGGTCTGCACCTGGTTCGTCACTATAAACGGGCCGGCAAGATTCTCGAGATTTCGGGCACTATTTATCCGGCGGATCGCGTATCCGTGGCGTTCCAACTCAAGCGAAACATAGTTTGATGGCTGCGCTCGACTCAATCATGGAAGCGTCCGCTGCCGGTGCGTGCATTTGCCCATGGGATGCGAACCCGACATCGTGTCCTCGAGACGAAGACGCAACAGCCTGATCGTCGGCGGACATGTCGGTCGAATGCCGCGCGCCCTGCCATCGCCATCGGCGATGGCAGGCTCTCGATTCACTGATTTCCTGGCGGCGGTTCCGGCGCCATCATCTGGCTACCTTCCCTACCCTTCACGAGGATGCCAGATGGAAAACACCGAGCCCAAGCGCTACCGCTTTACCGGACATGAGCGGGTCATCCACAATGTTTCGGCCATCGAGGCCTTGCCTGACGTCTTGACGCTGTTCGGATACCATCGCGTCTTTGTTGTGTGTTCCCGCTCAATCCGGACAAAGACCGCATTTATCGACCGGTTGCAGGCGCGGCTTGGGGAGATGATCGTCGGGCTGACCGACGAAGTGGGCGAACATTCTCCGCTGTCCAACGTCCTGCGGGCTGCCAGACAAGCACGCGACGCCCGTGCGGATGTCATTGTCTCCGTCGGTGGCGGCTCGGTCATGGACATGTGTAAGGCGATGCAGTTGTGCATCTCGGAGAATGCCTACGACCGCGATAGCCTGCTCAAGCTGCAGTTCGTCGTGTCAGCGGACGGCACTGAGATGCTGACGACATCGCAGGCGCCTGCTGCCATCCGCCAGATCGCGATCCCGACGACACTGGCTACGTCGGAATGGACCCCGGTCAGCACGCCGATCGACGACGAAACCCGGCTGAAAGCCCGTTTCGTGGTGCCCGACGGATCGCCCGTGGCCGTCCTCTATGACCCGGACCTGTTGCACCAGACACCGGTGCGGCTGTTGTGGTCTACCGGTATTCGCGGCCTGGACCACGCCATCAACACGGCCTGCTCGTCGTCGCCGCATCCCTTTACGAGCCTGCTGGCCGAGCGAGCCATCGCGCTGTACGTGCAAAACCTGCCAAAGCTCGGCGACGCGAGCGCGACCGAAGCCTTCACGCAGTGCCAGTTGGCCACCTGGTACACCGGCATGGGCCAGATGTCCGTGCCGCACGGCTTCAGCCACTGGATGGTCCATATCATCGGTCCCTATGGTGGCATTGCGCACAGCGATGCGGCATGTGTGCTGATGCTCGCCCAGTCCAAATGGCTCGAGGGTTGGATCAAGCCGCAGCACGAGCGCCTGGCCGCCGCCATCGGCCAGCCAGGCATGCCGTTTCATGCCATCCTTCACAACTTGCTGGTTCGCCTGGGCATGCCAACCACGCTGGACGATCTGGGCCTGACGCGGGCACAAGTCGATGCCATGATCGGGCCTGCGCTCGAGCATCCGATGGTGACGCGCAACAACGTCAGGCCAATCACGACCGAAGCCGACCTGCGCGCTATCCTGGAACTTGCGTGGCGCGCATAATGCCAGCTATCTGTCGCCCGGTCCGCTGACGTCATGAAGATAGACCCCGTTTCGCTGCGGCTATTCCTTGCAGTTTCCGAACTCGGTACGATCGCGGCCGCCGCGGAACGGGAGCATATCGCCGCCTCAGCAGTCAGCAAGCGCATCAGCGATCTAGAGGATACCTTGCGCACACAATTGCTCGAACGCAGCAACAAGGGCATCGTGCCGACGCCGGCCGGCATCGCCCTGCAGAACCTGTCGCGCGGCATCGTCAACGACCTCGAGAATATCGCCACGATGATGCAGGACTACGCCACCGGCACCCGCGGCCTGGTTCGCATCTATGCCAACGTCTCCTCGATCGCCCAGTTCCTGCCCGCGGATCTGCATGGCTTCATTGAGAAGTACCCTGACGTACAACTGCAGCTCGAGGAGCGCATCAGCACCGCGATCCTGAGGGGCGTCGCAGAGAACGCGGCAGACATCGGCTGCTTCGCGGACCTCGGCACGTCGCCGCAAGGCGTGATCACGCTGCCGTATCGCGAGGACGACCTCGTCGTGGTAGTGTCGCGGCGTCATGCGTTAGCCTCGCGCAAGAAGCTGACCACAACAGAGGTACTCGATCACTACCTGATCGGACTGCAAACCGGCAGCTACATCAATATGCAATTGCTGCGCTTTGCCAGCGAGAACGGCGTCCCAGTGAAATTCCGCATGCAGGTCAACAGCTACGATGCCGTCTGCCTGATGGTGGAAGCTGATATGGGAATCGGCATCTTGCCCATCAGCCTGGCCCGGCGCTATGCCAAGACACTGGCCATTCGCGTAATCGCATTCGATGCGCCCTGGGCGCATCGCAAGTTGAACCTTTGCATACGGTCCTATGAGGGCTTGCCCGTCGCGGCACGGCAACTCGTCGATCACCTGTGCCCGTCAGCGCGAGCCATTGTCGGTGCAGCGGGTAGTTAGTGAAGTCGGTAGAAAGACCCGGAAGGTCGGCGCGCAGCAGAGCCTCACAATTCCGACCAGCCATGCAGGTTCTGTGGGCCGATCATCTACGCCTTGCTCGCTTCCACCAGCTGGTTTCAAAGCGCGCGCCTTCTCGAGGTGGCGATAACCCAGCATCATGGATGTAGGCTGCTGTTGGCGATTAATTGCATTTTCTAAACATCCGGTCTGCTATTCCGTCAAGAATACCTTGTAGGTATGGAAGAAGACCTAATCGGTCTTGGACACGAGAAGGATCGCCTGCACATACTCCGAGGCCAAGTATGCCTGCAGCGAACGGGCAGGAACGGCTCACGACAGATCCAGCAGGGTCCGGGCTTTCGGATGCCGCGCCGGTAGGCGCATTATGGCAGCGGGTCCGCTCTATAAACCTGCTTGAAAGCCCTCTTTCAGAACGCAAAATTGGCGCAAAGCCGGATATCGCCGATCCTTTGCGCCTGGCGCCGGGATGGCTATGCCGTATGAGCCACGAACGGGGCTCGCCATCCATATCTGGGAGACAAGGCACATGATGCAATCACGCACCCTTGGTGACATAAAAATCACCCGAATTCTCGAGTACGCTGGGCCGACGCATGATCCGGCCTTTCTCTTTCCGGACCTCGACCGGTCCGTGCTCGATGCGAATGTGGACCTGATGGCGCCACACCACTGGATCCCGCACATGAACAAGCTGATTGTGACGATCCAGTTCTGGATCGTGCATGCGGGCGACAACGTCGTCATCGTCGATACCGGCGTGGGCAACTTCAAGCCCCGCGCCGGTATTGCGCGCATGCACATGCTCAACACGCTGGTGCGTGAATGGATGATTGCGGCCGGCGCCGCACCGGAGCAGGTCACCCATGTGGTGATGACGCATCTGCATGCCGACCACGTCGGCTGGAATACCACCTGGCAGGACGGCCGCTGGGCGCCGACCTTCCCCAATGCGCGCTACTACATCCCCAAGGACGACTTTGTTTTCTGCGACGCGGGGCGCAACAAGGAGCCCGGCGTGGTGGACGTGTTTGGCGAGGCGTTTTTCGACAGCGTGATGCCGGTCGTCAAGGAAGGCCTGGCGGAGATGATCGTGCCAGGGCAAGAAATCGCCGGGTGCCTGCAGGTAGAACCGGCTGCGGGACACAGCCCGGGACAGGTAGCCTTCCGCGTGCGCTCGCGGGGCGAGGAGGCGGTGTTCTGCGGCGACATCCTGCACAGTCCGTTGCAGATCGTGCGCCCGGATGTAAACTCCGGCTACTGCATCCGTCCCGACCTGGCGCGCACCACGCGGCTGGCCTTGCTCAATCAGGCCGCCGACAGCGAAGCGCTGGTCTTGCCGGTGCATTTCGGCCAGCCCCACTGCGGCTACATCAGGCGAGAGGGCCAGGGTTTCCTCTTTGAGCCCGCCACCTGGTAACGGCCCGCGGGCGGCCGTGCCGCGGCACGGCTTGACGCTGCCCGTCTCGGCCGACCGCTTCCCCGCCGCTGTTGCGCCCTGCCATGGCGGCTCTAACATCTCGCCGCGAGATCCGCAGCATGGCCGTCCCCTTCGACATCACCGATTTCCGCCTTTTCGTCAATGTCGCGGAAACGCACAGCCTGACCCGGGGCGCCGAGCGTTCGTTTCTCTCGGTCCCGGCGGTCAGCAACCGCATCAAGAACCTAGAGGATACGCTGGGGGTCCGCCTGCTGGAGCGCTCGCCCCAGGGCGTAACGTTGACGGCCGCCGGCGACGTCTATCTCCGGCATGCGCGCGTGGTGCTTGCAGAACTGGAACGGCTCACCGGCAATCTCCAGCCTTTCACGGCGGGCCTGAGCGGACAGCTCAAGCTGGTGGCCAATACCACGGCTATCACTGAGTACCTGCCGCCAGTTATCGGCGACTATCTCGCGACCCACCCCGACGTACGCATCGACGTGCGCGAGCGGCTCAGCGACGACATTGTCCGCCTCGTGCGCGAAGGCGGTGCCGACCTGGGCATCATCTCCGGCAATGTGCCCACCGCCGGGCTGCAGGCTGTGCCCTTCGTCAAGAGCGGGCTGATCCTGGTCGCTCCGCTGGGGCATCCCTTGCTGGCAGAGGAAGAGGTCTGGTTCGAGCAAGCGCTGGAATATGCCTTTGTCGCCCTGCTCGAAGGCAGCGCGTTCCAGGTATTCATGACGCGCGCTGCAGGCGCCTTGCACAAGCCCATGACCATCCGCGTCCATGTGGCCAGCTACGATGCCATCTGCCGCATGGTAGCCGCCAACGCCGGCATTGCCATCATGCCTAAGGCCGCGTTCGCCCGCCTCAAAGGCAACCAGCCCATCGGAGCCTGCAATCTGCGCGATGACTGGGCCGTTCGCACCTTCCAGGTCTGCGCGCGCGACATTGAAGGCTTGTCCAGCTTCGCAAGGGAGTTTGCGAACCGGCTGATCGGCCGCTACGCCCCCGGTGGTGATGGCTCGTAGAGCCGTGCACGTTCTGCCCTCTTACCCTTTCTCCGATTCACCTTGCTGCATCGAATGAGCAATGTTGTCGCTCTCAATGAGAGAGCGACGAGCGCTGGTCTCATCACTCAATGAGACCGCGGTCACCCCCGAATTAACCCAGCGCTAAGGGCGCTTGCAAAAGGCAAAATTGAGCGCCCACAGGCTGCGTGGCAATCTAGCTTCGCCAGACAACAATCGAGCGAAACATGATCGACAAGCTTTACACAACGGCGCGCGATGCCATGGACGACGTCCAAGACGGTGCCACGATCGCGATCGGGGGCTTCGGTGGCGCCGGCATGCCTGACGAACTGATTGACGCCCTGATCGAACAGGGCGCCAAGGAACTGACAGTGGTCAGCAACAACGCCGGCAATGGCGACACCGGGCTGGCGGCGCTGCTCAAGACCCGCCGGGTGCGCAAGCTGCTGTGCTCCTTCCCGCGCCAACGCGATGCGTACGTATTTGAAGAACTGTACCGCGCCGGCCAGATCGAACTGGAAGTCGTGCCGCAAGGCACCCTGGCGGAGCGCCTGCGTGCCGCGGGCAGCGGCATCGGCGCCTTCTACACCCCCACCGGCTACGGCACGCTGCTGGCGCAGGGCAAGGAGACTCGCCAAATCGACGGTCGCGGCTACGTTCTCGAACACCCCCTCCATGTCGATGTCGCGCTAATCAACGCTGCGGCGGCCGACCGCTGGGGCAATCTCATCTATAACAAGACCGCGCGCAACTTCGCGCCCGTCATGGCGATGGCGGCAAGCCAGACGATCGCCGCCGTGGCTCGCATCTGCGAACTGGGCGAGCTTGACCCCGAGGACGTCGTGACGCCTGGAATCTTCGTCAACCGCGTGGTGCTGCGCGGCGCCGTAGCACAAGCTGAAGCCATGCTGGCAGGGTGAGCGTAATGGATCACGTGGCAAGAAGCCTGCTGGCCGCGCGCGTGGCGCGCGACATCCCGAACGGGTCCTATGTGAACCTCGGTATTGGTTTGCCCACCCTGGTGGCCAACCACCTGCCCCGATACCGGGAAGTCATCCTGCACAGCGAGAACGGTGTGCTCGGCCAATGGTCGGCTGCCGAACCCGGGCAGGAGGACTGGGACCTGATCAACGCGGGAAAGGAGGCGATTCGCCTCGACAAGGGCGCCGCATTCTTCCACCACGCCGACGCGTTCGGGATGATGCGCGGCGGCCATCTCGACATCTGCGTGCTTGGCGCATTTCAGGTATCGGAGCGCGGCGACCTGGCCAACTGGCACACCGGCGCGCCGGATGCCATTCCCGCCGTGGGCGGCGCGATGGACCTAGCCATCGGGGCCAAGCGCGTGTTCGTCATGATGGACCATCTGACCAAGGACGGGACGAGCAAGCTGCGCCGCGAGTGCAGCTATCCGTTGACAGGTCTCGCCTGCGTGAGCCGCGTGTACACCGAACTCGGCACCTTCGCCATCGGCCCACACGGCGTTTCGGTCATCGAGATTGTCGGCGACATGTCGCCGCAATCGCTTCAGTCCCTCACTGACGTGGAGCTCGAGTTCACCTCCATGGTGATCGGCGAATACGCCTAGCCTCTCACATCCCACTGCCGTCCTGGCGCAGATCCAGCGAGCGTTGGCAAAGCACACACAATATTCGACAGACAAAGGAGACAGGTATGCTTGATTGGTACAAGACTGGGACACCCCAGCAGAAAAAGACGTTCTGGGCCTGCTATTCGGGCTGGGCGCTGGACTCGTTCGACATGCAGATGTTCAGTTTCCTGCTGCCCGCCCTGACGATTGCGTGGGGGCTGACCAAGCCGGAAGTTGGCGTGCTCGGCACCGTGGCATTGATCGTCACGGCCATCGGTGGCTGGGGCGCCGGCATCCTCAGCGACCGATACGGCCGCGCCCGCATCCTGGTGCTGGCCATCATCTGGTTCACGTTGTTCGGCGTGCTTGCGGGCTTCGCCCAGACGTATAACCAGCTGCTGATCGCTCGCACACTGCAAGGCCTCGGCTTTGGCGGTGAATGGGCGGTGGGCGCGGCGCTGATGGCCGAGGTGATCGATGCCAAGCATCGCGGCAAGGCTATGGGCTATGTGCAATCGGGCTTTGCCCTGGGCTGGGCGCTATCAGTCGTCGTGGCCACCCTACTGCTGGCGTGGCTGCCCTCGGAAATGGCGTGGCGCGTAGCGTTCTGGAGCGGCATCATTCCGGCCTCGATCGTGCTGTTCATCCGGCGCCATATCAAGGACGCGCCGATGTTCGAGCGCGCCCGGCGGAGCTGCGCACCGCGCGCTTCGCTGGCCTCGGTGTTCAACCGCAAGTACGCACGTTCACTGATCCTGTCGAGCGTGCTGGTGATCGGGCTGCAGGCAGGCTGCTACGCCATCCTGATCTGGCTGCCTTCCTTGCTCAGCCAGCGGGAGGTCGCTGCCGCATCGAAAATCGTCACGGTCTTCATCATGGCCTTCGGCTCGTTTTGCGGTTTCGCAGTGGCGGCCGATCTTTGCGATCGAATCGGTCGGCGGCCCACGCTGATTCTGCTATCGGTCTGCGCATGGATCGTTACGGTCAGCTATATGCTGCTGCCGCTGAACTCCACCCTCACCGCCATCCTGGGCTTCCTGGTCGGCTTCTCGGCGATTGGCATGTTCGCTGCCCTGGGGCCCTTCCTCAGCGAACTGTTTCCCACCCATGTGCGCACCACGTGTATGGGTTTTGCCTACAACGTGGGCAAGTCGGTAGGCGCAGGATCCGTCGTCGGTGTCGGCGTGCTGTCTACCCACATCGGCTTGGCCAATGCCATGGGCGCATTCTGCCTGGTTGCCTATACTTTCGCGGTGTTCGGCATCCTGCTACTGCCGGAGACGCGCGGCATTGCCATCGAGAACATCGGGGAAGAAGACAATCACTATGAGGCCGGAGCGCTGGCACACTCGGTGCGGGCGCAAACCTGAAGTACGGCGCTATCGCAGTAGAAAACGCAGAACCAAGATACCAGCCTATTCAGAGACAGGGGAGCCAACATGATTCGCATGCTGTACCTGCTGGTCAAGCCAGAGGGCATGTCCGACGATACCTTCCGCGCGGAATGCCTGCGCCACGATGAAATGTCGCGCGAAGTGCCGGGCCTGCACAAGTATGAAGTCCGTCTTGTCGCCGAGCAGCCAACCGACACCCATGTACCCTTCTTCGACATCGGGCACGTCGATGCCATTGGCGAATGCTGGTTCGAGAACGAAGCGGCTTACGAAAGCTATCTTGCGTCCGACATCCGCAAGGAATGGTTCGAGCATGGGAAGACCTTCATCGGCCAGCTCAAACCCTTCCGTACCGCGCCGGTTTCCGGCGACGTCAACGTCGCTGGCTGAGCGCCGATCCGACGGAAAGCGCCACCACAGCAGGCCTGTTCGGGGACCGGCCTGGCCTCGCCACAACAGTCGACAGACAAGGAGACACCATGCTTTACTGTGTTCAAATGGACGTAAAGATTCCTGAATCCCTCCCGGCAGACCGGGTCGACACCCTCAAGGCAGCAGAGAAAGCCCGTGCCATCGAGATCCAGAAAGCGGGCAAGTGGCCGCACCTCTGGCGCATCGTTGGGCGCTATTCCAACGTCAGCGTTTTTGATGTCGAGAGCAACGACGAATTGCACGAATTGCTCTCATCGCTTCCGCTGTTTCCCTATATGACGATCCAGGTAACGCCGCTGGCGAAGCATCCGTCTGCCATCTGAACGCCGCGCTTTTTACCACTGTTTCAGAATGGTAGTGGCCGTATTGGCGCGCGCGTCCACAGGTGCGTATACGGTCTTCCCGGGCGAGGCGTTCGACCTCGTTGCAACCATGTCGGCGGTGCGCGAGGAACGCTGCACGGCCCTGCACGACGTGCCGACGATGTTCATCGCCCCAGGTCGATCACCCGGAAGTTGAATTCTCTTGCCTGCGAATCTGCGTCATGGCGCATTACAAAATCCCGCCCTACATCTGCTTCGTCGCCGAGATGCCGATGACCATCGCGGGAAGGTGCAGAAGTTCGTCATGCGCGAGGCGATGTCGAGGGAACTCAGTCTCACCGAAAATGGGACCGCCTGACCAAAGGCCGCGTCAACCATTGAGCATTGGCAGGATAACGCCGGCGTATACATCTAGCGATCTGCAGGTAGAGAACGGCGCGTCGCCTACGCTCCTGGCGTGGGCGCGGCTACACGCGGTTGAGATAACCGTAGATGTATATCTTGCGCAGTACCGCTCTGTCATGAACAGACATTCCGGCACAGAGAAAAACCCGCCTGCCCTAAGGTATGGAGACACGGAGGTAGAAATGGGCAGGCGGGGGTGACAAAAAAAAGCTGCTGCTCCTATCCGGCTACGGCGTGGGCGCGATGCAAATGAATTGAAACCAGCGGCAATGTGGCGGGCACATACCCTTGCAGATCACCATTACTCGGGCACCAGTTCTGCGGCGGGCTGCGCGGTCTCGTGCCGATCGCGGTGCGCATCGGCCGCGTTGCCGGGCCGGATCCTGAACCAGATGGAGTACATGGCCGGCAGGAACACCAGGGTCAAGATCGTCCCCGCAAACGTCCCGCCGATGAGCGTGTAAGCGAGTGCCCCCCAGAACACCGAATGGGTCAGCGGGATGAAAGCCAGGATGGCGGCCAATGCGGTGAGAATCACAGGACGCGCACGCTGGACGGTGGCTTCCACGACGGCCCTGAACGGATCCAACCCTTCCTCCTTGTTGTGCTGAATCTGCCCGATCAGGATCAACGTGTTGCGCATCAAGATGCCCGACAGGGCGATCAAGCCGACCAACGCGTTGATGCCGAATGGCTGCCCAAACAGAATCAAGGTCGGCACCACGCCAATCAAGCCGAGTGGGCTGGTCAGGAAAACCATCACCATCGCCGGGATGGACCGCACCTGAAAGATGAGGATCAGCAGGGTCACCGCCAGCATGATCGGGAACAGCGGTAGCATGGCTTTCGTCGCCTTGCCCGACTCTTCAATGGAGCCCGCTTGCTCAATACGATATCCGCTCGGCAGTTTCTCGATGATGGGCTGAAGCTGCTTGCTGATCGCCGTCGACACGTCGGGCGGCTGCAGCCCATCGGCAATATCGCCGCGCACCGTGATGGTCGGCATGCGGTCGCGCCTGCGCATGATGGGCTCTTCCATGCGCACATCGATCTTTCCCACCTGTGAGAGCGGAATGCGTTGCCCGTTGGCGCCTGCCAGCGTGAAGTCGCCAATCTTGGCGGGGTCGAGTCGAACGTCGCCAGCCGAGCGGGCCGTCACCTGCACGGTACGGATGTCCTCGCGCACGGCCGTCACCGGAATGCCGTTGAGCAGGAATTGCAGTTGTTGCGCGACGGCGCTGGAGCCCAACCCCACGGCCTGCAAACGATCCTGCTGCAAGGTGAAGTGCAGCGTGGGTACACGCATGCCCCAGTCGGTATTGACGGTGCGCATCATCGGGCTTGCGTCCATCACCTGCTGGACATCGGCCGCGATGCGGCGCAACGTCTGCGCATCCGGTCCGCTCACGCGGTAAGCAACCGGGAACGGCGAATATGGACCGAACACGAGTTGCGTGACCCGCACGCGCGCCTCGGGGGCAAGACCGTCGGCAATGGCCTGGCGCAGGCGCTGCTTCACCGCGTCGCGCTCTTCCTGGCTATCCGTACGGATCACGATCTTGGCGAACGACGGATCGGGCAGTTCCGGCCCCATCGCCAGATAGAAGCGCGGCGCGCCCTGGCCAACGTAAGCCGTCACGATTCTGGCTTCCTTCTGTTTGGCCAGCCACGCTTCCAGCTTGGCCGTGGCGGCGCTGGTCTGGTTGATCGACGCGCCATAGGGCATCTGCACTTCGACCAGCACTTCGGGTCGATCCGAAATCGGGAAGAACTGTTTCTTGACCACCGCCATGCCGAGAATAGCCAAGGCGAAGAGCCCCACCACCGAGCCAGCGACCAGCCATTTGCGCGCAATCACGCGCCCGAGCAGCGCACGGAAGCGGTTGTAGCGCGGGGTGTCGTAAATCGCATCGTGGCCGCCTTCGACCTTCTTGAAGTCGGGCAGCATCTTCACGCCCAGGTAAGGCGTGAACACCACCGCGACAACCCACGACGCGATCAGCGCAATGCCGACAATCCAAAACATGTTGCTGGTGTATTCACCCGCGGTGGAGCGGGCAAAGCCGTTGGGCATGAAGCCGACGGCGGTCACCAGCGTGCCCGACAGCATGGGCGCGGCGGTGTGGCTCCACGCGTAGGCCGAAGCGGCCACGCGGCTGTAGCCCTCTTCCATCTTCACCACCATCATTTCGATGGCGATGATGGCGTCGTCCACCAGCAGGCCCAGCGCCAGAATCAAGGACCCCAGCGTGATGCGGTCGAAGTTCTTGCCCGTTGCGGCCATCAGCACGAAGACCACCGCCAGTGTCAGCGGAACGGCTGCGGCTACCACCAAGCCGGCGCGCCAGCCCATGCTGACGAAGCTCACCAGCATGACAACCAGGAGCGCGGCGAAGAACTTGAGCATGAACTCGTCGACGGCCGAACTGATGTTGACTGCCTGGTCCGTCACCTTGGTCAGGCTCATGCCGAGCGGCATGTCGGCATTGACGGCGCCGACCTCCTTGTCGAGCGCCTTGCCCAGATCCAGACCGTTCCAGCCTTCGCGCATGACGATGCCCAGCAGCAAGGCAGGCTGCCCACCATTGCGCACCATGAGCGTGGCCGGGTCTTCATAGCCGCGTTTGACCGTGGCAATGTCCGACAGCTTCAACGTGCGGCCCTGCGACACAACCGGCGTATCACGAATCTTCTGTAGCTCGTCGAACGCACCGTCCAGACGGATGAAGACCTGCGGACCTTTCGTTTCTACCGAGCCGGCCGCCGTCAGGGCATTCTGGCTGTTGAGCGCGGCAAACACCTCTTGCGGACTCAAACCAAGGGTTGCGAGGCGCTCATGCGAAAACTCGACATAGATGCGCTCCGACTGCTCGCCGATAATGTTGACCTTCTTGACGCCGGGCACGTGCAGCAACCGCTGGCGCAGTGTCTCCGCGTCGCGCACGAGCACGCGTTGCGGCTCGCCCTGTGCCTTGAGCGCAAACAGCGCAAAGGTCACGTCTGCATATTCGTCATTGACCATCGGCCCGATCACGCCGGGCGGAAGGTTGGCCACCTCATCGCTGACTTTCTTGCGCGCTTGATAGAACTCCTCCTGGACTTCCGACGGCGGCGTGCTGTCGAGCAAGGTCAACGTTGTGAAGGCCAGTCCAGGCCGGGTGTAGGTCTCCGTGCGGTCATACCAGCGCAGCTCCTGCATGCGCTTTTCGATCTTCTCGGCCACCTGGTCCTGCATTTCCTGCGCGGTGGCGCCAGGCCACGCGGTGATGATGGTCATCACCTTGACCGTAAACGCCGGGTCTTCCGCGCGGCCCAGCTTGAAGAAGGAAATGAGTCCCGCCAGAGAGATCAGGCAGATGAGGAACAGAGTAACGGCGCGCTCGCGCACGGCGAGTGCCGATAGGTTAAAACGAACTTGGCTCACGGGCGCACCCCCGCGATGGCAGTGCTGGCGCCCTGGCCTGCCACACGGACTTGTTGGCCTTCACGCAGCAGTTGTGCGCCAAGCGCGACAATCCGGTCCCCTTGCTTGACTTGGCCGGCAACCCGTGCCCCTTCGTCGCCGAGGCGCACGATGGTGACGGATCGCCACGACACCTTGGCCGGATCCCCCTGGATGACCCACACGCCGGGGCCCTTGCCCGCATCGAACACGGCGCCCAGCGGCACCTGCAGATCGCCTTGCGCGATGGCAAGCCGATCGGGAATCTGGATCGTCACGGTGGCGCCCAGCGGCGCATTGGCCAGTTCCCCATCCAGCACAAAGCGTGCTTCGAAGGTGCGGGTAAGCCGATCGGCGGCATCTGACAGCTGCCGCAGCTTGGCAGGTACGCGCGCGCTTTCCCCACCGAAAAGCGTGGCCTGTGCGAGAGAGCCGATCGCTGGCCGCAACGTTTCCGGCAACTGGACCACCGCCTCACGGCGGCCAGCGTGGGCCAGGCGCACAACCGCCTGCCCCGCGTTGACGACCTGACCGGGCTCGGCCAGCGTTTCCATGACCACGCCTTCGCCATCGGCAACAAGCTCGGCGTAACGGCTGGCGTTACGCGCAACATCGGCCTGCGCTTCTGCCGCGCTCAACTGGGCTTTGGCCGCGTCCGCCGCGGCCTTGGCCTGGTCATAGGCCGAGGCAGAAATCGCGCCCGTTCCGCGCAGATCACGGTAGCGGGCTTCGTCTTCCGCCGTCTGTTGCGCACGTGCCCGTGCAGCGGTCACGGCTTCTTGCTGCGCATGCGCGGCGAGCTTCAGATCGACAGGGTCGATGCGCATGAGCGGCTGGCCGCGCTTGACGCTTTGGCCCGCGTCCACAAGCCGCTCCAGCACCTTGCCGGGCACGCGGAAGCCGAGGTCGCTCTGCACCCTGGCAGCGACGACCCCAGTGAATGAACGCGATGCGGAAGCGACTGGCTGGACGAACGCGGCCCGCACCAAGGGCGCCTCGGTGCGCGGATCGGCAGGGGCCTTTTCGCCGCAAGCGCTCAATGCGAGCGGCAACGCACAAATAACGGTAGAGGTAACAAAGCGACGCGAAAGCATGAAAGCCCCATCGACAGGATAATCTGGGCTTTCATTCTGGTTCTCGTGACCATTTTAGTCAATGGTCACAAAGAAAAATCCGCGCGTCAGGGGGAAAGACTCCGAAGTACGAGGCTGGAGAGCAGCCCGGGCGCACTTTCCGTGTAGTCAAAGCTGTGCTGCAAAAGCAACGGATTCAGGTACGGGCGCATGACTAGGTAGATGGCCGTCGTGGCCTCGTCCAACGGCGTCTTGCGCTCGAAGTCTCCCGTCTCCCGACCTTCCTGCAGCACATCGCGCAGCGCCTTCTGGATGCGCTCTTCGTAGGCGATCACCGCTTGCCAGCGCTCAGTCGCTGCCGAGGCGGCGATCTCGTACAGCTTGCGGTCGTGGGAAAACAACCGGAGGCTGGCCTCCGTCAAGGCTTTGAACATGCGCCGGAGCTTCTCTGGCGGGGAGTCGGCTTCGGCCAGGGCGGCACTCACGTCGGCCTCGATCTCGCGCAGGCAGTTGGCGCAAATCATCTCGCCAATGGCCTGCTTGGACTCGAAGAACTTGTAGATGTAAGCCTTGGAATAACCAATGGCCTTGGCCAGATCGGAAACGGCGGTCTTCTCGTAGCCGTAGCGGCTGAAGTGCTCGGTGGCGGCAGCGACGATCTGGTCTCGCACGTCATGGTCCGCCGGGCCGCGGGCGGGAACGGGGTAAGGGGTGGTCTTCATGGGCTCCAGCTTACGCGAGTCGCGATAGTTGAACAACTTGTGACCATTTTGTACTATAGTCACTTGAAATTCAGATGGAAGAACCCATGTTGCCAAAGCGCTCCCTTGCGGCCCTCTTTGTTGCCAGCCTGGCAACCGGTTGTGCCGTCGGCCCCGACTATGTGAAGCCCGATGTGCCGGTTTCCGAACGATTCCAGGGCCAGGCCGCCGTTGAGCAGCGCACTGCCAATGCCGAAGCCGATCTGTCCGCATGGTGGGCTGGCTTTGGGGATCCGCAACTCACGCTGTTCGTGCAGATCGCACTGGAACAGAACCTGGACCTTGCACAGGCCTTCGCCCGCGTCACGCAAGCCCGTGCGGGCTTGGGCGCTGCCAATGCCGCGTTGCTGCCCTCCGGCAATATCACTGGCCAGGCCGCGCGTGTGTATCAGTCCGTCGAAACCCCTTTGGGCCGCGTGTTGAATTCGAGGCCCGGCTTCGATCGCTACGGCAGCGCATTTGAGGCCGATGTCAACGCAAGCTGGGAGTTGGACGTACTCGGCGGCCTGCGCCGTGGCCGCGAGGCGGCACTTGCCGATTACCAAGCCTCCCAGGCGGGCGCAGTCGCCACACGGCTGGCCGTGGCCGCACAGACTGCCGATATCTACATCACCATCCGCGGCTTGCAGACGCGCCTGAAGGTGGCCCGCCACCAGGTACAGACGCAAGAGGAATTGCTCTCCACCATCAAACTGCTGTACGGCAAGGGCCTGGCCGCTGAACTTCAAGTCAGGCAGGCCGAAGGCGCGCTCGCTCAGGTTCGTGCGTCGATCCCTCAGCTTGAAGCCGGCCTGGATGCGGCAATGAACGCGCTAGACGTGATGCTGGGCTCGCTGCCTGGCACGCACCGAGCCGAGCTTGCGCAAGGCGGTGATGTCCCGGCCGCTCCGCAGATTGCGATCCGCGGATCCCCTGGCGAATTGCTGAGGCGCCGTCCCGACCTCATCATCGCCGAGCGTCGCCTTGCGGCCTCCAACGCACGAATCGGCGTCGCCATTGCGGAGTACTACCCGAAGTTCTCGCTCAGCGGGCTCCTTGGCAGCGCAACGTCGGTGGGCGCCGGAAGTCTGTTCGGCAGCGGCGCAAGTCAATTTGCCGGCGTGCTCGGTCTGCGCTGGCGCCTGTTCGACTTCGGCCGCATCAACGCGCAAATCGATCAGGCCAAGGGTCAAGAGGCTGAGATGCTCGCCGCGTACCGGCTCGCCGTGCTGCGCGCAACAGAGGACGTGGAAGACGCTTTCTCTGCCCTGGTCAAGCGCGAGGAGCAAGCGGCCGTGCTCGCGCAAGGCGTGGATTCGCTCAGTCGCGCGCGAAATGCTTCGTTTGCCGCCTACCAGAAAGGCGTCGTCAGCCTGATTGAAGTCCTGCAAGCCGACGAAAGCCTGCTGCGTGCGTCAGACGCGCGCGCCCAAGCGCAAACGGAATCGGCGCGCGCTGCCGTCGCGGCATTCAAGGCGCTTGGCGGTGGCTGGCAGCCTGACGAATCGACCGCCGTTGCCAGCAAATAGTCGCCCCGCAGATGAGGCTGCGCATCCCGCGTGCCTCCGTCGCAACGACCGATTTACCGCAGTTCCAATTCACCCATACAGAAAGAAACTGCCATTTCCAATTCCAAAGTTGTCGTGATTACCGGTGTGTCTTCGGGCATCGGTCGCGCCACCGCCACGCGCATCGCCGCGAGCGACGACCTCGCCGCCGTCACCGCCTGGCTCGCACGCTATGCCGACAGCGCCGCGACCCTCGCCGCCTACCGGCGCGAGGTCGAGCGGCTGCTGCTGTGGGCCGTGCTGCAACTGGGCAAGCCGTTTTCGTCGTTGACGCACGAGGACCTGCTCATTTATGAACGCTTCCTCGTCGACCCGCAGCCCGTGGCGCGCTTGGTGCTCGCCGGCAGCAAGAAGCTTGCGCGCGGCCACCCCGACTGGCGGCCGTTTGCTGGGCCCCTGTCGCCGGCCAGCGTGCGCCACGCGCTGGTGATCCTGAACGCCCTGTTCGCCTGGCTCACCGAAGCCGGCTACCTGGCCGGCAATCCGCTCGCGCTGGCGCGCCGACGCAGCCACGCATCACGCGCTACCTGAATCATGAGTTGTGGGACCCCGTCAAAGACGCCGTCGCAGCGATGCCGGGTATGACCGACACCGCCACCGCGCGCGAGCGGCTGCATGCGGCGCGCTGCCGCTGGCTGTTGAGCGTGCTCTATCTGGGCGGATTGCGCGCGGCGGAAGTCACCGGCACGGAGATGGGGGCGTTCTTTTGCCGGCGTGATGCCCAGGGCGTCGAGCGCTGGTGGCTGGAGGTGACCGGCAAGGGCGACAAGACCGGGCTGGTGCCGGCCACCGACGAACTGGTCGCCGAACTGGCACGCTATCGCCGCGCCCACGGGCTGGCGCCCACCCCGCAACCCGGCGAGACGCGCCCGCTGCTGATGCCGGTGATTGGCCGCAAGGACCGGCAGCACGACGAAAAAGGCCTGTCACGCGGCGCGCTGCACTTGATCCTGAAGGAGGTGTTCGGCCTGGCGGCCGCGCGGCTGCGGGCGCGTGGGCCCGAGTAGGCGGCGCAGGCCGATGTCCTGGCGAGCGCCTCGGCTCACTGGCTGCGCCACACCGCCGGCTCGCACATGACCGACAATCAGGTCGACCTGCGCTATGTCAGGGACAATTTTTGGCGTCGATCTCAACGACCAGCGGCTACCTGCACAGCGAGGAGGATGCCCGGCACGAGGCCACGCAGGCGCGGCACCGCATCGGTTGGGGCCGCTCATAAGAAGGAAGGCCGCTGATTCCCCAACTTCCCCGCGTGCGTGTCGAGCGTGCAAGAGGCTCGCGCCGGCGCATGGGCACCTTTAATGGGTTTCAGTATGAAATTGCATATTGCCGTTTTATACTGAAGCCGATGAATCCGTGGATCGAGTTGGATGAGGATGCTCTGCGTCAGTACATCGCTGTCCTCGGGGCACCAGATCTTGATCGCCTCGCGCAATTCGGCCTCAGGTTCGACGTCCGCCAATAGCTCATGAACGGCGAGCAAAATCCCTGCACAAGACTCAGGTTGTTATTCGCCAAGTCGCTGGTGGAGGGAATCATGTGTGAACTCAGCAACATCTGGACGTCGCCCGCCAATGAATAGTCAATCAGTTAAGGGTCGCACCTGCCTGCTTCACGATTTTGGCGTGCTTATCTAATTCCGCCTTGAAGAACGAGGGAGCACCCTCAGCGCTCGACGTCGAGATGATCACGCCCTGCTGCGCAAGTTGTTCCTGGACGTCCTTTTCTTGCAGAGTCGTCTTAATCTTCAACTGCAACTGTGTAACGTTTTGGGGTTGCATGCCGGCCGGGCCCACAATCGCAAGCCAGGCGTCAAAGTTGTACTGAGGCAGTCCAGATTCTGCGAGCGTCGGCACGTCGGGCAAGCCAGGCACGCGCCGCGCCGTCGACACTGCAATGGCCTTCAGCTTGCCGCTCTTAACTAGAGGCAGGACGGTCTGAAGAGTCAAGAAGCCGAACTGAACCTGACCACCGACCAAATCAGTCGTATAGTTGCCCGCCCCCTTGTACGGGACGTGGCTGACATTGACTTTTGCCTCGCTCGCGAACAGTTGCCCAGCAAGGTGCAGAACCGTCCCGTTACCCGACGAGCCATAGTTGTATTCGCCCGGGTTGGACTTCAGCACTGCAATGAGTTCCTTTGTGTTGTTCGCGCGTACCGATGGATTCACAACAAGGACCAGCGGCAACGTGCCGATGACGGTGATAGGAGTTATGTCCTTCAACGCGTCATACGGCACGTTCTTGTATATGAACGGATTGATGACGTGGTTCGAGGAGATCAATCCTAGCGTCGAGCCGTCTTTCGGCGCACGAACAAGTTGCTGCGTCCCCGGCACGCCTCCGGCTCCAGGCAAATTCTCGATCACAACGGAGTGACCCAAATTCTTGGACAGTGACGGGCTCATAGCGCGAGCAACAGCATCTGCTTGTGAACCAGCCTGTGTAGGAACAATCAAGCGGATGGGTGTTTGCGCAATTACAGGAGAAAAGATCCCTGTAACGAGCGCACACGATGTCACCACAACAAATGCATTGCGCACTTGCTTCAGAAGCGAGAT
Organism: Cupriavidus sp. GW823-FHT06D04; assembly: GCF_058795055.1. Taxonomy (NCBI): domain Bacteria; kingdom Pseudomonadati; phylum Pseudomonadota; class Betaproteobacteria; order Burkholderiales; family Burkholderiaceae; genus Cupriavidus; species Cupriavidus sp. GW823-FHT06D04. The sequence continues at coordinate 21,401 of NZ_JBXAHL010000045.1, read as the reverse complement.
GGGCATTTATGTCTCCGTCTACTGTGTGGCACCGCGTGTCCGCGATGACCTATTGGACGGAGTTTAGTGCGGTAGTCCGCCGTAGCAGAGTGCTAATGCGGTAGACCCGCTATCGCACCCGAGCATATCCACTGTTACCCTTGCTGTTTCAGCGCCTCAACCAACGCTGACACCGCGCGGAGCCGCGGATTCTTATAGGGGGCGTAGATAAGTAAGCGGCGGTTACTCCACGTTTCTTGCAGCGGTATTCTGACGAATCTGTCCGAGCCGGCATATGCCGCACTGGCGCTATTTGGCAGCACGGCTATGCCCAATCCGGCCTCCACCATTCGACAGCCGGCTTCAAAGCTGGAAACAGCAACGCTTTGGTTAAACGGCACCCGAAGATTTGTTGCCTGTTCACGGAGTTCCTGCGCCAATGCACCTCCAGGCTGCACGACTACCAAAGGATGGTCGAGAATCTCCGCATACCGAAGTCGCTTGCGTTTTGCCAGCGAGTGATTCACCGGCACTACAACGTTGAGCGGGTCAATGGCGAAAGGCCACGACTCTAAACCAGGCGGAGCGTTAGCTGCGACGCCAATGCCCACATCTACGACATCGTCCAAACAGGCGCGAATCGACTCGGCCGTCGATCGCTCAAACAGCGCAATTTCGACGAGCGGATGCGCCTGCTTGAACCCATGCAAGCGCTCAGGAAGAAAACCGATAATAGCCGAAGGACTTGCAGACAGTCTTACGACGCCTGCGACCTTGTCCCCAAGGTCCTGCACCTCACGAGTGAAGGCAACGATGTCCGCATTGAGCTTCCTACCCAACTCCAGCGCACGCTCCCCTGCGTCTGTAAGCGACACGCCGGTGGTGGAACGGATAAACAGCCCGACCCCCAAGTTGCGCTCCAGTTCCGCAATTCGTCGGCTCAGGGCCGACTGGGCGATGTGCTCGAGCTCCGCCGCACGCTTGATGGAACCTTCTCGCGCGACGGAAAGGAAAAGTTGAATACTGACAGGGTCTATGCGGTGCATTGTTTGTGAGCGCAAGTGCAGTGTCGGACAGCCGTGCACGGCTAGGGTTTTCCCGATATATTCTGCCGCGATACCGGGAATGCTACATCAGCGCTTGGGCTTAGGGAACAGACCGACTTAAAGTCCAATGAAATCCCACAGGAGATCCCCATGAACGTCCTCGAGCCGAATGGACGCGTCTTGTATCTGGTCCACTCGACGGCGGCAATGGAAAAGCAACTGCAAGGGGAGAGACTGACTCCCGCCGACCGTGAGCCGCTTCGAAATGATGTTTCCACCGACGAAATTACGCCGGTGCCCATTCTCACCCACTACGACGACGCACTAGGACGGTATCCGTACACTGGATATAAGGTCGGTGCGACGCTGCCGTTTAAGCCCGATTCCGTTCGGCAAGGTAAGTTCTACATCACCGTCGCCGGCAATCGCTACGGCAAAGGCTCCTCCCGTGAACACAGCCCGGCGGCCGAAAAACTCGCCGGCATCCGGCTAGTCATCGCGAAAAGCTTCGAACGGATTTATCGCCAGAACGCGGACAACATTGGTCTTTACACGTCCACGGACTTCAGCCTGGTTCCGCGCCTTGAAGCTGGGGAAGCAATTCCACTTGATGAACTCGTGGGAGGTCGAGACGCGCTGGCAGCTTCCATTTTGAAGCATGGCGGCCTGCTCAAGTTTGGCCAGCAGTACCTTACCAACGTCACGCCGGCCGCGAAGGTCGACGAACAGCGTCCCCAAACACTGTTCGAAAAGATTGTTCGACGCAACTTGCTGGCGACGCCAGTTACGTCTTCCGACCCAAAGCCTGGCGACGGTATCTTTGTTCAGGCCCACTGGCGATTCATTCACGAGTATTACACCGGCATGTGCGCTCATATGCTGCACGCGACATTCGGCAAGCCAGTGAAGTTGAAACATGCTGACCATATTGTCGTCTTCGAAGACCACACTTCGTACGTGACAGAAAGCCCCGCTCACGTTCGCAATGGCCTTGTCGAAAACGTCGTGCAGATGCGATTCGCGCAGCGCGACTTCGTGAAGACCTATGGGCTCACGTTTCACCGTACCCTTACGGATGAAGAGCTATCGAAGGACGATGGAAACAACGTCGCCGGCATCTCCCACGCCATGATGGCCGAGCAGTATGCCCTGCCCGGTCAAGTGGTTGTTGGCACGGATTCTCATACGCCTCACAGCGGCGCCCTGGGTTGCGTAGCCTTCGGCGTTGGCACCACCGACATGGCCAACGCCTTCGTTACCGGTGCTGTGCGCATGACGCTGCCAGAGTCGATCCGCGTGCATCTCGGTGGCAAGCTGCAGGCAGGCGTCACCGCCAAAGACGTTGTTCTCCAACTGCTGGCCCAGCCCGCAATCAAGGCGGGTGCCGGCGTTGGGAAGGTCTTCGAATTCGCCGGCCCGGTAGTTTCCGCCATGAGCGTGGACGAACGGGCAACGCTTACCAACATGTGCGCCGAATTGGGTGGGTTCACTGGCATCGTCGCGCCAGATGCCGAGACTGTTCGCTTCCTCCTGGAACGGCGTGGCGTCGAGTTCCAACTCGAGCCCTGGATGCACAGTGACGAAGGAGCGAAGTACGCCGCAAATCTTGAGGTCGATTGCAGCGTTCTGTCTCCGATGGTTGCACGTCCTGGCGACCCTGGCAACGGCTTGCCGCTCGCTACACTCGATGAGACTGTGAAAGTCGACATCGCCTATGGAGGCTCTTGCACTGCAGGTAAGCGCGAGGACTTCGACCAGTATCACGCGGTATTCCAATGGGCCGCCGAACGTGGCCTGAGAATCCCCGAACACGTGACCCTCTATCTCCAGTTCGGCACGACCGACGTGCGGGACTATTGCCAGAACAAAGGCTACCTTAAGGCCTTTGAAGCGGTAGGTGCACGCATTCTGCAGCCCTCATGCGGCGCATGTGCAAACTGCGGCCCGGGATCATCCACGAGCCCTGAGCAGGTAACCGTGAGCTCAATCAACCGAAACTTCCCTGGACGTTCGGGCCCTGGCCAAGTCTGGCTGGCGAGCCCTCCTACTGTGGCTGCCAGCGCCATCGCAGGCAAGCTCGTTTCGTTCAAAGAGCTGCAGCTGAACCAACCCGCTTCATCTCACTGAACACGTACAGTACGATCTCGAAGTGCTGGAGTCTGTCGCCCATCTCGTAACGGTAAAGTATTAGGCCCGAACGTATGTTGTGCCCGGTCGGCGCCCCGTGCTCGTCGGCCGGCTTTTCGTTTGGTGCTTCGCTATCGGTCGATGCCGGGCCGCCGGATTTGTGCCGCCGTTCCTGCTCGCGCGGCAGGCGCAGTTCTGCCAGCAGCTGGCGCGCCAGCACGGCTTCCGCCTCGGCGCGCTCGGCCCGGCGCTGTGCTGAGTTCCGTCTGCACCGCGTCCCGCTCGCCGGCGGCCTGGCGTTGCGCCACCTCGGCGGCCGCGAGCCGCTAGTTGAGCCGCTCCGTGAGCGCCGCCGCCTGGGCTTCGAGTCGGGCCCGGCCTCGGCCTGCGCGACTGCGGAGTCGCGGGCCTCCTGGCGTGCCGCTGCCAGTTCGCCGCGCAACTCTTCGGTGCGCGCTCGCTCTTCTGGCGCGCGGTGCGCTCCGCATCCAGTCCGCGTAGTGCCCGCCGCTCGCTGGCGTCGGCTCGTTCCTGGGCAATGGTCACCTGCTCGCGGGCGCGCTCCAGCTCGGTCGAGAATTGGGTACGCAGCTCCGTCAACTGGCGGCCCGCCGCCTTCAGTTGTGCCCGCCCCGCTTCCAGCCGGGTCTGGGTGGCGGCGTGCGCCTGCCGCTCGGCGGCGAGGTCCGCCTGGTTTTCTTCGATGGATTGCCGCGCCTCGGCGCGCAGCGTGGCGAGTTCGGCGGTGGCGGCCTCGTTGGCCGCCAGCCAGATGGTCTGGACCGCCCCGGCCGCGATGTCCTTCAACGAATCCGGCAGATCGGGGTGGTCGATGGTGACGCGGGTGCGCCCGCGCAGCTCCTGCCAGAACTGCTGGAGCACCTCGGCGGGCGTGCCCATGCTGCCCTTGCGCCCCAGGCTGTAGAGCTTGTTGGCGGTGGGCGTGACGCCATAGCGGAAGAACAGCAGGCCGCAGACCTCGCGATACAGCGCGCGGGTCTCGGAGAAGCGCCCGCGCAGTTCAGCCAGGTCGGCCTGCAGCGCGGCGCCGGTCGGAGCTCCCGATCAACCCCCTGGAAAGCTTGGCGGCCCCGCTGCCCAGCCCGCTCGAACGCCTGCAGCTGCCGCCGGCGCTCTCCGGCGCCGCCGGCAGCAAGAAGCTCGGCCGCGGCCACCGCGACTGGCGCCCCTTTGCCGAGCCCCTGTCGCCGGCCAGCGTGCGGCACGCGCTGGGTCATTCTGAATGCCCTCTTCGCCTGGCTGACCGAAGCCGGCTATCTGGCCGGCAATCCGCTCGCGCTGGCGCGCCGCCGGCGCGCGCCGAACCGGCCGCGCATCACGCGCTACCTCAGTCACGACTTGTGGGACGCGGTCAAAGAGACCGTCGCGGCGATGCCGGTCGCGACCGAGCGTGAACGCCTGCACCCGGCGCGCTGCCGCTGGGTGCTGACGGTGCTCTACCCGGGCGGGTTGCGGGCCACCGAGGTGACGGGCACCCCCATGGGGACGTTCTGGACCCGCACCTCAGAGGTTCTTCACTTCTCGACCCACTTACTGCGACAGAGCCTCTTTTCGCACCGGGTGGAATTTGGCGCGGCATTCAATGGCATCGTATTTTTCCAGAGTCACCTGCAAACGCCCCTCTCCACCTATTCCAGCCTGGATCAGTATGCACGGCAGTATGTCGAGTCGGTCAGCGCGCGCAGCGGGCAGACGGCGGACGAGAAAGTGCGTCGAATGATTGTCGCGTTGATGCCCTCGGGGGAATGTTCCCTCGCCCGTATTGCTGGCCTGCTCGGCGTGGATGTACGGACCATCCGGCGCCGGCTCGGTGATGAAAGCACGTCGTACAACGAGCTTCTGAACGAGGTACGCAAGGATCTGGTGGTGCGATACCTGAGTGAGGTGTCGCGCAAGCATGCGGAAATTGCGTTGCTCCTTGGTTTCAGCGGCCCCAGTTCATTCTCGCGCTGGTTCAGGCACGAGTTCGGGTACAAGGTCCAGGACTGGACCGGCGGCCGCGCGCCCTCTGTCTGAGCAGCCGCCCCCCCGAGCATTCTGCTCGGCGTGTCAGTTCGGAACGGCAGAGCCGGCAGGGAGGTCTGCACCGCGTCGCGATACGGAGGGTGCCAGTCACATCGGGCAACTGACATAGAATGATAAATGCCTGTCACGTATTGACAAGCGGGAGAAACTCGCGACGCCCAAACTCTCAATGATCGATCGGCCTAATCGACAATAGGAGACAGGGTTCATGATTCAGCGCCTCAAAGCGGCACCCGCAGTGGTCCGCGCAACCTCTCTGGGCAATTCGATCCAGGTCGAGCAAGTCACTTGCACGATCGGTGCGGAGCTCAGCAACGTCAACCTCGGTGCGGCGGCCGAAGACGACCAACAGATGGCGGAAATCCGTGCCCTGCTCCTGAAGCATCGCGTGCTGTTCTTCCGCGACCAGGACATCACGCGCGCGCAGCACGTGGCCTTTGCACGCCGCTTTGGCGAGCTGGAGGACCATCCGGTGGTGGGCAGCCATCCCGATTACCCGGGACTGGTTCAGATCTACAAAACCCCGGACAGTCCTCCCGATCGTAACGAGAATTCCTGGCATACCGATGCCACCTGGCGCGAAAAGCCACCGCTAGGCTGCGTGCTGCGCTGTATCGAGTGCCCGCCCGTGGGCGGCGACACGATGTGGGTCAACATGGTCGAGGCCTATAACCAGTTGCCCGAGGAGATCAAGACGAAGATCGCCGCATTACGCGCGCGCCACGGCATCGAGGCCAGCTTCGGTGCCGCCATGCCGATCGAAAAGCGTCTTGCACTGAAGGCTCAGTTCCCGGACGCCGAGCATCCCGTTGTGCGCACCCATCCCGAAACCGGAGAGAAGGTCCTGTTCGTCAACGGAAGCTTTACGACGCACTTCACCAATTACAACGTGCCGGCCAACGTGCGCTTCGGCATCGACAAGGCGCCGGGTGCCGCCAATTTGCTTAGCTACCTGGTCAGCCAGGCCACCATCCCCGAATACCAGGTGCGTTTTCGCTGGAAGAAAAACAGTGTTGCGTTCTGGGACAACCGTTCGACCCAGCACTACGCAGTGATGGATTACCCCCCGTGCCACCGAAAGATGGAGCGCACCGCCATCATCGGTGACGCACCTTATTGAAAGACCGATATGACCGCTACGGCACCGACCGTCCTCATCGTCCCTGGCCTGCGTGACCATGTGCCGGAACACTGGCAGACCCTGCTGGCGGCGAAGCTGCCTCGCGTCGTTAGCGTCGCCCCGCTTGAGCAAGACAAGCTGAGTTGCGCGGCCCGCGTCGACGCGATCGATCGCGCCCTGGCCACCATCGAGGGGCCAGTGATCATCGTGGCGCACAGCGCTGGCGCGATGATGGTCGCCCATTGGGCGGCCCGGGGCGCCACCCGCGAGATCCTCGGCGCACTGCTTGCAGCACCGGCGGACCTCGAGACGCCCATGCCGCTAGGCTACCCCACAACCGACACACTGAGCGACCACGGCTGGCTGCCGATCCCGCGCGGGCCATTGCCGTTTCCGAGCATCGTTGCGGCAAGCAGCAACGATCCGCTGACGCGTCTCGATCGCGCCCGCGACCTGGCGCAGGCGTGGGGCAGTCGCTTCGTCGAACTCGGCGAAGTCGGGCATCTGAATCCCGCTTCAGGCTATGGCGAATGGCCCCGGGCCGAAGCCTTCATTCGCGAACTCTGCTGACCGCACCACGGCCGATTGCCATCGGCCGGGAAGACGCAACGAGCACGATCCGCATGACTGCCTGACGGACGTGCCGTAACGGTAGACACCCGGTCGGGTGACTACCGTAGCGCCGGCGACCGGCGCACACGCTGAAACAATATCGCGATGTCAGCCCGGAAAACCGGGACTGGTATCCAACCAGCTCTTTCTCTTATGGAAGGGCTTCCATAGTCACCAGGCATGGCTCCTTGCAAGGGTGATGCTCACACGCAGCGCCCGTGACGTCGAGCCATATGCGTACCTGCACCGCTTGCTCACCGAACCGCCGCAGCGTGCGCGTTGCGGACGTCTGCTATAGCTTGCAACTCCCCTATCCGCGTTATCCGGCAACAAGCCGCGCTGCAACATTACGGGTAAGAACCGGCTCCTCGAGGTGTGTTGAATTTGGCACTAGGTGATCCAGTGCTCCCTGCGCCAGCGGATGACTGTCATAAAAGGCCAAGTTCATGGCGTGCAAGGTAAAGCGGGATGTCGCGCCAGGCTAGATGATCCGATGCAAGAGTCCCATATCAGGGATCGTGTCGCCGAACGTGATGCAACCTTACTCGTCGGCCGCGATCTGTTCACGCACCTGCCTGGAGGTTGCCCGCCTTTTTCTGCGCAAGCAGACCTGTGATGCTTGTTCCGCAACTGTGCGCCGATGCATGGCGAAATCGAGACGATAAGCCATGGCGCGGCAGCTGGCATCAGCGACCACGGCCTCTCATGACCACTGCCAGCCCTGCCTGAAGGCCTTGCCTCACAGGGGTCACACGACAACTGGCGGCACTACTAGTCATGAGTTTCAAGAATCATTAGAGGAGACAGAATTGAGCACGTATACAAGTAACGCGATGCCGGCTGAGCCGGCTGCGGCTACCACTGGCGCCCGCCCCTACGCGTGGGTGGTATTTTCATTGATGTTCTGCCTGTTACTGTCTGACTACATGTCGCGGCAGGCGATCAATGCCTTGTTTCCGCTCTTGAAGGTGCAGTGGCAGATTTCCGATACACAGCTCGGCTCGATTAGCAGCGTGGTGCCGTTGATGGTCGGCGTACTGACCCTCCCGTTCTCCATACTCGCCGACCGCTGGGGACGCGTCAAAAGCATTGCCCTAATGGTTTCGGTGTGGAGTGTTGCCACGCTCGGGTGCGCTATCGCCGCTAACTACCACGAGATGTTCGTCGCGCGCTTGTTCGTTGGCGTCGGCGAGGCTGCCTACGGCAGTGTCGGATTCGCTATGCTTGTGAGCATCTTTCCAAAGCATATGCGGTCTACCATTGCCGGCGGCTTTACATCTGCCGCTGCTTTTGGGTCCGTGCTCGGTGTCTCGCTTTCCGGCCTCATTGCGACGCACTTGGGCTGGCGCTGGTCGATGGCTCTGATGGCGATCATTGGCTTTGTGCTGGTGATCATTTACTGCTCCGTGGTTACGGAAAAAAAACTCGCAAGTGTCCGACTGGACAATGGGAACAGAACTCCGGCATACGGGCATGTGAAACTGACACCGCGTGCGTTCTTCTCTGGCCTGTTTCCGTCCCCTTCTGTCTTTTGTGCGTACCTCGGCTGCGCCCTGCAGATCTTCGTCCAGGGCACTCTTTTCGTGTGGCTGCCCAGCTACCTGAACCGCTACTGGGGCATGCCGGTCAGCGAGGCGGCCGCACTGGCTGCCGGCCTTGTCCTTGTCAGCGGCCTGGGCCAACTCCTGTGCGGTGTGATGACCGATCGGATCAGCGCGGATTCGTTGCTCAAGAGGTGGAACATGGCCATTGGCTATTGCCTCGTGCTAGGCACGCTGCTGGCGATCGCGTTCCGCATGCCACAGGGCAATCTGCAACTCGCGCTCCTTGCGCCCGGGGTGTTCTTCCTTGCCAGCTCGTTCGGCACTTGTAGCGCGATCATTGCCGGTGCCACACCGCCAGCCATTCATGGCTCGGCATTTGCCACCCTGACGTTGTTCAACAACATACTGGGCCTCGCAGCAGGCCCATTTATCACCGGCATGGCAGCGGACGCGGTTGGTCTTCAGGTCGCCTTGCGCTGGCTACCGCTCGCGGCAGTTCTGCCCTTCACCGTGTTCCTCATTGGCAGATGGTGTTACCTCGCGGAAACGCGACGCGGCTGAGCGCGCTGCCCGCGTGTCACCTGCAGGAGAGCGACCTGAAGATCGGCGAGGTCGCGCGCCTGATGGGACCTTCAAGCCAGAACAGTTTCGGCCATTGGTTCCGTGCTGCTTTTGGCTGCACCGTGACGCAATAGTGCAGGCAGGCGGCCGATCATTCTCGCCAACGTGACAATGCCCTCAGGAGGGAACGCCCTTGACCGTATCGAAAGCCATCTATCTGGAACCACCCGGAGGGCTCGACCGCCTGGTCCCGGGGACGTTAGAAACCCGCCCGCCCGGCCCCGCTGAGATCACGGTGCGCATCCATGCAAGCTCGCTGAACTATCACGACTTCGGTGTCGTCAGCCGCGGGGTGGGGCCTGTGCGGCGCATCCCGATGTCAGATGGTGCGGGGGTCGTCACCGAAGTGGGTGCGGGGGTGAAGGAGTTCTCCGCCGGCGACCATGTGGTCAGCACGTTCTTCCCGATGTGGCTGGACGGTGAGCCGAGCCTGTCCGACTTCGCCACGGTTCCCGGCGACGGTATCGACGGCTTTGCGCGCGAAACCGTGACACTGCCCGTGACGGCTTTCACGCATGCGCCGGCTGCCTACAGCCATGCGGAAGCGGCGACGCTGACGACCGCGGGGCTGACTGCCTGGCGGGCACTGTTTGTCGATGGCGCGCTGAAGCCCGGAGAGACCGTGCTGATCCTGGGAACGGGCGGTGTCTCGGTGTTCGCCCTCCAGTTTGCCAAGGCGGCAGGTGCCACCGTGATCGCGACGTCAGGCTCGGGCGACAAGCTTGCGCGCCTGCGCAGTCTGGGCGCGGACCATGTGATCAACTATCGCGACGACCCACGGTGGGGCCATACGGTACTCACGCTGACCGGCGGCGCCGGCGTGGATCACGTCATTGAAGTCGGTGGCGCGGCAACGCTGGAGCAGTCCGTTGCCGCCGCGCGCACGGGAGGGCACGTGGCGATCATCGGCGTCTTGTCGGGCGCGGATTCGCCGTTCAATGTCAGGCAGATCCTGCGCAAGCAGCTACGCATTACCGGCCTGCTGGTGGGCAGCCGGCGCCACCAGCTCGACATGGTGCGGGCGCTGGATGCCACCGCCATCCGTCCCATTATTGACCGGCACTTTCCGCTGGACGAGATCGCCGACGCTTTCCGCTACCAGGCGGCGCAGAGGCACTTCGGCAAGATTGTGCTGAGCATCTGATGCCTGGGCGAGCGGACAGGCCAAGGCCCCGGCCGCCGCCACACTCGACGGTCGCGCGTATCGCTGCGATGACGGCCCTCAACCGCCAACGTGACAACGCCGTCTACGGTGGCTGGTCGATTCCTGCAACGTCACGACGACGTTAATATATTGATGTCGACACCAAAAATGCGACTGCTATGATCGGGCTCACGATAGCACGAGGCGGCGTCCAGAACGATCTGCAAGTCTGGACGAAGATCGCCAACGACGCGGGGATCAGGATCGATGAATAAGATGTGTCGCGCGCGGCATCGCGGCCTGCCTGGGACAAAGCCGCCATTTCTCAGCCTGATAGCAGCCAGCCGTCACGGAGCCCTGGCCAGGTTCGGACGGCGCATTCAATTGGCGGGGGACCGGGGTGCTCGGCTTGTCGGCCATGGGCATGTCGGTCACTTCGACCTTGCATCCGAATACGGCCCCTGGCCGACCACTAAGGAATGATTGCGTGAATTGCTCTGAACTTTCGGGTGCGGTCCCTGCCCCTGCACCGTCGCAAACTCTGCGCGTTGATTTTTACCTTGACCTGATTTGCCCCTGGTGCTGGATTGGGTTGCGAAATCTGCGTTCGGCATGGGCAAGCCTGCGGCAGCAGCACCCCGGATTGGCGCTGGAGACGGTATGTCATGCCAATGCACTGCTGCCGCAGATTCCTGCCCAAGGCATTCCCTACCAGGCATTTTATGAGGCACGGCTTGGTGGCCAACGGGCAGTGGCGATGCGCCGCGCACAGATTCGCGCCGTGGCAGAGTCGTTGAACTTCGAAAGCATCGCGACCTTTCCGAATTCGTCGCTGGCATGTGCCTTGGTCAATGCGGCCCAGTCCAGGCTGATGCCGGAGGCCATGTACCAGTTGGTAGAGTCCATCTACTGCGCTTTCTTCTCTCAAGGGCAAGACATCGGTTCAGCGCAGACACTGCAGGCCCTGGCTCAAGCGTCTGGGTTCAGTTGGGACGCCAGGGCGTCCTCTGCGCTCCAGTCCTCAATGGGCGCCGACCCTGCAGAAGGGGTTCCTCATCTCGTCTTCAATGGGCAGTGGCCGGTCACTGGCGCCGTACCGGCCAGCGAGTTGGTTCGCGTCATGCAGCAAGCCGTGGTGACCGGGCGTTTGCATAGCGAGTGCAAATCCAATGCCTGATCCCGGATGGATTCTGCTCGGGCCTCCGGAGTCACTGGCTCCAGGCGCCCGCAAACTGGTCTTCTTGCCAGACGGTCAATCGGCAATCGTGCTCAACCTTGGCGGCCAATTCTTTGCCATGGAAAACAGTTGCCCCCATGCCGGAGCCTCCCTGGCAGGAGGTTCGTGTGTGGAGCACATGATCAGCTGCCCTGCACACGGCTTGCGATTTGACATTCGCAACGGCCAGTGCACCGCATCTCCGAGCTTGCGTATCCGCACCTATGAAGTCGTGATGGAGGACAAGCAACTTTGGCTACGCCCGCCAGGGCTCAATTGCTGAGAGTTCCCTGAAACAGGGCGACTGCTTCCGCGGTGACATGAGAAGGAATGAAGATGAGCAATGGCTTTGACACGGAGTTTTTCGCCGAGCGCTTCGGCCTGCGCGGACTGACGGCAATCGTTACCGGCGCTGGCTCGGGACTCGGGCGGCAGGCGGCAAGGACGCTGGCCGCCACCGGCGCGCATATCGCCCTGCTGGGCAGGCGGCCGGAGCCGCTGCAGGAAACTGCAAAACTGATCGCACAGGCCGGCGGTACAGCGCGGGCCGTTCCCGTCGATGTTGCCGACCAGGAAGCCGTGCGGCTTGCCTTGGATGACATCCAGCAAAGCATGCCGCCGCTATGGGCGCTTGTGAACAATGCGGGCGTCGGCGGGCGCGCGGCGCTGTTCGACGTGGACGAGAAGATGTTCGACCGGGTATTCGACGTGAACACGAAGGCCGCGTTGCTGATGTCTACCGCCTTCGCACGCCGGCTCATCGACAGGCAGTTGCCGGGACGCATCATCAACATATGCTCCCTGGCCGCGCAGACGCACTCGCCGCACCTGGGCATCTACGGCTCCAGCAAGGCAGCGCTGGAGCACTTGACCCGCACGATGGCCCATGAATGGGCGTGCCACGGCATCAACGTCAACGCCATCAGTCCCGGCTACATCGAGACTGACATCAACCGCGCCATGTTCCAGAGCCCCGCGGGCAGGAAGATCGTCGAGGGCCTGCCTCGCCGGCGCCTCGGCACGCCCGAGGCGCTCGATGGCGCGCTGCTGACGCTCGCTTCGCCGGCCAGCGCATTCATGACTGGCTCGACGCTCGTCGTCGATGATGGGCAAGGCTTCAGCATCTGCTAAGTCCGGTCTCTCCGGCCATTTCGTGACGCTGCAATCGAAGCGGTCGCTGAGCCATCTGGAGAAGGTGCTGAGAGAGGCGAACCGCCGCGGCGTGCCCGACGCACTCTCACTTCGTCATCAATGCGCCTGCTTTGGTAGTCGATGGTCCAGTGCTCCTGCGCCAGCCGATGACTGTCATAAAAGGGAAAGCTCAATGCGTGCAAGGTAAAGTGGGAAGTGGCGCCAGGCCAGATGATTCAATCGTCGCAAAGGACAGCCGTTCCCGCTCAAGCATCCCTGCTACCCGGGAGAGGCCACAGGCGGCTTGAGCAAGGCGCCTGTGGCAATTTTTCTATCGCCTGACCAGCTTGCCGCGACATGGATTTGTCCCTTGGCGAGCCGCGGGCGTATTGTGATAGTTGATACCGAACAGGAGACAACAAACCGGGACCGGGAGAGGTCCGCGTCCGCCACGTGGCGGCAGGCCTGAACTTTGCCGATACCTACTTCCGCAGCGGCACTTACAAGGTTCCGCTGCCCAGCGGCCTCGGCAACGAGGCTGCTGGCGTGATCGAGGCCGTCGGTGCCGGCGTCACCCATCTGGCGGTCGGCGACCGTGTGACCTATACGGGATTTACCAACACGCTGGGCGCCTACAGCACGGAGCGGCTGATCTGTGGCGATCCTCTGATCAAGCTGCCGCAGGCAATCAGTTGCGAAGTCGCGGCGGCCATGACGATGCGGGGCTTGTCAGCGGCCTACCTGATGCGCTGGATCTACCCCTTCAAGGCGGGCGACTCCATCCTGCTGCATGCCGCGGCAGGCGGTGTTGGCCTGATTGTTTCGCAGTGGGCCAAATTGCTGGGGCTGACGGTGATCGGCACGGTTTCCACCGATGCCAAGGCCGAAGTGGCGCGCGCCCACGGCTGTGACCACACCATCAACTACAGCCATGAGGACGTGGCCAAGCGCGTGCGGGAACTGACGGACGGCGTGGGCGTGAACGTGATCTTCGACAGCGTGGGCAAGGACACCTTCATGTCCTCGCTGGACTCCCTCAAGCGCCGCGGCTTGCTGGTTTGCGTGGGGTTCGCCTCCGGCCCGGTCACCGGGTTCGATCCGGCAATTCTGGCCCGCAAAGGCTCGGCATTCCTGACGCGCCCGGGCCTGGCCGACTATATCGCCGATCCTGCCGAGAAGGCGGAACTGGTCGGCGAGCTGTTCGGCCACGTGGCGGCTGGCCGCATCCGCATCGGGATCAATCAGCGCTATGCCCTGGAAGATGCAGTGCAGGCACACCGGGACCTGGAGTCTCGAATGACCACGGGCTCGTCCATCTTCGTGATTTGAGCGCTCCCCCTCCTGGGGGAACCGGAGCCGTCAGGCCTGGCCGGCAAGACGGCTCCCGGTGATTTGGCAGTCGGGCCAGGTTGTTCGGGACCCGCTGTCGGTAGCGCTCTGCGTTGTACGCGGCGCGGGGATCCGCATATTCCACGCCATCGCGCAATGTGCTGACATGGCTGCGCCCTTGCGCACGCTTCCGGTTGGTGGCGCGCTGCATTACGGCACAGATCAGGAGATCAAAGGGTGTCGGCAGTCATTGATCGCCGACAACCTTGTTTTTTTAAGCTTCCGCGATTCCGATAGGCAGCAAGGCCGGTCAGAATGTCGCGCACATTCGCGCATCGGACCGGGTTGGCTTACCCCGACGTAACTCGGCCGGTTCCGTGGCCCTGGACGATGACGGTATCGTTCACGTCTGCGATGGTCGTCGCGCCAAGCATGGCCATGTTGCGATCGACCTCATCGCGCAACAGCGTGATGGCGTGGCGAATGCCTTCGGCTCCTCCAATGGCCGCAGCGTAAACAAAGGGCCGCCCTAGGAAGACAAAGCGGGCTCCCAGTGCCAACGCCTTCAGAACATCACCGCCTCGCCGGATACCGCTGTCCATCATCACGGTTATCTTATGCGCGACTGCCTCACAGATCTCCGGCAGGACAGCAAGCGGTTCCACGGCGCCGTCCAACTGGCGCCCACCGTGATTCGAGACAATGATGCCGTCGGCGCCCAGGGCGACAGCGCGTTCGGCATCGGACGTATGCAAAATGCCCTTGATGACGAGGTTGCCGCGCCATCTTTTCCGGATTCGCTCGATATCCGTCCAGTTCAGGTGATCCCGCCCCGTCGTATCGCGAATTGCGGAGGCCGACAAGATCGGTGCGCCGCGAGATGCAAAAGAATTCTCAAAACGCGGCATCCCACTCGAAATAAGCGTCCTGGCGAACGTCCCGGCCAGCCAACGCGGCCGGGACACGCCATCGAATGCCAGACGCACAGATGGTCGCAGAGGCAAGGAGAAGCCCGTACGGACGTTATTCTCCCGGTTGGCCCAAACGGGAATATCAACCGTCAGGACAAGCGTTTTGAACCCGGCCGCTTCAATCCGGTCAATCAGCGCGTCCCTGCGTGTGGCGTCACCTGGCAGGTACGCCTGGAACCACGTGCCCGGCGCGGCCGCGTGAACGGTTTCCATCGGAATCAGGGACGTACCGCTCATGATTGCGGGTATCTGCTCTTCCCGTGCCGTTTGGGCGAGGACCACATCGCCGCGGTAAGCGGCAATCGCACTGATTCCGACGGGCGCCACGCCAAAGGGAGCAGCGTAACGTTGCCCGAAGATCTCGGTCGCTTGCGACCTTCCCGATACGTCGACAAGGACTTTTGGACGAAACCTGACCTCGTCGAAAGCGGTCCTGTTCGCGGCAAGCGACTTTTCATCCTCCGCAGCGCCGGCAATATAGCCAAAGATGGGGCGCGGAAGCACCCGCTTTGCCGCGACCTCAAAATCGGCAAGCGAGAGGATCGGCCGCAGTCGTCGAGGAAGCTGACGGTTGACGCCATAGGCAGGCTTGGCAGGTGTTCCGGCGCCCGGAACGGCCTGGCTTCTTGCAACTTCGGTTTGAGATGTCATCATGATTTGAAGCTTCTATCAGGCCCAACCGCTGTCACTGTCAGCCACGCCGGATCACATTGATAATTAGGCGAACGTGCCTCGCTGGCGCATCAGCTCACGGAACAGGGCCTCACTCTTCTCGAACGACGCACGCCCGTGGAGGTAGAAGTAGTTGTTCAGGACAACCAGGTCGCCGACGGGCAGCGACACTTCCCTGGTTCCCGGCGAAGCCTCCATGGAGGTCGACAGGTCGTTCAGGAATGCAGCCTCCTCGCGATTGCGAGGCTGTACAAACTGATCGATGAAGGACATCGACAACCCAGACTCGTTCTGGAAGAAGAGCGGGCGCTCGACCTTGTCGCTGACATTCTTGGACCCCGGCGCCTTGTAGAGGAAAGGCTGCGTCCCGAGACGGTGACTGACAAAGCGGTCACGCCCTTCCCAATCGTCCAGATGCAGGAACCGGGACTCGCCGCCAACTGCATTCTGTTCTGCAAACTTCATCATCAACAGCCAGTCCGTCGCTTCGGTAACGAAGGTGCCGTCGGTGTGCATCGTGAAGAGCCGATAGGCCTGGCGCAAATAGGAGTCGCTATTGTCCGTATGCTTGACCACGAAGCGCGCATAGTAAGTGCCCGACATCGAATCGTGGTTGCTGGGGCCCAGCAGGTGCCCGATGGCAGTGCCGAAGCGAACGAAATCGTCGGCGTCCGTCGTCAGTCCCTGGAGGCCTACCGTAAAGCCACCGTGCTGCCGGTCCTTCACAATCTTGTTGATGGTTGTAGCGAAGTCCTCCCCGACATGCTTCGCGAGCACGTCCGCGAGCTCATAGCGCATGAAGGGGACATACTCCAGGTTCTGGACATCGACCTTGCGTACGTCATGCAGGAACCCAAGAAGAGCATCGCGCTCAACGGTCACATGCAGGATGCGATGGTGATCAGGGTGGGCAGACAACTGGAAGCGGCACTCATCTTGGCTGGCAAGCACTGCAGCGGGAAGCGGGGCATTCATCGATAGCTCTCAGGGATGTGGTATGGCGCTATTTCATCTGGATTCTTTGATATGATCCAGATAGAAGTGTGTAATATTTGTTCCGAAATCGAGATTAAAACGATGATCGACGTTCGCCAGCTGCAGTGCTTTCTCGCCGTGGCGGAAGAACTTCACTTTGCGAAGGCGGCAGATCGCCTGGGTGTCGCACAGTCAGGGCTCAGCACCCAGATCCAGCGCCTTGAGCAGGATCTGGGAGTCACGCTGCTGAACCGAAACAAAAGGAAGCCGGTGTCGCTTACCGACGCGGGGCACCTGTTCCAGGCCGAGGCTGTCGCTGCATTGCGACACATTGAGCGCGCCGACCAGGTGGGACGCCTGGCTGCCCGAGGATTGGCCGGCGTCATCCGTGTCGGCTATGTGGCATCTGGCGCAAGCAGCGGCCTGTTGTCCATGATGCTGAGCGAGTTTCGGAAATCACACGAAATGGTCCGGATCGAAGTCGTGCCAATGGAAACGCCAAGGCAGCTTGAAGCGCTCAGCGATGGCCAGATTGATGTGGGAATTGTCAGGCCCAGGCGGCTCTATCCGGCTGGCGTGGTCACCAAAGTCGTACAGACCGAACGTCTGCTGGCTGCCATGACAGAAAGCCATCCCCTTGCAAGGCGAACGACAATTCCAGCGCGCGCGCTGGCAGATCAATCGTTCATCGTCCCTCAGTTTGCAGACGAGGAAGGATTCGGGTCCGCGTTATCCGCCCTGGGCGAAGTCGGAGGGTTCACGCCGCATCTGGAATATCGGGTCCAGGATTTCATCTCGGCAATTTGCCTTGCGTCTGCGGGATACGGAGTGGCCATCGTGCCTGAGTCAATGCAGAACTTCTCCCAGCCAGGAATCTTCTACGCACAGATCTCTGACTTTAAATTCTCAGTGCAACTGGTGCTGGCTCACAGGCGTCGGGAAATATCCCCAGCAGTACGCGCATTTGTGCAACTCGGAACTCAGATGTTCAATGGCCGGGCGTCCTAGCCTCGCCATTTGCACCAGCGCCTGATCAAGGAGGACGAACCCTGCCGGATACCTGGCCACCACAAGGAGAGAAAACGGAAGACAACAGCGACGACCTGCGCATCGTTCTACATGCGCCCACCGTCGCCGCGCTAGCCCGGGCGCGTAGACTCGCCCCAAGCGACCGTTAGCATTGTCGTGAATTCCGAGGCCGTGGAGGCCGCGCTGGACGTGCCGGATTCCGCTTCCGACGCCCTCACCCTGGTCTGTCCCAACACGCTGGCCAAGATCGGCCGGGAGGCGCGAGCGCCATTTACCGTCGGCCTGCCAGCAGCAGCGTCGGATTGGGCTGCCTAAGCCTGAACACCGCGGTTGGGCGTGGGGCCAAGCCAGCGAGGACACCGCGCACGAACCTGCCGGCAGGCATTGCCAAGGTTCCCAAGCGGCTGCACGCTGATTCGCAAGAACCTCTGCCTGCAAGGACTCTATCTGCCGGGGTTGCCCTACGAGATACGCTGGATAGCGCAGGAGGGATTGTCACGCTGGATGCTTGACGTCCCGGATGCCATCCACGCGGTCGACTCGGCCTCGAGCGCCTTAACCAAAAGGCGAAACCGGCTGCTTGGGGTTTTGCTGACCCAAAGCAGCCGCGCCGCCAGGCAAAAACCCTTTTCAAGCGGGCACTTCGCCCTCCAGGGTGACTCGGTTCAAAAGGCGCTCCTGGTTGCCGTAGTCGTGGACCGCATAGTGCATGGTGCACCGGTTGTCCCACATCAGCGCATCGCCGACGCGCCACATGTGGCGGTAGATGTTGTCCGGCTGCGTGCTGTGCTCATACAGGAAGTTCAGCAAGGGCCTGGCTTCGGCCTCCGTCATGCCCTCGATGCCCATCACGTTGTCCGGATGCCCAATGTAGAGCGCCTTGCGGCCGGTCTCCGGATGCGTGCGCACCATCGGATGCACGGCGACGGGCGCATCGGACTCGCACACGCCTTGGGAGCGAGCCAGCCGCACGGCGCGGAATTGGACGCGCAGGCCTTGCAGCATGCGTTGCATTACGGGAGTCAGCCTCTCGTAGGCGAGGTATTGGTTGCACCACATCGTGTCGCCACCCACCGGCACCACCTGCGCGCTGAGCATGGTGATCTTGGGCGGCACGGGCGTGTGCGGCGCATCGTAGTGCCAGGCCTCGGTCGAAATGAGCTCCTTCGGCACCGTTCGGATCTGGACCACTTCAGGATACTCATCGAGCCGCAGCTTGGACAGCAAGGCCGGAACGACCGGCTCGCCCCAGTGACGGATGAAATCCAGCTGAGCCGCGGGCTTGAGCGACTGGTCGCGGAACACTAGCACGCAGTGCTGCAGGAATGCCTTGCTCAGTTGCTCGAACAGTTCGCCGGTCAAGGGCTCCGAGAGCGAGATGCCTTCGATCGAGGCACCGATCGAGCCGGTGAGTGGTGTGATGTTTACGTTCATGCAGGCTCCTTCGTCGCAGTCTGCGACATGGTGATTGGCGCTGCGGCCGCCATCACGCTCTTGTGGACGGCCAGGACGATTTTTCCGAAGTGCTGGTTGGTTGCCATGTAGGCGTGGGCCTCCGCGATGTCGTCGAGCGCGAATAGGCGGTCGACCGGCATCTTGAGGCGACCCTCGCGCAGCAGCGGCAGCACATCGCGCGCGCACGCTTCGATCAAGGCGAGCCGCTCTTCCTCGGTACGGGTGCGGAAGGTGGTCCCGACCACCTTCAGGCGATTGACCCACATGTGCTTGATGTCGACCTGGGCGGTATCGACGCCGCTCATCCGCGCGATGATAACTAGCCGGCCGCGCACGGCCAGGCATTTCAGGTTGGCGTCAAACACCGCGCCGCCCAGCGAGTCGATGATCACGTCCACGCCGCGGCCGTCGGTGGCGTCCTTCACGGCCTGCACGGTATCCGGCTTCGAGACATCGATGGTGTGGGTCGCGCCGTATTCACGCAGCCGCGCCAGCTTGGCCGCCGAACGCGAGATGGCGATGACCTGGCTGGCGCCGAGTTGGGCGGCCAGCTGGACGGCGGCCAGTCCCATGCCACCGGTGGCCGCATTCACCAGCACGGATTGTCCGGCACGGAACTCGCCATTGGTGACCAGCGCGTCGTGCGCGCTGATGAACACATTGGGGAATGCGGCCGCCTCGACCCAGGACAGCGTGGCCGGGATCGGGATCAGCGCGCGCGCCTCAGCTAGCACATACTCGGACTGGCCGCCCCAGCCGTGGCCGGTGACGCGTTCGCCTTCACGCACGCCGCGCACATCGGGTCCGACCTGGCTGACAATGCCGGCGAACTCAATGCCGGCCAGTATCGGGCCGCCGCTTTTCGCTTCACCCACCCGGACCAATTCGCCCCGGTTCAGGCCCGAGGCCATCACCTGCACTACTACTTGGCCGGGACCGGGCGTCGGACGGGGAATCTCCCGGATTTCCAGGTGGCCGCCTTGCGGGGCCGAAATAATCATGGCTGCTTTCATAGCTGAATCATTTCCATCAAGGTTTTGTGAGGTCTTACTGCTTCAGGGTCAACTTGCGGTTCAGCGCATCGAAGTGGTCGTAGTCGGACTGCAGGCGCTGCGCGAATTGCTGCGGCGAATCGGGCATGATCGGCTCGAATCTCAGCTTGGCGACATGGTCGCGAAACGGCGCCAGACCGGCGATGCGGCGCGTGACGGCGTAGAGCTTTTCGACAACGGCGGCCGGTACCTTGGGAGATACCACGATGCCCTGCCAGCTGCTGAAATCATTGAACTCCGGAAAACCCTGTTCAGCGAAGGTCGGAACCTGCGGCATGCCGGGGTAGCGGGTGGTGCCCGCGATGGCCAGCGCTTTGATCTTGCCGCTCTGCAGATGGGGTCCCGAGGTCACGACGCTGTCCAGATACAGCGTGACCTGATTGGACATCACCGCGAGCAGCGCGGGAGGAGTACCCGAATATGGCACGTGCTGCATGTTCACGCCGAGTTTGAGATTAAGCATCTCACCACCGCGCTGCGCGATCGTTCCGGGGCTCGGGGACGCAAAGCTGCTCTTGTCCGGCGCAGCCTTGAGATGCCGCACCATGCCGGCCAGGTCATTCGCGGGGTAGTCCTGCGCAACGACCAGCACGTAACGGTACTGGGTGAGCGCCGCCACCGGCCGCACGTCCTTCATCGGGTCGTAGGGGGGCTTCATGACGTGCGGTATTTCGGTGAGCACGTTCGAGCTGGTGTACAGGATGACGTGGCCGTCGGCAGGCGCGTTTAGCATGGCCTGCACTCCGATGGAGCCCCCCGCGCCCGCCTTATTTTCAACGATGACAGGTTGGCCAACTTCCTTGGACAAATAGCTGGCAAAGATGCGAGCCGGCGCGTCCATGTTCCCGCCGGCAGGCGCGGGGACGATGATCTTGATGGCCCGATCGGGCCAGGCCTGGGCCAGCGATGAGCAGGCCAGCAACAACGCGCCGAGCGCGAAACGACAAGACGCAAGGCTAGCAGCTTTCATGGATATCTCCTCGGTTCTCTTTTTCACACGACGGGGTGTTCTGCGGACGATTTAATTCCAGGCATCGACGCGTCCTGCGCCAGTTCGCCGGACCAGTTCGTTCGCTGTAGGCTGACCAGTGGCCCGGTGCCTCGTCACGCAGACCGGGAACCAGCAGCAGTGTGCTGCGGACTGTCATGCGTCGCTCATCGCGCCACCTTGCGTTCCGCCAGTGCCGGCCTGATCGGACGACGTGCGGTGGGATAACGCAACTCGGCGAGCGTCTGCTCGGTCGTCTGGTACTGTGTGCCGATCTTGAAGATTGCGCGCGCCTCCTGAGCCGACGCGACGCCCCGTCCCAGTTCGTGCGAGATGCGCACCAG
>NZ_JBXAHL010000044.1:0-59494 GCF_058795055.1 Cupriavidus sp. GW823-FHT06D04 | reverse complement strand
CGGTGACCGCTTCACCAACGCCCTACGCTGAGATTTATTTAACCGACCTCAGCACACAGAATTCCTGACACCTCCGGCGATCAGCCCGGGATCTTGCCTTCCACGCCTTCGACATAGAACTTCACGCCGTGCAGGAAGCCATCGTCGGCCACCTGGTCCTTGGCCAGCTGTTCCTTGCCAGTGTTGTCCTTGATCGGACCCTTCCAGATCGGCGCGCTGCCGTCGGCGATGCCCTTCTTGCGCTCTTCGACCAGCGCCTTGACGTCAGCCGGCACGTCCGCGTTGAAGCCCTTCAGGTCGATCATGCCTTCCTTCAGGCCCCACCACGTGGTGCCGTTCTTCCACTGCTTGTTCAGCACGTCTTCCACCACCTTGTTGTAGTAGACGCCCCACGAGATCACCGACGCGGCCAGGTGGGCCTTGTCGCCGAACTTGCTCATGTCGCTGTCCCAGCCAAAGGCGTGCACGCCCTTTTCCTGCGCGGTCTGCACCACGGCGGCGGAGTCGGTGTTCTGCATCAGCATGTCGACGCCCTGGCCGATCAGCGTGGTGGCGGCTTCGCGCTCCTTGCCCGGATCGAACCACTTGTTGACCCACACCACCTTGACCGTGGCCTTGGGGTTGACGCTGCGCGCGCCCAGTGTGAACGAGTCGATATTGCGGATCACCTCGGGGATGGGCACCGATGCCACCACGCCCATCTTGCCGGTCTTGCTCATCTTGCCGGCGACCACGCCCGCCAGGTAGGCGCCCTCATAGGTGCGCACGTCGTACTGCGCCAGGTTCTCGGCGGTCTTGAAGCCGGTGGCGTGCTCGAACTTCACGTCCGGGAATTCCTTGGCGACCTTGAGCATCGACTCCATGTAGCCGAAGGTGGTGCCGAAGATCAGCTTGTTTCCCTGACTGGCCAGGTCGCGGAACACGCGCTCGGCGTCGGCGGCGGATTCGGGCACGTTCTCGACGAAGGTGGTCTTGACCTTGTCGCCGAACTTCTCTTCCACGGCCTTGCGGCCGGTGTCATGCGCGAAGGTCCAGCCGGCATCGCCGACCGGCCCGATATAGACGAAGGCGACCTTGAGCGGCTCGGCCTTCTGCCCGGCCGCGGGCGCGGAGGCCGCGCCTGCCGTCTCGGCAGGCTTGTCGGCCTCTTTCTTGCCGCAGCCTGCGAGGGCCAGCACGGCGGTGGCGGCCAGGGCCGCCAGGGTCTTCCTGCGCGTGACGATCATGATTTCTCCTTGTGATGAATTGTTGGTAGCTCAGGGATTTCCGTCAAAAAAAATGAGGCTCAGGCATTGCCGGGCCGGAAGGGCTTGCCCAGCGAGGCCGGCATGTTCAGCCGGATCCAGGCCGGATTGCGCGAGATCAGCGCCAGCACCACGATGGTGGCGGCGTACGGCAGCATCGACAGGAATTGCGATGGCACCGATACGCCGATCCCTTGCAGGTAGAACTGCAGGATGGTCACGCCGCCGAACAGCCACGCCCCCACCAGCACCCGGCCCGGGCGCCAGGTGGCAAAGGTGGTCAGCGCCAGCGCGATCCAGCCGCGGCCGGCGACCAGGTTCTCGACCCACATCGGCGTGTACACCAGCGACAGGTAGGCGCCGGCCAGCCCGCAGCAGGCGCCGCCGAACAGCAGTGCGCCAAAGCGGATGGTGCGCACCGGGTAGCCCAGCGCGTGCGCCGATTCCGGCGCTTCGCCGATCGCGCGCAGCGTCAGCCCCGCGCGCGTGCGGAACAGGAACCACATGATGGCGAAGCACAGCAGCAGGCTGAAATACACCATCCAGTGATGCTGGAAGAAGGCCGGCCCGAAGAAGGGCAGGTCGGCCAGGCCGGGCACGGCCTTGGCCTGCGCCGGCATGGCGTGGCCGACAAAGCGCTGGCCCATGAAGGCCGACAGGCCGGTGCCGAAGATCGACAGCGCCAGGCCGGTGGCGACCTGGTTGGTGGCCAGCACCAGCGCCAGCCACGAGAACAGCGTGGCCATCAGCATGCCGGCGAGCGCGCCGGCGGCAAAGCCGAGCAGCGGCGACTGGGTCTGGTAGCCGACCATGAAGCCGGCCACCGCGGCCACCAGCATCATGCCTTCGGCGCCCAGGTTGAGCACGCCCGAGCGTTCGTTGATCAGCAGGCCCAGCGCGGCCAGCAGCAGCGGCGTGCCGGCGTTGATGGCGGTGGCGATGAGGGGAGCGAGTTGTTCCATATTGTTCGGTAGCTCCGCTCAGGCCGTGGTGGCGCGCCAGCGCAGGCGGTTTTCGATCAGCGTGTCGCAGGCCAGCAGGAAGAACAGCAGCATGCCCTGGAACACCCAGCCTATGGCCGACGGCAGGCCCAGGCGCGATTGCGCCATCTCGCCGCCGATATAGAACAGCGACATCATGATGCCGCCGAACACGGTGCCGACCGGATGCAGCCGGCCGATGAAGGCAACGATGATGGCGGTGAAGCCGTAGCCCGGCGAGATCGACGGCAGCAGTTGGCCGATCGGGCCGGTTACTTCGAACGCGCCCGCCAGGCCTGCGGTGGCGCCCGAGATCAGCAGCGCGCTCCACAGCGCGCTGCGCGCCGAGAAGCCCGCGTAGCGCGCCGCCGCCGGCGCGGTGCCGCCCACCTGCAGGCGGTAGCCCGCAAAGCTGCGGAACACGAACACGGTCATCACCGCCACCAGCACCAGCATCACCACAAAGCCGACATGCAGGCGCGAGCCCGACATCAGGTTGGGCAGCAGGTACGCGGACGAGAACACCTTAGACTGCGGGAAGTTCATGCCGTTGGGATCCTTCAGCGGCCCATTGACCACCCACAGCAGCAGTTGCTGCGCGATATAGGTGAGCATCAGCGAGACCAGGATCTCGTTGGCGTTGAACCTGTCCTTGAGCACCGCCGTGAGCGAGGCCCACAGCATGCCGCCGATCATGCCGGCCAGTGAGGCCAGCACCAGCACCACGGTGCCGTTCATGGCCTGGCCCGGCACATCGAAGTAAAGCACGGTGGCGCCGGCGCAGATGCCGCCGGCAATCAGCTGCCCGTCGGCGCCGATATTCCACACGTTGGCGCGGTAGCACACCGACAGGCCGAGCGCGCACAGCACCAGCGGCACGGTCTTGAGCAGCACCTCGCCGATGGCGCGCTGGTCGCGCAGCGGATCGGCCAGGAAGACCTTGAGCGCGGCCACGGGGTCCTTGCCGAGCACCAGGAACAGCAGCGCGCCGAACAGGAGCGTCAGCGCCAGTGCGATCACCGGCGAGGCATAGGCCATGGTGCGCGAGGGCAGGCCACGCGGCGTCAGCGAGAGGGGGGAGCGGGGCAGCAGTTGTCGCACATCAGTCATGGCTTGCCACCTCCGCGCCGGATTGCGCCTGGGCGGGTCCGCCTTGCCACAGTCCGCTCATCCACAGGCCGACCTGCTCGCGCGTGGCGGTCTCGGTCGGCACCGAGGGCGACAAGCGGCCCTTGGCGATCACGTGCAGCCGGTCGCAGATCGCGAACAGCTCATCGAGCTCCTCCGACACCACCAGGATGGCGCAGCCGGTGGCCTTCAGCGCCAGGATCTCGTTGTGGATCTGCGCCGCTGCGCCCACGTCCACGCCCCAGGTCGGTTGGGCCACGATCAGTACCTTCGGGCCGCTTTCGATCTCGCGGCCGACAATGAATTTCTGCAGGTTGCCGCCGGAGAGGCTGCGCGCCAGCGCCTCGGGGCCGCTGGCCTTGACGCGGAATCGGCTGATCACCGCCGCGGCCAGCCCGGTGGCGGCCTTGGGCGAGATCATGCCCCGCCGCACGTAGGGCCGCGTCTGGTGCGACAACAGGATATTGGTGGCCAAGCTCATGCCCGGCACGGCGCCGCGGCCCAGGCGTTCTTCCGGCACGAAGGCCAGGCCGGCGCGGCGGCGCTGGCGTGCATCGCGCTTGCCCACCAGCCTGCCGCCGAGCTGCACCGATACGTTGGCCGCGCGCGTGTCTTCGCCCGACAGCGCTGCCAGCAGTTCCTGCTGGCCGTTACCGGAGACCCCGGCAATGCCGACGATTTCGCCCGCATGCACGTCCAGCGAAATCCGGTTCAGCTCGGTGGCGAAGGCATGCGCACGCGGCAGCGACAGCTCCTGCACGCTCAGCTGCACCGGGCCGCGAAAGGCAGCCACGCGCGTCTCGCGCGGGGGCTCGCCGCCGATCATCAGGCGCGACAGCGAGGCCGCGGTTTCCTGGCGCGGATCGCACACGCCGGTGACCTTGCCCATGCGCATCACGGTGGCCTGATGGCACAGCGCGCGGATCTCGTCGAGCTTGTGGCTGATATAGAGGATGCTGGTGCCCTCGGCGGCCAGCTGGCGCAGCGTGACGAAGAGTGTATCCACCGCTTGCGGCGTCAGCACCGAGGTGGGTTCGTCCAGGATCAGCAGCTGCGGATTGGCCAGCAGCGCGCGCACGATCTCCACGCGCTGGCGCTCGCCGACCGACAGCGTATGCACATGGCGGTTCGGCTCCAGCGGCAGGCCATAGCGCTCGGCGGTGGTGCGGATGCGCTCGGCCAGCTGCTTCATGTTGCCTTGCTGCCCGGCGGGCAGGCCGAGCGCGATGTTCTCGGTCACGGTCAGCGTGTCGAACAGCGAGAAATGCTGGAACACCATGGCGATGCCCAGGTTGCGGGCGTCGTGCGGGCTGTTGATCGTGACCTGCGCGCCGTTGAAGTGCATCTCGCCGGCATCCGGACGGACCGCGCCAAAGATAATCTTCATCAGGGTGGACTTGCCTGCGCCGTTTTCACCCAGCACGGCATGGATCTCGCCGGGAGCGACGCTTAGGCTGACGTCGTCGTTGGCGACGACGCCCGGGTAGCGCTTGCTGATATGGGCCAGCGCCAGCCTGGGAGGGAGTTGTGATGTCACTGAGGCGGCTCGGGTTGTTGTGGTGGCAGCAACGTGGGATGAGTCAACGGCGCGGCAGTGCGTGGCGCAGCATCGCCGCGACGCATTGCAGCATTCATCATGGTCTGGTGATGCCCGATATTGGTGATGGATTATATAAGTGAGCGGGGACCGGGCGGGCCGATTCCGGCGTCAATCCAGTCCCTGCAACGGTTTGGGGGCGGTTGCAAGTCGCGTGCCGGCTACAGCACGAAAAAACCGCCGGCTCCTTGCGGAGCCAGCGGCTGGGCTGGCGCGGCAGCGGCGGGCGGCCAGGGCGGCCGCTCGCTGGCAGGGCTCAGGCGTCGATGGCGGCGGCGCTGGTGGCGAAGCGCCCGTCGCGGAAGTCCGCCAGGGTCTGGTAGATCTGCTCCTGCGTGTTCATCACGAACGGCCCGTACTGCGCGATCGGCTCGTTCAGCGGCTGGCCCGCGATCAGCAGGAAGCGCGCGTCGGCCTCGGCCCTGACGATGACGCCGTCAGACTGGCCGGCGTTGTCCAGCACGCCCATGCGCTGGGCCTCGATCACGGCGCGGTCGTCGCCGTTGCCGATCGAGACCTCGCCCCGGTACACGTAGACGAACGCGTTGTGCCCGACCGGCAGCGCCTGCGCAAAGGTCTGGCCGGCCGGCAGGTGCACGTCCAGGTAGACCGGCTCGGTCACCGGGCGCGTGATCGCGCCGGCCACGCCGTGCGTGGCGCCCGCCAGCACGCGCACCGTGCCGCCGTTGTCCAATGCCACCGTCGGGATCTCGGCGGCGGGCAGGTCGCGGTACCACGGCGCGGTCATCTTGTCCGCGGCCGGCAGGTTCAGCCACAGCTGGAAGCCCTCCATGCGGCCGTCTTCCTGCTCGGGCATTTCCGAGTGGACCACGCCGGCGCCCGCCACCATCCACTGCGCGCCGCCGTTCTGCAGCAGGCCCTCGTTGCCGGCGCTGTCGCGATGGCGCATGCGCCCGGCCAGCATGTAGGTGATGGTCTCGAAGCCGCGGTGCGGGTGATCGGGGAAGCCGCCGATGTAGTCGTCCTTGCTGTCGGTACCGAAGGCATCGAGCATCAGGAACGGGTCCAGCCGGCGCTGCAGGTTCTGCGTCAGCACGCGGGTCAGCTTGACGCCGGCGCCGTCCGAGGTGGCGATGCCCCGCACGACGCGATCCACGGCGCGCGAACGTTGCACGGTTTCGGCAGCGGCGGCGGGAACGGTGGCGAGGGTGGTGGTAAGGGTGTCCATGTCTTTCTCCTGTGGGCGGGTCCCGCGCGGCAATGGCCAGGCCGGGTTCCCGTCGTTTCAGCTACCTCGTCAATTTAGTGGTTTGGCGCGGAAAGAGTAGAGGGTCGCCGGGCAACAGATTGTTCTGCTGGCGTACCAATTACCGCGTCGGTCTCCGCGAATTCAGAACGATCCGAGTGATCGCGATGTGCTGACTAATACACGGCCGAAACTGCCGTCCCATGTGCTGCCAATTCGCGTCAGATCGGCGCAGGAAGGCCGGAAGAATGTGGGAAGATGACAGGATCGATGAAGATCGCTATAATAGCGCTCTTTTTGTCATCCGTTGAAGCGAGATGCGGGGGTGGAAAAACCTCGCTAGCCCTTGCCAGTCAACGGCCGATGTACCGGCGGCGCGTCGGAAAACTTCAATACTTGCGCTGCCACTGGCCAACCGATCGCAACATGCTTGCGTCGCCGGTTGCGCCGCTTCAGGGACTGCCATCCAACCCGGCATCCCGTCAATCGGACTTCCCGCCCACGGCGGAGGAATCCACAGACCGTCCGCCGGCAATCGTGCCGGTCATGGCGGCAATGCAATCTGAACCGGGATTGGTGGTGCCCCATCTCCGCACGCACCAGCCCATATTGTTTTCCATCGCCGGGAAGTGGCGTGCTGCGCGCTTTCCGGTTTCGGAAAAGGGGAGAGTATGTCAAAGGAATCGGCACGGGTCTTCGCCTGGGCAGGACTGACGCTTGCCGCGCTGGCCGCACTGGTGGCATGGATCGGCGTCGATGTGATCCGCCAGTACCAGGAGCGCCTGCTCTACGACGTGGCCGACCACTTGCGCCTGGTGGTGCTGTCCATGACGCTGGCGCTGGCCACCGGCATCCCGGCCGGCATCGCGCTGAGCCGCCCGTGCATGCGCCGCTGGGCCGACCGCCTGATGCAGGTCTTCAACGTGGGCAATACCGTGCCGTCGCTGGCGGTGCTGGCTCTGGCCCTGGCCGTGCTCGGCATCGGCGAGCGGCCCGCCATCCTGGCGCTGTGGCTGGCCTCGCTGCTGCCGATCGTGCGCAATACCTACGAAGGCCTGCGCAATGTCTCGCCCACGCTGCTGGAAGCGGCGCGTGGCATCGGCATGACCCCGGTGCAGCGCCTGGTGCGCGTGGAACTGCCCAACGCATTGCCGGTGATGCTGGCCGGCATCCGCATCGCCCTGGTCATCAACGTGGGCACGGTGCCGCTGTCGTTCCTGATCGGCGCCAACAGCCTGGGCGAGCTGATCTTCCCGGGCATCTATCTGAACAACCAGCCGCTGCTGCTGCTTGGCGCGGCCGCCACGGCGCTGCTGGCGCTGGCCCTGGACGCGCTCTTTGCCGCCGCCGGCCAGCTGTACCTGCGCCGCCGCGGCCTGGCGCGCTGAACATGGGGACCGAAATGGAAAACCAGATGCAATTCATTCGCCGCCGTGCCCGGCGTGTCGCCCTGGTGGTGGCTGCCGTCACCGCCTTTGCGGCGGGCCTGGCGCTGGCCACTGCGCCTGAAGCGCATGCCGAGGCCACGCCGATCCGCGTGGGCGGCAAGAACTTCACAGAGCAGCTGCTGCTGTCGTCGATGACGTCGAAGTACCTGCGCGCCAAGGGCCTCACCACCGAACTGACCGCCGGCCTGGGCAGCACGCTGATGCGCCAGGCAATGGAGAGCAACCAGCTCGACGTGGTGTGGGACTACACCGGCACCGCGCTGATCGTGTTCAACAAGGTCCAGGAAAAACTGGGCGCCAGGGAAAGCTACGAGCGCGTCAAGCAGATGGATAGTGCGCGCGGGCTGGTGTGGCTCGATGCCTCGAACATCAACAACACCTATGCGCTGGCGATGCCGAAGGAACGCGCGGCCAGCGGCGTGACCACGCTGTCGGGCTTTGCCGAGCAGATGCGCCGCGCCGGTCCCGACACCAGCCACCCGTTCGCGGTCGACATGGAATTCGCTGCGCGCCCGGACGGCCTGGAGCCGCTCAAGGCGCTGTACAAGCTGCCGTTCTCGCGCCGCGACGTGATCCAGCTCGACCCGGGCCTGGTCTACACCGCACTGAAGAACAACCAGGTGGAACTGGGCCTGGTCTATGCCACTGACGGCCGCGTCAAGGGTTTCGACCTGGTGCTGCTGGAAGACGACCTGCACTTCTTCCCGCCTTACAACGCCGTGCCGGTGGTGCGCAAGCCGGTGCTTGACCAGCACCCGGAGCTCGCGGGCCTGCTCAACGCGCTGGCGGCCAAGCTCGACAACGAGAGCATGACCGACATGAACTACAAGGTGGACATCGGCCAGCAGCCGGTGGACAAGGTCGCGGAGGATTTCCTGCGCCGCCACGGACTGATCTGAGGAGGGCTGCATGGACTTGATCTCGTACCTGCAACACAGCTGGCCCACGCTGCTGAAAATGACCGGCGAGCACCTGGCGCTGGTGGGTTCGGCAGTGGGGCTGGCCATCCTGATCGGCGTACCGCTGGGCATTGTGATCACGCGCTTCCGCGCGCTCGCCACGCCGCTGCTGGCGCTGGCGACGATCGTGCTGACGCTGCCGTCGATCGCGCTGTTCGGGCTGATGATCCCGATCTTCGCGCGCTTCGGCCATGCGCTGGGCTACGTGCCCGCGGTGACGGCGGTGTTCCTGTACTCGCTGCTGCCGATCATGCGCAACACCTACACCGCGCTGGCCAATGTCGACCCCGGCATCCAGGAAGCGGGGCGCGGCATCGGCATGACCACCTGGCAGCGCAT
The DNA here is from genome assembly GCF_058795055.1 of Cupriavidus sp. GW823-FHT06D04. Lineage (NCBI taxonomy): Bacteria > Pseudomonadati > Pseudomonadota > Betaproteobacteria > Burkholderiales > Burkholderiaceae > Cupriavidus > Cupriavidus sp. GW823-FHT06D04. Next base: position 50,592 of record NZ_JBXAHL010000044.1, on the reverse strand, counting down.
GCGGCTGGTGGACCTGCCGCTGGCGGTGCCGGTGATCCTTGGCGGCGTGCGTACCGCCGTGGTGATGAATATCGGGGTTGCCACCATTGCCGCCATCATCGGCGCGGGTGGCCTTGGAGTGCTGATCCTGCAGGCGATCAGCCAGAGCAACATGAGCAAGCTGGCCGTGGGCGCGGTCCTGGTCAGCCTGCTCGCCATCGTGGCGGACGCCTTCCTGCAGTGGCTGCAGCGCGCGCTAACGCCGAAAGGAATCCGGCTATGATCGAACTCGACCAACTCACCAAGTCCTTCCCGCAGAAAGACGGCACCGAAACGCGCGCCGTCGACGCCGTGTCGCTGACGGTGCCGCGCGGCGAGATCTGCGTCTTCCTCGGCCCCTCGGGCTGCGGCAAGACCACCACGCTGAAGATGATCAACCGGCTGATCGAGCCGACCTCGGGCACGGTGCGCATCGAGGGCGAGGACACGCGCGGCCTTGACGGCGTGACCCTGCGCCGCAAGATCGGCTACGTGATCCAGCAGATCGGCCTGTTCCCCAACATGACCATCGAAGAGAACATCATGGTGGTGCCGCGCCTGCTGGGCTGGGACAAGAAGCAATGCCGCGAGCGCGCGCGCGAGCTGATGGCGATGGTGCAGCTCGACCCCAACCGGCTGCTGACGCGCTATCCGCGCGAGCTCTCCGGAGGCCAGCAGCAGCGCATCGGCGTGATCCGCGCGCTGGCGGCCGACGCGCCGCTGCTGCTGATGGACGAGCCCTTCGGTGCGGTCGACCCGATCAACCGCGAGAGCATCCAGAACGAATTCCTGCAGATGCAGCGCCAGCTCGGCAAGACCGTGATCATGGTCTCGCACGACATCGATGAGGCCATCAAGCTGGCCGACAAGGTGGCGGTGTTCCGCCGCGGCAAGCTGGTGCAGTTCGACCACCCCGACGCGCTGCTGGCACATCCGGCCGATGAGTTCGTGCAGGCCTTCGTCGGCCATGACAACACGCTCAAGCGCCTGCTGCTGGTGCGCGCCGGCGACGCCGCCACCATGCCGCCGAGCTGCCGCCCCGACATGCCGCTGGCCGAGGCGCTGGCCGTGATGGACGACGCCGACGTGCGCCACCTGCCGGTGGTGGACGACGCCCAAGTCGCGCTGGGCTACGTCACGCGCCGCGATGCGCGCTCCGGCAAGGGGCAGTGCAGTGATGTAATGCGTCCGTTCGCCGTGACCGCGGCCTTCGACGAGCACTTGCGCATCGTGCTGTCGCGCATGTACCAGCACAACACCAGCTGGCTGCCGGTGATGGGCGCTGACGGTGCCTACCTGGGCGAGGTTACGCAGGAATCGATCGCGGGGTACCTGAGTTCGGGACGTTCGCGCGGGCAGGCCGGGGCGCTGGCCGCCTCCGCTCCCGCGCCGCTGCGAGCGGCGGCCTGAGCCAGCAGCAGGGCGGCGGCTTCCGCGCTATGCTAGGTGCATGCTTCGCTATTGCCGCTCGCCCCTGTGCCTGGTCGTCGAAACCCGCTGGCTGATCCCGCGCGGGTTTGACGGCTTCACGCCCGGTCCGCTGATCCTACTGCGCCCCGGCGCCAGCCATGCGCTGATCGAGCACGAGAAGGTGCATGTGCGCCAGTTCTGGCGCAGCTGGGGCCTGATGGGCGTGCTCTACCTGGCCAGCCGGCGCTGGCGCCTGCGCTATGAAGTGGAGGCCTACCGCGTGCAGCTGCGGTACAGCCCGCCGGGCGCGGCGCATGGGCTGGCGCGCGTGCTGGCGTGCAAGTACCGGCTCAGGATTTCAGAAGCCGAGGCGTACCGGCTGCTGACCCAAGACCCGCACGGCGATGCCCAATGAAAACGGCCCGCACCAGTCACTGGTGCGGGCCGTTTCTCTTGTCTGGCGGAAGCGGTGAGATTCGAACTCACGGATGGGTCACCCCATCGGCAGTTTTCAAGACTGCTGCCTTAAACCACTCGGCCACGCTTCCTGGAAAGTGCGGACATTGTAGCGCGAAAGGACACGGGCCCCGCGCGCTGCCGCCTGCAGACCTGACGGTCAGGCCGCGCATTATACAAGGCTCGCGTGGATCGATGGTGGTCTTGTGTTGCGGCACGCAAGCGCGCGTAAACTTCCTGCCACATCCACCGCCGCGGATGTCGGCGTCTGTCTGACATTACGGAACCTTCACACGCCGGCATCGCTCATATTGTCGTGCCGGGTGGCGCGGTGTGTGCCGCATCCCCGGCTTTCGCCTGGCAACAGAGGAGAACTCAAAATGCGAATCCATAGCAAGAAATGGCTGATCGTTCCGGTGGCCGCAGCGGCTGTGCTGGCCGGTTGTGCCGCGCCGCCGTATGACAGCGGCTACAACACCGGCTACAACGCCCCGCCTCCGGGGTACCAGACTCCCAACACCTCGCAGGCCCCGGCTGGCGCGGTGTACTACGGCCGTGTGGAATCGATCGAACCGATCACCAACACGCAAAACAGCTCGGGCCTGCTTGGCACCGTGATCGGCGGTGCGGCCGGCGGCCTGCTGGGCCACCAGATCGGCGGCGGGCGCGGGCAGACCGCGGCGACCATCGGCGGTGCCGTGGTCGGCGCCGTGGCCGGCAACCAGATCGAGAAGCGCGCGGGCAGCAACACGCAGACCGCGTACCGCGTCAACGTGCGCCTGGATGATGGCCGCGTGGCCACGGTGACCCAGTCGAGCCTGGGCAACCTGCAGGTGGGCATGCGGGCGCGCGTGGCCAACGACATGGCAACGCCGTACTGATAAGGCCAGCCTGACGTTTGCCAGCATGTAAAAGGCCACGCATTGCGTGGCCTTTTTTTGTTGCCGGCGCACGGCGGCGCTCAGTCCTTCAGGAACATCTCCTGCAGGTCGTTGAGGAAGCGCCGGCCCAGCTCGGTGGGGCGGATGGTGGTCAGGTCCGCTTCCAGCAGCCCTTTCTTTTCCGCCTCGGCCAGCTGCTTGCTGATGGTATGCAGCGGCAGCCCGGTGTAGTCGTGGAAGCTTGATGCCGGCACGCCGTCGGTCAGGCGCAGGGCGTTGAGCATGAACTCGAACGGCAATTCGTCGGCGCCGACATCGCGCGCTTCCTGCACGGCATTGCCGGCCAGTGCCCGCTCCATGTAGGTGGCCGGATGCTTGTGCCGCATCTGGCGCAGTATCCGATGCGGGAACGACAGCTTGCCGTGCGCGCCGGCGCCGATGCCGAGGTAGTCGCCGAAGCGCCAGTAGTTCAGGTTGTGGCGCGCCTCGCGATGCGGCTTTGCGTACGCCGAAGTTTCGTAGTGCCGGTAGCCGGCCTCGGCCGTGCGCGCTTCAATCCAGTCCTGCATCTCGTACGCGCTGTCGTCGTCCGGCAGCGCGGGCGGGAACCTGGCGAACAGCGTGTTGGGCTCCAGCGTCAGGTGGTACAGCGACAGGTGCGTGGTGCCGTACGACAGCGCGGTTTCCACATCCTGCCGGCATTCATCCAGCGTCTGGCCGGGCAGGGCGTACATCAGGTCCAGGTTGATGTTGTCGAAGCTGGCCTGGGCGATGTCGATCGCCTTGCGCGCCTCGGCACCGCCGTGGATGCGGCCGAGCGCCTGCAGGTGCCGGTCGTTGAAGCTCTGGATGCCGATCGACAGCCGGTTGATGCCGCTGGCGCGGTAGCTGGCGAACTTGTCGGCCTCGAAGGTGCCGGGGTTGGCCTCCATCGTGATCTCGGCGTCGGCGTCCAGCGGCAGCAGCGCGCGGATATCCGACAGTAGCCGGTCCATACCCGCTGCCGACAGCAGGCTGGGCGTGCCGCCGCCGATAAAGACCGTATGCACCGGCCGGCCCCACACCAGCGGCAGCGATTGCTCCAGGTCCGCGCGCAGCGCGTCCAGGTAGATGTCTTCCGGGATCTCGTGGTTGTCGGCGCCGGGCGCGGCGTGCGAGTTGAAATCGCAATACGGGCACTTGCGCACGCACCACGGGATATGCACGTACAGCGACAGCGGTGGCGAGCCGGGTAGGCTGATCTGCCCGGGCTTGAGCCAGAGCTGCTTGCTGTCCACGGGCACGGACGCGGAGACCGGTACGATCGGGATCATCGGGTGGTGGTTTCCGCGGCATCGGCCTGCAGCCGTGCCACCAGCGCGCGCAGCGCCTGGGCCCGGTGGCTGACCGTGTTCTTCTCTTCGGGTGACAGCTCGGCGGCTGTCTTGCCCAGGCGCGGCAGCAGGAAGTGCGGGTCGTAGCCAAAGCCGCCCGCGCCGCGCGGCGCGTCGACGACCTCGCCGTGCCAGAGGCCTTCGGCAATGATCGGGCAGGGGTCTTCGGCGTGGCGCACGAACACCAGCACGCAGTAGTAGTGTGCGTGGCGGTTCAGCTTGCCGGCCAGTTGCGAGACCAGGTGCGCATTGTTGGCGGCATCCGACCTGGCCTGCCCGGCCATCTGCGCATAGCGCGCGGAATAGACGCCGGGCGCGCCGTCCAGCGCCTGCACGCAGATGCCGGAATCGTCGGCCAGCGCGGGCAGCCCGGCCAGCCGGCTGGCGTGGCGGGCCTTGGCCAGCGCGTTCTCGACGAAGGTGGCAAAGGGCTCTTCGGCCTCGGGAATGCCCAGTTCGCCCTGGGGCACCACGTCAAAGCCGAGCGGAGCCAGCAGCGCGCCGAATTCGCGCAGCTTGCCGGCGTTGTTGGAAGCCAGTACCAGGCGTTGCATCGCGGGTCCCGCTGCTCAGGCCAGGTCGAGCGCTTCGCGCTGGTGCTGCACCAGGCGGGCGATGCCGGCTTCGGCCAGGCGCGTCATGGCGTCCAGGTCGGCGCGGCTGAAGGGCACGCCTTCGGCGGTGCCCTGCACCTCGACAAAGCCGCCGCTGCCGGTCATGACCACGTTCATGTCGGTGTCGCAGTTGCTGTCCTCGGCGTAGTCCAGGTCCAGCACCGGCACGCCGTCGACCATGCCGACTGAGACCGCGGCAACATGGTCGCGGATCGGGCTGGCGGCGATCAGGCCGTCGCGCAGCATGGTCGAAACCGCGTCATGGGCGGCGACGAAGGCGCCGGTGATGGCCGCGGTGCGGGTGCCGCCGTCGGCCTGCAGCACGTCGCAGTCCAGGTGGATGGTGTATTCGCCCAGCGCCGCCAGGTCGAACACCGAGCGCATGGCGCGGCCGATCAGGCGCTGGATTTCCTGGGTGCGGCCGGTCTGCTTGCCGCGCGCGGCTTCGCGGTCCGAGCGGGTGTGCGTGGCGCGCGGCAGCATGCCGTATTCGGCCGTGACCCAGCCTTCGCCGCTGCCTTTCTTGTGCGGCGGCACCTTGGCCAGCACGCTGGCGGTGCAAAGCACCTTGGTGTCGCCAAAGGCACACAGGACGGAGCCCTCAGCATGGCGGGTGTAGTGGCGGGTAAGGCTGATGGAACGCAGCGCATCGGCTGCGCGGCCGCTGGGTCGCATGGGATGGTTTGTCCGAATCGGGGAGAGACCGCGATTCTAACGCCGCCAGCCCAAAGAACCCATTTCATGATGAAAGGGGACGCGTTCAAGCCAGGCGCGGCGCAGGCTAGGCGCGGGCCGCCGGCCTTGGTTATTCCAAGGTCAAGGCCCGCAACAACGCATGCGCCACGCCTGGCTTGAACCCACAGGGAAGGCTGCTGCCGGGCCGCATGGCGTTGTTGTGGCCTCCTTGCGTGGAGTGACCACGCGGCGTCGGCCACGCCTAACCCTGCGGCCCGGCAGCAGCCTTCGCGCCCCTTCTTCATCATGAAATGGGTTCTAAAACGCTGCATAGCCTCCCCGGCGTGCGCCCGGGAAGGGCATTACCGCATCAGGTTGCTGGTCTTGTCGATGGCGGCGCGGATCTCGGCGATCGAGCGCTCGATCTCCTCTTCGGACAGCAGGTCGCTATCAGTGCCGGTGCGCTCCAGGATCGAGGTGGTGAAGGCGTTCAGCGGCAGGGTGTCAGTCATGACCGAATCCTGTCCCGCCGCATTGCTGTCCAGTTCCCACATCATGGCGATGCCGGTGGTGTTGTCGGCACCTTCGCCGGCGTTCTGCAGCGCCTGCTCGATCAGCGCCGGCACCGCCTGCACCACCGACAGGCGCGACAGCTTGTCCACCAGCGCGGGCTCTTCCAGCGCGCCCCACAGGCCGTCGGAGCAGAGCAGGGCCACGTCGCCCGGCTCCAGCCGCACCGGGCCGCCCAGGTCGATCAGCGGCAGGTTGGGCGAGCCCAGGCAGTTGTAGAGCTTGTTGCGCTCCGGGTGGTTGGCCACGTGCATCGGCAGCACGCGCTCCTGCTGCAGCAGGTTCTCGATCTTGGAGTGGTCGCGCGTGCGCGTCAGCAGCCGGCTCTTGCGCAGCAGGTAATAGCGCGAGTCGCCGGCGTGGGCCCAGTAGATCTGGCCCTGCTGCACCAGGCAGCAGACCACCGTGGTGCGCGGCACGTCCGCCATCTGGTTGGCTTCGGCATAGCGGTGGATCTCGCGGTGGGCCAGCATGATGGTGTCCTGCAGGAACTCGGCCGGGTTGCGCACCGTGGGCCGCGCCTGCACCTGGAACTGGCGCGCCAGCGTCTGCAGCGCCTGCTGCGCGGCGACTTCGCCGTGCGCATGGCCGCCCAGGCCGTCGGCCAGCACCATCAGCAGCGCGTCGCGCGTGAAGCAATAGCCCATGCGGTCCTGGTTGACGCGGCGGCCGCCTTTCCTGCTTTCCTGGTAGACAGAGAATCGCATGTTGGCTTTCAGGGAATTCAGTGGACTGGCCGCAACCGGGGCGCCAGATTTGTGATTCAGTCGACGCTCGCGCCGGGGACGGGTTCGTCACGCCGGCGCAGCAGGGTCAGGAAGCGCGATGTCGCCGCGGGCCGCTCCGCCGGTGCCATGGCCGGGGCTTGCGTCTGCGGCGCCAGCGTCTGCTCGCCCAGGGCGTTGGTCTGCTCGCGCAACTCCTTTTGCAGCCGGAACACGCTCTGCGGGCGCTCGGCCGGCGTCAGCCGCAGGCACCATTCGACCAGGTCCACCAGCCCGTTGGTGTAGCTGCTGCGCAGCCGCGCCAGGGCTTCGCCCATGCGGTCTTCCTTTTCGCGCTGGTTGGCTTCCTGCGGCGGCATGCCGGCCATGCAGGCGTAGAGCGTGGCGCCCAGGCTGTAGACATCGGTCCACGGGCCCAGGTCGGAATGCTTGCCATAGAGCTCGGGCGCGGCAAAGCCGGGGGTGTACATCGGCTGGAAGCGGGCCGCTTCCATCGTCAGGGTCTGCCGCGCGGCGCCAAAATCCAGCAGGATCGGGGATTCGTCCTCGCGCAGGTAGATGTTGCCGGGCTTGATGTCCAGGTGCAGCAGCTTGTGGATATGGACCTCGCGCAGGCCGCTCATCAGGTCGTGGAAGACCTTGCGCATGAAATGCTCGCGCAGCACCTTGGGGCCGCCTTGCTGCCGGGCGGCCAGCACGTGCTCCTGCAGCGTCTTGCCCAGCTCGTAGTTCATCACCATGTAGACGGTGGAATTCTCGCGGAAGAAATTCACTACGCGCACTACGCTGGGATGGGAGATGCGGGCCAGCGAGCGGCCCTCTTCAAAGAAGTATTTCAGGCCCAGCCGGAACGCGGCGGCGTTTTCCTCGGGCACCACGGGGATGAGTTCGCCCGGGTTGCGCCGCGCCAGCGACGCCGGCAGGTATTCCTTGATGGCAACTGGCGCGCCGGTATCGTCGGTGGCCAGGTAGACGAAACTGAACCCCCCGCTGGCCAACTTCTTTACAATACGATAGTTGGACAACAGCGTGCCGACGGGCAGCGGTGCACTCTTCGGTTGTGTCGTGCCCTTTGGCTCTGTCATGGGAATAGGGACCTGATTTGCCTCCGGATTGTCCGGGCTAATCGGTCACTTGTAAAGAACACAAATAAGGGCATTGTTGCCCTCCTTTCAACGTATTGAGAGCGTCCCCGGGCTCCCGTGCGGGGCGCTCGAGGCGGACGTACGCGGGCCGCCAGCAGCCCGGGGCCGCCGCCATTCACGAGAACATCCAATGATCCACAGCATGACAGGCTATGGCCTGGCCACGCGCCAGGCGCCATTGACCAACGCGCAAGGCGAGCCCAGCGGGCGCTCCGCGTCCGTTTCGGTGGAATTCCGCACTGTCAATTCGCGTTTCCTCGACCTGTTGTTCCGGGCCCCGGAAGAGTGCCGCGCCTTCGAGCCGGCCCTGCGCGAGATGCTGATGGCCGAGCTGTCGCGAGGCAAGCTGGAGTGCCGCATCAACCTGCAGCGCACCGACGCCGGCGGCGCCACCCTGGCCCTCAATGAAGGGCTGCTGGCGCAGATCCGCGCGCTGGAAACCACCGTCGCCGCCACCTTCGCCAGTGCCGGCACCCTGCGCATGGGCGAGATCCTGCGCTGGCCGGGCGTGCTGGTCGAGCCGGAACTGTCGCAGGAGGCACTGCGCGAGGCGGTGCTGGGCGCCGCGCGCGAGGCGCTGGACCAGCTGCTGGAAGCCCGCCGCCGCGAAGGCGACGCGCTCAAGGCGACGCTGATGGAGCGCATCGACGCCATGCTGGCGATCGTCGAGCGCCTGACGCCGACCATCCCGCAGCTGATCGCCCATCACCAGGACAAGCTGACCGAGCGCCTCCAGGAGGCCTTCAACCTGGCCGCGCCTGCCGGCATGCCGTCGATGAGCCGCGACGAGATCGCCGAGCGCATCCGCCAGGAAGCCACCGTCTACGGCATCCGCATCGACATCGCCGAAGAGCTGTCGCGGCTGCAGGCGCACCTGAACGAGACCCGGCATATCCTGAAGAAGGGCGGTCAGGCCGGCAAGCGCCTGGACTTCATGATGCAGGAGCTCAACCGCGAGGCCAACACGCTTGGCTCCAAGGCCGCCGCCAAGGAACTGGCCGACGCCTCGATGGAGCTCAAGCTGCTGATCGAACAGATGCGCGAGCAGGTCCAGAATCTCGAATAAAGACAGTCCCAGGAATCACCAAAGAATCATCATGAGCCCAACGCCTCAATCCGCGCCCCACACTGCCATCGATACCGTCTACCCCGGCAACCTCTTCATGGTGGTGGCGCCGTCCGGAGCCGGCAAGTCGACGCTGGTCAACAAGCTGCTGTCGCAGGACCCGGCCATCCGCCTGTCGATCTCGCACACCACGCGCGCGCCGCGCCCGGGCGAGCAGGACGGGCGCGAATACCACTTCGTCACGGTCGACGCGTTCCGCGCTGCGCGCGATCGCGGCGACTTCCTGGAATGGGCCGAGGTCCACGGCAACTACTACGCGACCTCGCGCGTGTGGATCGAGCAGCAGATGGCGCAAGGCAACGACGTGCTGCTCGAGATCGACTGGCAGGGCGCGCAGCAGGTGCACCAGCGCTTTTCCAACGCGGTCGAGATCTTCATCCTGCCGCCGTCGCTGACGGCGCTGGAAGAGCGCCTGAAAAAGCGCGGCCAGGACGAGCCCAATGTGATCGTGCGCCGGCTGCTGGCGGCGGGCAGTGAAATGGCCCACGCCTCGGAGTCGGACTACGTCATCATCAACGAGGTCTTCGACGATGCTCTGGAGCAGTTGCGCAACGTGATCAGCGCCACGCGGCTGCGGTTTTCCTCGCAGAAAGCGCGGCATACGGAGCTGTTTATCGAGCTGGGCATCCACTGAGCCGATGCCTGCCGATGACAGCCGCGCGAGGCGCCGCCGGCGTTTTCCGCCGCGTGCTGTAAAATAGCAACCCAACGTAAGGTTTTGTCCCAAGGTGGATTTGATATGGCGCGTATTACCGTCGAAGATTGTCTGAAACACATTCCGAATCGCTTCGAGCTCGCGCTGGCGGCCACGTATCGTGCCCGTCAGCTGGTGCAGGGCCACACGCCCAAAGTCGAAGCAAAGGACAAGCCGACTGTGGTGGCACTGCGCGAGATCGCGTCGGGCCAGGTCGGCATCGAGATGCTGAAGAAGGTCCCGACCTGATTGGTCAGGCGGCCCATGGCTTATCCTCGCATCGTGCCAGCACGTATCCAGCCGGATTCCAGGGGCCGCCGCCATGCCTTCGCCGCATTCGCCCTCCAAGCCTCCCTCCCAGCCGTCGCCGACTGCCGTGGCGCCGGCGCTTGGCGATGCGGCCCCGCCTACGGCGCGTAAGCGCACCATTCCGGGCCAACCCTCCGTGAACGCGCGCACCGGCGCTCCCAATCTTCCCGATCCGCTCGGCGGCGATGTCGTCGGCGAACGTGCCGTCGCGCCCGCGCTGGCGCCGGGCAAGGCCAGGGGCGCGGCACTGCAGGACGAGCTGGCCGCGATGCAGGATGTGGCGCCGGCGGCTGACAGCCTGTTTATCGACGCAGTGCTGGCGCAGTCATACCGTCACTTCTTCGGCCCGACCTCGCAGCCGGCGGTGCCGCCGCGCCAGCAGGTCATCTCCATCACCCGGCTGATGGAGAAACTCGCGTACCTGAAGGCGCCCGACCTGGCGCGCGTGCGCGAGGCCTTCCAGTTTTCCGACGAAGCCCATCTGGGCCAGTACCGCCAGAGCGGTGAGCCCTACATCACCCATCCGGTGGCGGTGGCCGAGCTGTGCGCGGACTGGAAGCTGGATGTGCAGTCCATCATGGCGGCGCTGCTGCACGACGTGATGGAAGACCAGGGCATCACCAAGAGCGAGCTGGCCGAGAAATTCGGCCCCAAGGTCGCCGAACTGGTCGATGGCCTGACCAAATTGGACAAGCTCGAATTCCAGAGCCGCGAGCAGGCGCAGGCGGAGAGCTTCCGCAAGATGCTGCTGGCGATGGCGCGCGACGTGCGCGTGATCCTGGTGAAGCTGGCCGACCGTACGCACAACATGCGCACGCTCGACTTCGTGCCGCCGGAGAAACGCCGCCGCATCGCGTTGGAGACGATGGAGATCTATGCGCCGATCGCGCACCGTCTCGGTCTCAACACGATCTACCGCGAACTGCAGGAGTTGTCCTTCAAGGTCGGCTCGCCGTTCCGCTACGCCACGCTGGAGAAAGCCGTCAAGGCCGCGCGCGGCAACCGCCGCGAGGTGGTCAAGCGTATCCTGGAAGCCGCGCAGAAGGGGCTGGCCGATGCCGGCATCGTGGCCGAACTGTCCGGGCGCGAGAAAACGCTATACAGCATCTACCGCAAGATGCACGACAAGCAGCTGTCGTTCTCGCAGGTGCTGGACGTATATGGTTTCCGCGTGGTGGTGGAAACGCAGATGCACTGCTACATGGCGATGGGCGCGCTGCACGGGCTGTACAAGCCCATGCCCGGCAAGTTCAAGGACTACATCGCCATCCCCAAGATCAACGGCTACCAGTCGCTGCACACCACGCTGGTGGGCCCGTTTGGCACGCCGGTGGAGTTCCAGATCCGCACGCGCGACATGCACCAGATCGCCGAGGCCGGCGTGGCTGCGCACTGGATGTACAAGCACCAGGCCGACCACGCCAACGATATTCAGCAGCAGGCGCACCAGTGGCTGCAGTCGCTGCTCGATATCCAGAGCCAGACCGGCGATTCGCAGGAATTCCTGGAGCACGTCAAGATCGACCTGTTCCCGGATGCGGTCTATGTGTTCACGCCCAAGGGCCATATCCGCGCGCTGCCGCGCGGCGCCACCGCGCTGGACTTTGCCTACGCGGTGCACAGCGATCTGGGCAACCAGTGCGTTGCGGTCAAGATCAACAACGAGATGTTGCCGCTGCGCACCGAGCTCAAGAGCGGCGATATCGTCGAGGTGGTGACGGCGCCATACTCCAAGCCCAATCCGGCGTGGCTGTCGTTCGTGCGCACCGGCAAGGCGCGCGCGGCGATCCGCCACTACCTGAAGACCACCAAGCTCGACGAAGCCATCCAGCTCGGCGAGCGCCTGCTGGAACAGTCGGCGCGCCAGCTCGGCTTCGAGCTCAAGGCGGTGCCGCAGTCGGTGTGGGACCGCATGGTCCAGTGGACCGGCAACAAGCAGCGCGAAGACATCTTTGCCGACCTGGCACTGGGCCGGCGTGTGCCGGCGGTGGTGGCCAAGCGCATGGAGATCCTGCTGCAGGAGCTGTCCGGCGATGTCGACAGCGCGCTGCTGGCGGCGGTGCAGACCTTTGCCGGCGAAGAAGCGCCCGCGGTGCCGATCACCGGCGACGAAGGCATGTCGATGATCTTCTCGGCGTGCTGCCGCCCGATCCCGGGCGATTCGATCGTCGGCTACCTGGGCAAGGGCGAAGGGCTGCAGATCCACGTGCAGGACTGCAAGATCGCCAAGCGCCTGCACAGCAAGGATCCTGAGCACTGGATCGACGTGATGTGGGCCAAGAAGACCACGCGCGCCTTCGATGTATCGATCAAGGTGATGGTGCGCAACGTCAAGGGCATCGTCGCGCGCGTGGCGGCCGACCTGACCGCCGCCGATGCCAACGTGGCGCACGTGGCCATGGAGCAGCAGGACGCCGGCCACCAGGAAGCCACCTATATGCAGTTCATCATCCAGGTACAGAACCGCCTGCACCTGGCCAACGTGATGCGCGGGCTGCGCCGCAACCCCGACGTCATCCGCATCTTCCGCGACCGCAACGACGGCTGAGCGCCGCTCGGCAGCGTGGGATTACTCGGCGCCGCGCGGCGACGGGTAGCGGACTTCCAGGATATCGATCTGCTCGACCCCGGCCGGCGTGCGCAACGCCACGGTGTCGCCTTCGCGCGCCTTGATCAGCGCCTTGGCGATCGGCGAGATCCAGCTCACGTGGTTGCTGTCCAGGTCGACTTCATCCATGCCGACGATGGTGATGGTGGTTTCTTCGCCGGCGCGATTGGCGTAGGTGACGGTGGCGCCGAAGAAAATCTGGTCGTTGTCGCCCTGCAGGGACGCGTCGACCACTTCCGCCTTGTCGAGGCGGCGCGTCAGGAAGCGGATGCGGCGGTCGATCTCGCGCAGCCGCTTCTTGCCATAGAGATAGTCGCCATTCTCCGAGCGGTCGCCATTGGAGGCCGCCCACGACACGATCTGCACCACATCGGGCCGGTCGACGTCGATCAGCTGCATCAGCTCATTGCGCAGGCGGTTGTAGCCATCGGCGGTGATGTAGTTCTTGGTGCCGGGAGGTAGCGGCGTTGCGCCTTCGGGGAGATCGTCGTCCTCGTCGCCGGACGACTCTTTGACAAATGCCTTGTTCATGTTCCGGATCACTTCTTGGGTCTGTCATTATAGGAAAACGCCACAGGCGAACCTCGCCGGCGGGCATCTGCTGCGCCCCTTCCAAGGAAAGATCACAAAAAAGTTGCGAAGGGGCTTCCCAAAAATAAAAACTGGGTTATAATCTTTTTCTCGCGTGCGGCTGTAGCTCAGTTGGATAGAGTACTTGGCTACGAACCAAGGGGTCGTGGGTTCGAATCCTGCCAGCCGCGCCACCTATGCAGAAAGAAAAGGGCTTCCGGAAACGGAAGCCCTTTTTCGTTTCCGTCCTCTCGCCGTCGTGCCGTTCGACCTGTGCGCTGCGGCGACCGTTCCCGCTTTCCCCTGCACCCAACGCGTCGCCTGCGATTGCTGCGTCACGCCTTGCGGTCGCGCGTGCGGCCTCCTAGGCTCGAATCAGGCACAACCTCGACCCTGGGAGCTGAGCGCATGGAAAACGCAGAGTGGCGCGTTGAAGAGTACCGCGGCATGGATGTCTATGTCCTGGTATCGCCGCAAGGGCAGGACAGCATCGGCCGTTGGGGCTATGAAGTCCGCGTGTCGCAGGAAGGCGCCGACCCGGCCGACGCGGGCGATACCGAGTTGCTTGCCAGCGGCCCGCAGCAGTTCGCCACGCGCCATGCGGCAGAGGTGGCTGCCTTCGGCGCGGGCTATGCCCTGGTGGACCGGCTGCTGGGGCCCGCCGAATAAGGGCTGCGCGTCATTGTGATTGGCGCAACGGCTTATATCATGCCGTGATCTATTGCTATTGACGCGGATCATTTTTGATCCGGCCCGGCATTCCTACGCTGGAAATGAAGCGAGCGAAGTCTCGCTCGGTCCATGAACCGGACGGCAAAGCCAGGCGCATTGCATGACGGCGCGAGGCACGAATGAACGATTTCATGCGCACGGCAAAATAGCGCTTGCCATGCGCGGGTGAATCGCCCATAATCCGTCTCCTTCAGACGCGGGGTGGAGCAGTTGGCAGCTCGTCGGGCTCATAACCCGAAGGTCGCAGGTTCAAGTCCTGCCCCCGCAACCAACGCCTTATCTCAGTATCCAGCGGCATTCGCCGCAGTCCTTCAAGGCGTTGTTCTCAAGGCCGTCCGGCCTGACTCACCCACTGCTCCGATGTGATTCCGCGCAACCCAAAGGCATGGCCTTGCAGCGTTCGTGCGCCTGCTCGCTAGGTGCGCACCAGTTCCGCCGCACGCCTGAACGTATCGCGCACCAGCGGCTGGTCTTCACGCTCCGCGGCGTCGGCATGCTCACGCAGCCGCATGGCCAGCACCGTCAGTGTGCCTTGCGCCTGCGGCCCGCCCGCGGCCTGGCACTTGGTTACCGCTTCGCGCATCACCGCATCGAGCTCGCCGCTGACATCGGCACCATCGAAGGCGCTCACCGAGAGAGCCGAGATGCGTTCCAGGTAGAGATTGACCAGCGCTTCATCGTGTAGCGGTTCGGACATGTCGGCTCCTTGTCGGTGACGGGGATACAAACCCCATTGTAGTGAAGCCGCCGCCCGCACAGGATCAAACAGTAATGATTCTTGTTCTTGTCCTTTCCGCGCTTCCCATACAATGTGCACCTGCCCAATTTATCCCGATGTTATTGCCATCATGATGCTGCAGATTCCCGACGTACTGTCCAAGGCCCAGGTGGCGCAAGTCCGGCAAGTCATCGAAGCGGCGGCGTGGGCCGACGGCAATGAGACCTCGGGTTACCAGTCGGCGCTGGCCAAGCGCAACCTGCAGTTACCGGAGGGCTCGCCGGCGGCGCGCCAGGTGGGCGACCTGATCCAGGACGCGCTCGGCAACAATGCGCTGTTCTTCTCGGCGGCGCTGCCGCTGAAGGTCTATCCGCCGCTGTTCAACCGCTATGAGGGCGGGCATACCTTTGCCAATCACGTCGACAACGCGATCCGCTACCTGCGCGGCACCAGCTTCCGCATCCGCAGCGACCTGTCGGCGACACTGTTCCTGACCGAGCCGGAGGAATACGACGGCGGCGAACTGGTGATCGAGGACACCTACGGCCAGCAGCGCGTGAAGCTGCCGGCCGGGCATATGGTGCTGTACCCGGCCACCAGCATCCACCACGTGACGCCGGTCACGCGCGGGGCGCGGGTGTCATCGTTCTTCTGGATCCAGAGCATGGTGCGCGACGATGGCCAGCGCGCGCTGCTGTTCGAGCTGGACGCACGTATCCGCTTGGTGGCGCAGGAGCTCGGCCAGGCGCATGAATCGGTGATCGGCCTGACCGGGGTCTATCACAACCTGCTGCGCCGCTGGGCGGACGCCTGAACGCCGGCGGCGCCCTCTCAAGGGCGCTGCATCACGTCAGCCAGCAAGCAGGCGCGACTATTCGTCGCGCCGTCGCTGCATCTGCAACAGTTCGATCGGAGAGGGCTGGATACGCCGCCGCGCCGGACGCAGCGCGCGGTTGGGCCACAGCACGTAGTTGGTGTGCGGATCCAGCGGCTTGCCGAAGTACGAGACCCAGACCTGTACGCCTTGCTCGGTTTCGGCAATGATGGCCGCGACGGCGCGCGCCGCGGCGGAAGGGGACTTGAGCAGCTCCGCCAGGGCTTCGACGCCCTGCACGACATGGTGCTTCACCCCGGCAAACCATGCGTACTGACGCATGGCGGACAACAAACGCTTGGTCATGAACGCGACTCTGGTTGTGTGGAAAGTGCGAATGAGACCCGCACGCTTCCGATTTGTTCACGGCAGTTTGCGAAATACCAGCATGACTGCGGCGCCATCTCGCCGGGATGGCATGCGCGCGGGATGCGTCACCTGATATCGCTCCTGTGCCGCTCGCGTCACGTGGCGTGCGGCGGCTCAGGTACCAGTGCAGAGAGTACCATTGCCAGCCGGTCCAGGGCAGGATCGATATCCAGCAGGTCGATGGCGCCGAAGCCCAGCAGCAGCCCCGCGCAGGTAGCAGGGGGCGAGGCATAGCAGGGATCGAGCGTGGCAAGCGCCAGGTCGGCCAGGCGCGCCATCGAGACCAGCGCCTCGGACGCCACCGGCACGCGCAGCCGTGCCGCCAGGTGGAAGCCCGCCATCGCCGGCAGCGGCTCCAGCCACGGCGACAGGTCGCCCTGCAGCCGCGCCAGCAGGCGGGCGCGGCGCTGGGCGTGGCGCGCGTGCGAGCGCCGGATATGGCGCAGCAGGTGCCCCTCGGACAGGAAGCGCGCCAGCGCCTGCTGGATCAGCGTCGGCGTGTACCAGTCCATCAGGTGCTTGACCTTGCGCGCGGCCGGCATCAGCCAGGGCGGCACCACCAGGTAGCCGCCGCGCAGGTTCGCCACCAGCGTCTTCGAGAAGGTGCCGAGGTAGACCACGCGGCCATGCCGGTCCAGCGTCTGCAGCGCGTCCAGTGCCTGGCCGCCGTAGCGGAATTCGCTGTCGTAGTCGTCTTCCAGGATCACCGCGTGGCGGCGCGCCGCCCAGTCCAGCAGCGCCTGGCGCCGCGCCAGGCTCATCGGCACGCCCAGCGGCGACTGGTGCGAGGGGGTGACATAGACCAGCGTGGCATCGTTCGGCAGTGCGTCCACCACCAGCCCTTCGCCATCGACCGGCACTGGCACCACCCGTGCGCCCAGCCCCTGGAACAACGAACGCGCCATCGGGTAGCCGGGATCCTCCATCGCCACCACGGCGCCGGGCCCGAGCACCAGCCGGGCCAGCAGGTCGATGCCCTGTTGCGCGCCGCCTGTGACCAGGATGTCAGTCGGCATGCTCTGCACGCCGCGCGTGAATGCGATATGGCGGGCAATGGCCTGGCGCAGCACCATCTCACCGGCCGGATCGGCGGCGCCGGGCGGACGCTGGCGCTCGGCGGCCAGCGCCGCGCGCACGCAGCGCGACCAGGCTTCATGCGGAAAGCGCGTGGTGTCGGCCTGCCCCGGCTGGAACGCATAGCGCGCGCCGCCGGCGGCGTCCAGGAACGGCGTCGGCACCGCCATCCAGCGCTGCACGGCGGGCGGCAGCACCGGCGCAGCCGCCATGCGCACGGCCGGGCGGGACAGCCCCTCGGCCACATAGGTGCCGTCGCCGACGCGCGCGTGCAGCCAGCCCTCGGCCACCAGCCGTTCATACGCCGTGGTCACCGTCTTGCGCGCCACGCCCAGCTGCGTGCCAAGCAGGCGCGTAGGCGGCATGCGTGCGCCGGCCCCGAGCCGTCCGCCCTGGATTGCGTCGCGGATCTGGTGGACGATCTGCGCGGTCAGGTCGCTGGCTTGGTCCAGCGCGAGATGCAGTTCCATGAGGGTACGCGTCGATCAAAATTGGTCTACTGATTCTGCCGGAAATTGGCAGTGTACGGGACCAATCGATGCGTCTATCTTTCATCCCAACGGGCGCGACACAGTGCCCGCCGAATCCAACCTGTCAAATCGGAGATCGATCATGGAAGAACGGATGAACTGGCAAGACGTGGCCCCTGACGCGTACAAGGCAATGATCGGCCTGGAGGTCTACCTGGCGCGCTGCTCGCTGGAGACCACGTTGAAGGAACTGGTGAAGATCCGCGCCTCGCAGATCAACGGCTGCGCGTTCTGCCTGGACATGCACATCATCGATGCGCGCAAGCATGGCGACAGCGAGCGCCGCTTGAACCTGCTGCCGGCCTGGCGTGAAGTGAGTTGGTTCACCCCACGCGAGCGCGCCGCGCTGGCGTGGACCGAGGCGCTCACGCTGCTGCCGCAAAGCCAGGCGCCGGATGCGGACTACCAGGCCTTGCGCGAGCAATTCTCGGAAAAGGAAATGGCCGACCTGACCTTGCTGATCTCGGCCATCAATGCATGGAACCGCTTTGGCGTCGGTTTCCGGCGCCAGCCACCGGCGCTCTGAGCCACGGCGCACATTCGCCTGACCCCAGCCTGACCCCTGCCGCGGCCTGCCGATTGACAAGCCGCGGCGCAGTGCATTAGCTTCTGTTGCAGATGCTGCACAAATGGCAACCGCCGGCGGCGCCGGCATCGGGGGCATGGTGGCGATACGTCAGGAGGGCGGCGAAGCCGGGGCCGAGGGTACCGTCAAGGCCCGGCGCGAGCGCGGCAGGGCCGCACGCCAGAAGGTGCCGTGCGGTGCGCATGAAGCCATCGGCAACGTCGACCGCGACCCCGTCGAACTGCTGGAAATCAGCAGCCACGGCCGGGTGGAGCGGCTGGTGCCGCTGCGCTATGGCCGCGTGATCCAGTCGCCGTTCGCCTTCTACCGCGGCAGCGCCATCATCCAGGCGCACGACCTGGCCGGCACCGCGGATTCCGGGCTGCATATGCAGATCTGCGGCGACTGCCACCTGGCCAACTTCGGCGGCTTTGCCACGCCCGAGCGCGCGCTGCTGTTCGACCTCAACGATTTCGACCAAATCAGCCCCGGCCCGTGGGAATGGGACCTCAAGCGCCTGTGCGCAAGCTTCGTGGTGGCGGCACGCCACCTGCAGCACAAGGCCGGCGTGGCCGAAGCCGTGGTGCGCGAGGCAGTGGGCAGCTACCAGCGCCGCATGCTGGCCTATGCCGAAATGGGCATGCTTGGCATATGGTACGACCGCATCACCTTCGAGCGGCTGCTCGAAGAAGAAACCTTGCCCGAAGTCCAGAAACGCATCCGGCGCGGCATGGAGCGCGCCGCCGACCGCACCCACGAGTCGCTGCTGCCCAAGTTGGCCGAGCGCATCGGCGACCGCTGGTCGATACTCGATACGCCGCCGGCTATCTTCCGCGTGCGCGGCGAGCAGACGCTGTTCGGGACGGGCGACGACTGGCTGGCCGCCAGCGACGCGGATCTGGCGCTGGACCAGGCCTACAAGGACTACCTGTCCACGCTGGCTCCCGACCGGCGCCAGCTGCTCGGCCATTTCACGCGCCATGACGTGGCCTTCAAGATGGTCGGCGTAGGCAGCGTGGGCACGCGCTGCCTGGTGCAGCTGATGTGGACCAGCATGAGAAGCCGCTGTTCCTGCAGGTCAAGGAGGCCACCAGGTCAGTGGTGGCGCGTTACTTCAAGAGCGCGCCGAGCGCGCACGAGGGCCGCCGCGTGGGCGAGGGCCAGCGCCTGATGCAGGCCGCGAGCGACCTGTTTCCTCGGCTGGACCAAGGGGCTGTTCGGGCGGCACTTCTATATGCGGCAGCTGCGCGACATGAAGCTGTCGGCACAGATCGAGCTGATGGATGGCGACCTGCTCGGCCGCTATGCCTCGCTGTGTGGCTGGGTGCTGGCGCGGGCGCACGCCAAGGCCAGCGGCCTGGCCGCCGAGGTCAGCGGTTACCTGGGCCGCAGCGACCGCATGGCCGACGTGATGGTAGGCTATGCCAATGGCTATGCCGACCAGGTCGAGCGCGACTACGATCAGTTTGTCGCCGCGTGCCGCTCGGGGCGCCTCGAGGCGCGCACCGATGCCGACATGGCTGCTGATTTCCGCGTGTAGCCCACGCATCTTGCCTGGCCAGGAGTCTGCCCATGACAGAAGACACCCTGCTGCAACTGATGACGGAAGTCGAGAAGGAAGACCCCATCGACTACGCCGACCTGCCGTTCGACGACGCCGCGCTGCGCCGGCTGGCGTGCCGCCTGATCGCCGAGCGTTCCAGCGAGATGGAGGCGTCCGGCCTGCCGGTGGAAGCACTGCTGGCCACGATGTGGGCCTCGACCGCCAAGCTGGTGCTGGAGAACCTGGTGCTCAACGCGCGCCTGCTGACGCTGCAGGGCCTGCCCGACGACGCCCAGGCGCTGATCGAGCGCATCGCGCGCCAGTCGCGCGGCGGGGCCTGAACGCGCCAGCCTGACTGCGCGGCCCGCACCCCGGGCAATGTGCCGCAATCATCTCAAGCTGCGGCGGCTCTGCCGTTTCGCTAAAATACGCGTTTTCACCCAGCCGGTCCGCGCTGTGACTGACACGCGGCGGAGGCGGCTGACCAGGAGGATTTCGGTGATCAAGTGGATAATCGTCGCGGGCTACCTCGGTGCCGTCCTGTATGTGCACTTCCGCGGCAAGGTGCGCCTGCGCATCTGGCGCCAGCTGCTGGACCATTCGGCCCTGGTGGCTCCAATCAACTGCTTCATGTATGCGTTCTCGGGCGTGCCTCGCACGCCGTACATCCCGGTCGACAACTTCCCCGACCTGGAAAAGCTGCGCGCCGCCTGGCCCGAGATCCGCGATGAAGGGTTGGCGCTGGCCGCGATGCGCAAGATCAAAGCCGCGGACAAGAACGACGACGCCGGCTTCAATTCCTTCTTCAAGTACGGCTGGAAGCGCTTCTACCTGAAGTGGTACGAGGCCCAGCACCCGTCGGCCGAGCAGCTCTGCCCCAAGACTGTGGCGCTGCTGCGCGAGCTGCCCACGGTGAAGGCGGCGATGTTTGCCGAGCTGCCGCCGGGCGGCAAGCTCAACCCGCACCGCGACCCGTTTGCCGGCTCGCTGCGCTACCACCTGGGCCTGGCCACGCCGAACGACGACCGCTGCTTTATCGAGGTCGACGGCGAGCGCCACAGCTGGCGCGACGGTGAGGGCGTGGTCTTCGACGAAACCTACCTGCACTGGGCCGAGAACCGCAGCGATGCCAACCGGCTGATCCTGTTCTGCGATATCGAGCGTCCGATGCGCTACGGCTGGGCTGCGAAGTTCAACCACTGGATGGGCCGCAAGGTCATGACCGCGGCCAGCTCGCCCAATGACGAGCACGACCAGACCGGCATGATCAACCGGCTGTTCCGCTTTGTCTGGCTGGGCGGCCAGTATCGCCGCCGCTTCAAGGCCTGGAACCGCCAGCTTTACTACGTCACCAAGTTTGGCCTGATCGTGCTGGGCGTGGGGCTGATCGTCTTCCTGTAAGCAGCAAGAGAGCCGGCGCAAGCCGGCTCTTTGCCTTGGGCGGGTAGCGAGCGCCGTTCACATCCCGCATTGCGACCCTGTTCCGGAGATCCCGATGCGCGTCCGCTCCGCACTGTGGCTGGCCGCCGCCCTTGGCGCCGCCGCTTGCACCACGACACCTGAAGAACGAGCCGCCAGCAGCGCCGCTGCCGTCGGCAAGCCCAACCCCGCCTCCATCAACTGCACGCAGCGCGGCGGCAAGCTGCAGATCGTGTCGACACCGGCCGGCCAGTCCGGCATCTGCACCTTCCCGTCCGGCAAGCAATGCGAGGAGTGGGCGCTGATGCGCGGCCAATGCACGCCGGGCTGAGCCGCCAGGCTTCAATCGCGGCGGCGTTCGTTGGCCAGCGTAGTGTAGTAGTCGCGCTTGGCCTGATACATGCGGCTGTCGGCCAGCTTGACGATCTCGTTCAGCCGGTCGCCTTGCAGGCAGGTGGCGTGGCCGATGGAAAAGCTTAGGCGTGCTCCCGGGTAGAACTGGTTGTTCAGCTCCACCACCTGGCCGATCTGCTCGATCACCGTGGCAGCGCCGCGCTCGTCGCGCCCGGGCAGCAGGATCATGAACTCGTCGCCGCCGATGCGCGCCACGCAGGCCTGCTCGCCCACCGCCTTCTTCAACACCTCGCCGGTGCGGCGCAGCAGCCCGTCGCCGTCGGCATGGCCGAACTGGTCGTTGACCACCTTGAGGCCGTTCAGGTCCACCGCCACCACGCTGACCGGCCACGGGCCCTTACGGCCCAGCCGCGCCAGCTCGTCCTCATAGTAGGCACGGTTGTAGAGCTTGGTCAGCACGTCGTGCTTGCCCAGGAACTCGACATAGGCCTCGGCCTTCTTGCGCGCCGTGATATCGGTCAGCGACACCAGCACCTGGTCCCAGTCCGCTTCCCGCCCGGGGAACACCGACCACTGCATGAAGACGTCCACGGCGCGGCCATCGAGCGCGTAGTTGATGACTTCGCGCTGCTGCCACAGCTTCTCGTGCCAGAGGTCGATCAGCTGCTCGGCAAAATGGATGCGCATGTCGTCGCGGAACACATCGCCCAGCCGCGACAGCAGGACTTGCTTGCTGTCCGCGCCGAACATCTGCAGCGTCTGCTGGTTGACATCGAGCACACGAATCTCCTGCATGCAGCGCGAGACAAAGTCCGGATGCACGTTGAGGAAGGTGCGGAAGTCGGTAATGCCGGCGCCGCGGACCTCATCGAGCAGCACCTTGACCGCGCTGAAGTCCTCCACCCACAACGACACCGGCGAATGCTCGAACAGCCCCAGCGCATATTGCTCGCTGCGGCGCAGCTCGCGCTCGGTGCGCATGCGCGCGGTGATGTCCTTGATCGACAGCAGCACGCGCTCCCAGGTGTCTTCGTGGCCCGGCATCACCGTGGCCTCAAGCTGGATGTCGAGCCGCTCGCCATCCAGCGTGTAGTTGACTGTCTGGCTGGCGAAGCGACTGCCGCCGTCCCACAGCTGGCCGAGTTCCTCGACATGCTGATCGAGCATGTCGTCGCGGAACACGGTGTCGAGGTTGGCCACCAGGTCGTCGAGATCGGCCGCGCGGAACAGCTCCAGCGTGCGCCGGTTCACGTCGATCACGCGGATCAGCGCCGAGCATTGCGCCGCTTGCTGCGGGTTCGCGCGCAGGTGGGCGCGCAGGTCGGTGACACCTTCCTTGCGCAGTTGCGCAAAATACTCGCGCACGGCGCTGAAGTCTTCCAGCCACAGCGAGACAGGTGCTAGTTGGAACAGGGTTTGATAGTCGTCCAGGTTGTTGCCGGCAGGGTTGCCGACACCCTTGCCGACGGACGTTGCCGCGGATGCACTGCTCAAGGCTTTTCTCCTTTTTCTTTTTCCCGTGGTGCACGGCGCCCGTGGTCGGTCTTCGCCCCCGGAGACCAGCCGGGCAGCCCCTGCGCACCAGCGCATTAGGATAGGCGAGGCACCGGCAAAAGGGGAGGGATATTGCAGGCAGGCGCCAGGGCTAGCCTGCCAGCCGCTGCACGATGGCGGCCAGCGTGCCCAGCGCCCGCTCGATCTGCGCCGAGCGCGGCGTGCCGCAGTTGACGCGCAGGCAGTGGTCGAAGCGCCCGGCGTTGGAGAACATCACGCCCGGCATCACGCGGATGCCGGCCTGCAGCGCCTGGTCGAATACCGCTTCGGACGACACCTGCGCGGGCAGCTCCACCCACAGGTGCATGCCGCCGCGCGGCGAGCCCAGCCGCGTGCCGGCGGGAAAGCTGGCGGCGATGGCCTGCGCGAACCATTCGCGCTGCGCGCGCAGCCGGGTGCGCAGCCGGCGCAGGTGGCGGTCGTGCGCGCCGGAAGCCAGGAAGTCAGCGGCCGCCATCTGCGACAGCATCTCGTTGGGCCGCGACAGGCCGAACTTGAGCATCTCCACCCGCGCCTGCCATTTGCCGGCGGCGATCCAGCCCAGGCGCATGCCGGGCGCCAGCACCTTGTGCAGCGAGGCGCAGTGGATCACGTTGCCGCTGCCATCCCAGGCCTTGGCCGCGGCCGGCGGCGCATCGCTGTCGGCGGTGGCCGAGAAGCAGTCGTCCTCGATCAGCGCGATGCCACGCGCTTCGCACCACTGCACCAGCCGCGCCTTGTGCGCGTCCGGCATGATGCAGCCGAGCGGGTTCTGCAGGTTGGGCACCACCGCCACCGCGCGGATGTTGTCGTAGTGCTGCGCGGCCAGCTCCAGCGCCTCCAGCGAGATGCCGGTCTGGGGGCTGCACGGGATTTCCAGCGCGCGCATGCCCAGGCTTTCCAGGATCTGCAGCAGGCCATAGTAGGTCGGGGACTCCACCGCAATCACGTCGCCCGGGCCAGCCACCGCGCGCAGCGCGAGGTTGAGCGCCTCGGTGCAGCCGTGCGTGATGACAATCTCTTCCGGTGCCAGCTGCACGCGGTTGCGCAGCGCCTGGCGCGCAATCGCGGCGCGCAGCGGCTGGTAGCCATCGGACTCGACCGCCTCGCCGAACAGCTGCGGATGCCGGCGCAGCGCACGCGCCGCGGCACTGCGCAGGGCCTCGGTCGGGTAGAGCGACGGCGCGCAATAGGCGCCGCCCAGATCGGTATGCACGTGCTCATGCTGGCTGCGTGCCAGCAAGCCTGAAATGCGCTGGTGGATGCCAACGTACTGGGCCGGGTCCGGCAGCGCGGCGGCGGGCTCTGACAGTCCGGCCAGCGGGCCGCGCAGCGGCGCGGCAACAAAGTAACCCGAGCGTGGGCGCGCTTCCAGCAGGCCGTCGCTTTCCAGTTGCCGGCATGCCTGCAGCGCGGTGGACAGGCTCACGCTGTGCAACGCCATCAGCGCACGCACCGACGGCATGCGGTCGCCGGCGGCGAGCGTGCCGGATTCAATGGCGCGGCGGTAGTGGCCGGCAACCTGGCGGTAGAGCGGGGTGGTGTCCATGGGGGGATCGTGGCGTGGTCGGCCGCATCGGTACAGATACAGAAGCGGGGCCCCTGTATCGTAACAGCCCGAAATCCTGGTTGCTGTTCCGGTTCAGGTGCTACACGGGTGTGCCTGCCGCATGCGCTGGCCGGTCGATAGGCTGGAGTCCTGTGCCTGTTACCGGAGTCCTGTCATGCAAAGCGATCTCAACGACACTTCAATCGTAATGCCGCTTTCGGCCGGCCAGTGCCTGCGCGTGCGCGTGGCGGCGGGCACCGTGCTGCGTGCCGGCGTGGGTGAGCTGGAGGTTGCTGGGCCGCCGCAATGGCTGGCCGATACCTGCTATGTACCGCGGCGGCGCCTGCGCGCGGGCGACACGTGGATCGTGCCCGCGCGCGGCTGGCTGGCGGTGTCGGCCAGCCGTGCCGGCGCGCTCTTGGTCACAGCCCCGCCGGGCTGGCTGCCCCGGCTGCGAGCTTGGCTGGCGTGGTCCTGGCGCCGCACCGGCCCGGCTCGCCAGCCCGTATCCCGCCCGATTCCCGACTCCGCGCCCGAAAGACTATAAAATTGCGCTCCGGCCGGCCTGGCACATTGGTGTGCCCAACCCCCCGGCCGCAGTTCTCGGGTTCCCCATGCTACGTCTAAGTGAAGTCAAACTCCCGCTCGACCATACCGAAAGCGACCTGGACGCCGCCGTGCGCACCAGCGCCGTGCAGATCGGCGTCAAGGGAGACGGCCTGATCGGCTATACCGTGTTCCGCCGTGCCCACGATGCGCGTAAGCGCTCGGATATCAAGCTGACCTACATCATCGATATCGAGGTGCGGGACGAGGCCGCTGCCATCCAGCGCATGGCCGGCAAGCCGCACTGGAGCGTGACGCCCGACATGGCGTACCACTTCGTCGCGCGTGCCCAGGCAGGCAGCACGCATCCGCGCCCGGTGGTGATCGGCATGGGCCCGTGTGGCCTGCTGGCCGGGTTGATCCTGGCGCAGTCGGGCTTCCGCCCCATCATCCTGGAGCGCGGCAAGGCAGTGCGCGAGCGCACCAGGGACACCTTTGGCCTGTGGCGCAAGAGCGTGCTCAACCCCGAATCGAACGTGCAGTTCGGCGAGGGCGGTGCGGGCACGTTCTCGGACGGCAAGCTGTACAGCCAGATCAAGGACCCGAAGCACTATGGCCGCAAGGTGCTCAACGAGTTCGTGCGCGCCGGTGCGCCGGAAGACATCCTGTACAAGGCACGCCCGCATATCGGCACCTTCCGGCTCGTGAGCATGGTCGAGAAGATGCGCGCCGAGATCACCGAGCTCGGTGGCGAGATCCGCTTCGAGACGCGCGTGGACGATATCGACATCGACGGCGGCCAGGTGCGCGGCCTGAAGCTGTCCACCGGCGAATACCTGGAAGCCGACCACGTCATCATGGCGGTGGGCCACAGCGCGCGCGACACCTTCGAGATGCTGCATGAGCGCGGCGTGTTCATGGAGGCCAAGCCGTTCTCGCTGGGTTTCCGCATCGAGCATCCGCAGGGGCTGATCAACCGCAGCCGCTTCGGCAAGTTCGCCGGCAACAAGCTGCTGGGCGCGGCCGACTACAAGGTCGTGCATCACTGCAGCAACGGGCGTTCGGTGTACAGCTTCTGCATGTGTCCGGGCGGCACGGTCGTGGCGGCTGCTTCCGAGCCGGGCCGCGTGGTGACCAATGGCATGAGCCAGTACAAGCGCGCCGAGCGCAACGCCAATGCCGGCATCGTGGTGGGCATCACGCCCGAGGACTATCCCGGCGGCCCGCTCGCCGGCATCGAATTCCAGCGCAAGTGGGAAGCGCGCGCGTTCGAACTGGGCGGCAGCAACTACTGCGCGCCGGGCCAGCTGGTGGGTGATTTCATCGCGGGCCGGGCATCGACCGCGCTGGGCTCGGTCGAGCCTTCGTACAAGCCCGGCGTGACGCCGACCGACCTGAGCACGTCGCTGCCTGACTACGTGATCGCGGCGATCCGCGAGGGCATTCCCGAGATCGACAAGAAGCTGCCTGGCTTTGCCCTGCATGATGCCGTGCTGACCGGGGTGGAAACGCGCACCTCGTCGCCGCTGCGCATCCGCCGCAACAACGATGACTACCAGAGCATCAATGTGAAGGGCCTGTACCCGGCGGGCGAAGGCGCGGGTTATGCCGGCGGCATCTACTCCGCGGCGATCGACGGCATCGAAGTGGCCGAGGCCGTGGCGCTAAGCATCGTCGGCGGCAAGGCCGCCTAAGCCTGCTGCAGGTAAGCCGCGGCGCCGAGCGCCGCGGTGCGCCCGCTGGCAAAGCACGCCGTCAGCAGGTAGCCGCCGGTGGGCGCTTCCCAGTCCAGCATCTCGCCCGCGCAGAACACGCCCGGCAGCGCGCGCAGCATCAACCCTTCATCCATCGCTTCGAAGCGCACGCCGCCAGCGCTGCTGATCACTTCATCGATGGGCCGCGGGCGCAGCAGCCGCAGCGGCAGCGCCTTGATCGATGCCGCCAGCGTGCCCGCATCGTGCATCGCTTCCTTCGACAGGCATTCGCGCAGCAGCCCGGCCTTGACGCCGGTGAGGCCAAGCCGGCTTTGCAGGTGGCTCGACAGCGAGCGCGCGCCGCGCGGATGCTTTACCTGCGCGCTGACGTGCTCGGCGCTGTGCGCCGGCAGCAGGTCAAGGTGGATGGTGGCGTCGCCATCGGCTTCGATGCGGTCGCGGATCGGTGCGGACAGCGCGTAGACCAGGCTGCCTTCGATGCCGGTTGCGCTGATGACGAACTCGCCCTGGCGGTAGTGCGCGTGTTCATCGCGATCGGCCAGGGCGATCGCGACGGGCTTGACCGGCTCACCGGCAAAGCGCTCGGCAAATGCCTCGCTCCACGCTACATCGAAGCCGCAGTTGGCGGGCCGCAGCGGCGCAATCTCGACGCCGCGCTCGGCCAGCCGCGGCACCCATGTGCCATCCGATCCCAGCCGTGCCCAGCTGGCGCCGCCCAGCGCCAGCACCACCGCGCGTGCCTGCACGACCGTTTCACCGTGCGGCGTGGCAAAGCGCAGCGCATGCTGCGCGCTCTCGTCCCAGCCCAGCCAGCGGTGGCGCATATGGAACTGCACGCCGGATTCGCGCAGGCGGTGCAGCCACGCGCGCAGCATCGGCGCGGCCTTCATGTCGGTCGGGAAGACGCGGCCGGAACTGCCGATGAAGGTTTCGATGCCAAGCCCGTGCACCCACTCGCGCAGGGCCTGCGGGCCGAAGCCCGCCAGCATCGGCGCGATCTGTGCGGTGCGGGCGCCATAGCGGCCCAGGAAGGCCGGCTCCGGCTCCGCATGGGTCAGGTTCATGCCGCCCTTGCCGGCCATCAGGAACTTGCGCCCGACCGACGGCATCGCGTCGTAGACGGCCACACTGGCACCCTGTGCCGCCAGCACTTCGGCCGCCATCAGCCCGGCCGGGCCGCCGCCGATGACGGCAACGTCTAGGCTGGCTTGAGAAGGGGAGGAAGTGGCGGAAGAGGGCATCAGGAGGCTCGGCAGGGGGCAGGGTGTTTCCGCCGCGGATTATAGAGCCTGCGGCAGCGCTAGAATGACGGTTTGCCGCGCCTTGCCATCATGACCTCCGCCACCCACTCCGCAGACACCGTCATCGCCGCCACCCGCCACTGGCTGGAGCGCGCCGTGATCGGGCTCAACCTGTGCCCGTTCGCCAAGAGCGTGTATGTGAAGGAGCAGGTGCGCTACGTGGTCAGCACCGTCACCGAGGCGCCGGACGTGATGGACGACCTGGAGCGCGAACTGCGCCTGCTGGCCGATGCCGACCCCGATCAGATCGACACCACGCTGCTGATCCTGCCGGATGCGGTGGCGGACTTCCTCGACTTCAACGACCTGCTGTATTTTGCCGAGCGCCTGCTCGGCAGCCTCGGCCTGGAAGGCACGCTGCAGATCGCCAGCTTCCATCCGCAGTACCAGTTTGCCGGGACCGAGCCGAACGATATCGAGAACTACACCAACCGCGCGCCGTATCCGATCCTGCACCTGCTGCGCGAGGATTCCATCGCCCGCGCGGCGGCGGCGTTCCCGGATGCGGCGGATATCTATGAGCGCAACCAGGCCACCATGCGCCGCCTGGGCCACGACGGCTGGCAGCGCTGGATTGCGGGCGAGGACGAACCCGAAAAAGGCTGATTACGCAGCCGGCGCCGGCGCGGTAAAGAAGCGTTCGCGCATCTCTTCCAGCCCCAGTCTTTCCAGCACCTCTTCCAGCCGCTCGGCCGGGCGGCGGCGCGGCAGGTCCTTGTACTGCGCGATGATCAGCTCGTTCTTCATCGAGTGTTCCCAGCCCACCAGCTCGGTCACGTTGACCTGGTAGCCATGCGCCTCCAGCTGCAGGCAGCGCAGCACATTGGTCACCTGGCTGCCGAACTCGCGCGTGTGCAGCGGGTGGCGCCAGATCTCCGTCAGCGGATTGCCCGCCAGCAGCTTGCCCTTGTGCTTGCGCAGCACGCTGGCCACTTCGGCCTGGCAGCACGGCACCAGCACGATATGGCGGGCCTCCTTGGCCAGCGCAAAGCGGATCGCATCGTCGGTCGCGGTATTGCACGCATGCAGCGCGGTGACGACGTCGACAGTGGGCGGCAACTGCGGCGAGGTGATCGAATCCGCCACCGACAGGTTCAGGAACGACATCCCCGGAAAACCCAGCCGCGCGGCCAGCGCCTGCGAGGTCTTCACCAGTTCTTCACGGGTTTCGATGCCGAAGATGTGCGAATCGTCCTGCAGCGCCTTGAAGAACAGGTCGTACAGGATAAAGCCCAGGTACGACTTGCCGGCGCCGTGGTCCACCAGCGTGACGCGGCCGCGCTCGGCCTTGACCTCCTGCAGCAGCGGTTCGATGAACTGGAACAGGTGATAGACCTGCTTGAGCTTGCGCCGGCTGTCCTGGTTCATCTTGCCGTCGCGCGTCAGGATATGGAGTTCCTTGAGCAGTTCGATGGACTGGCCGGGGCGGATTTCGTGGGTATTTGACATGAGGGGGGACTGCACAGGCTGCGGGACGCGGCGCGTCCCGGAATGCCGACAGTTTACCGAAAAGTCCCCAAGGGCCCCTGAGTGACGTGGACCTCACCGGCTCGGGCGTGGTGCAGCGGAGTCGTCGGCATCGCCAGCACGGGTGGGCTTGAGCGAAATTGCGCGCCGGTGCCGGAGTAAATGGTAAAAATATTAAAAATGCTCGGCTGCTGCCCGTTCCAGGAGTGATTGCGTTCCACCAGGCTCCGGTCGCTGGGCTTCAGCCAAATAGGTGGCAAAAAGCAGTAATCGATTGCATTTCCCCGTCAGCGGCCGTGTGTGTTGCACATGGGCCAAGGCTGATCTCCGAAATCTGCAACGAACCGGAAACAACATAATTGACACGATTTGGGTCATGAGCTCGTAACGCGCAAATTTGGCAGAGGCGGATGGCGGGCTGACGTGCCGGGTTGGATGCGGTGACACGGTGGAGCGGTACGCCCGGCGGCGCGCCGCGCCGCCGGGACGAAGATTTGCCGGGATAAGCCCGAAGACACCGATGCCAGAATCGACAAGGTCGACAAAATTGCCGAAGCGGGGTTGTTTGGCGTTGCTGTTGTTGTGTAACCTCGGGTTCGTGCCGCAACCGGCGCTGGCGGCGATGGAGGTGTCGCGCTCCGAAGGCGTGCAGATCATCACCACGCGACGTGCGCCGCCGGCCGCAAGCAGCGCCGTGCCGGCTTCCGCGCCACAGGCGTCGGCGCTGTCCGGACGCGGCAACGCGCCCGACCTCGCGCAGGCCGCCGTCGCGCGTGCCGCGCAGGCGGCGATTCCGAGCGTGGCGGCCAGCGATGAGCGCGAGCTGGTCAAGCGTGCGCTGGCCGAAGAGCAGCGCGGCATGAACGAGGCGATCGCGAATTACGCGCGCGCCAGCAAGGCCGGTGCCAGC
The DNA here is from genome assembly GCF_058795055.1 of Cupriavidus sp. GW823-FHT06D04. Taxonomy (NCBI): domain Bacteria; kingdom Pseudomonadati; phylum Pseudomonadota; class Betaproteobacteria; order Burkholderiales; family Burkholderiaceae; genus Cupriavidus; species Cupriavidus sp. GW823-FHT06D04. The sequence continues at coordinate 20,219 of NZ_JBXAHL010000044.1, read as the reverse complement.
CCGGAAACGCTGGCGCCGCTCGAGCGCGAAGTCCGCGCGCGGCTGCAGAAGATCGACATGCTGATGCGCGCCCCGCATTGAGGCGCGCACCGGACAGGCCGGCATCACAAAAAGAAGAAGGGGAAGTACCTTGAAGGGAATGACGTTTGGACTGACGACCCGCAAGGCCGCCATCGGCCTGGGCGTCGTGGCCTTGCTGGCCATGGCCGGTTGCAAGAAGAAGCCCGCTGACAGCGCCGCTGCGCAAGGCGATGTGCAGCCCGCGCCCGCAGCGGCTTCGGCCCAACCCGCGGCATCGGCGCCGGCGACGCCCGCGCAAACCAACGTTGCCGGCCTGTGGTCCGGTGCATTCGTGGTCAACCGCGACAAGGAAGACCGCTCGTGGTATCCGCTGCTCAATGAGATTCCGGACCATGCCGGCTTTATGCGCAACGGCAGCCGGCAGGAGCTGGTGATTGCGCTGGCGCAGGCGTCATCTGTCGACGTGCTGCGCTTTCGCGGCCTGTCCGATGCCGGGGCGCGCAGCAATGCGCGCCATGCCCGCGTCGAAGCCTCCGCCGGCGGCACGCAAGGCCCCTGGACCGTGATCTACGATGCGGACCTGCCGGGGCAGGACGGCTACGATACCCGCGTGCCGCTGGCTCAGCCCGTCAAGGCCGGGGCACTGCGCCTGACGCTTACCGGCAACCGCTGGTCGGGCGACCAGGACGAGGGCCAGATCGGCCTACAGCAGTTCATGGCCTATGGCAAGCCCGAGGCCGCGGCCGACAAGGTGCGCCAGGTGGGCGGCATCTACCAGTTCCCGGTGGAATTCGGTTCGTCCGGCTACATGCTGCTTCACCAGGACGGCGCGGCGGTGGAAGGCTGCTATGTGGAAGGCGACTACAGCAACAAGCAGATGAAGATCACGCAGGTGCTGGGCACGATTTCCGGCGGGCTGGAAAACGGCGCCCTGCTGGCCTTCCGGCGCACCACCGAGGGCGCGCCGGAGAAGGGCGCCATGGCATTCAGCCCGGACGGCAGCCATGCCTACGCCGCGCTGGTGAAGGGCGATGCGCGCACCTTCGACAGCGTGCGCGAAGCCGGCGGCTGGCGCCTGGCGGACCAGGCGCCGCCGTGCTTCCCGAAGGCCGAGGCTGCCGCCGATCCCATCGGCCAGGCGCTGGAAGGCGCGGGCCGCGTGCAGCTCTACGGCGTCAACTTCGAAACCGATTCCGACGTGCTGAGCGCGGCGGCCCGGCCGCTGCTGGACCGTGCCGCCAAGGCGGTGCTGGCGCATCCCGACTGGCGCCTGCGCGTGGAGGGGCATACTGACAGCACCGGTGGCGACGCGCGCAACCAGCCGCTGTCCGAACGCCGCGCCGCCGCCGTCAAGCGCTACCTGGAAGGCGCCGGCGTGCCCGCCGACCGCCTCGATGCCAAGGGCTATGGCGCCACCCATCCGCTGATGTCCAACGACACGCCATTCGGCCGCGCGCAGAACCGCCGCGTGGAGCTGGCCAGGCAGTGATGCCAGCGCCTGTGGCCGCGCCGGCGCGCGGTGTCGTGGCGGCCCTGCTGGTGGCGGGCGCAGTGCCGGCCGGCGCCGAGATCGTCGTGCATGCGGACCGCGGCAGCGGCGTGACCTTTCTCACGTCGCGCAGCGCTGGGCCCGCAGAAGCGGCTCGCACTGCGGCGCCCGCAGCGTTGCCGGCGCGGGCGTTTATCGGGCTGCCAACGCAGCCGGTGGCAAAGGCTGCCGTCGTCGCCGGCAAATCCCCGCCCTCCGACCTGGTGGCCCTCGCGCACCGCGCGGCGCAGGCCGCGGCAGTGGACCCGCATCTGCTGATGGCCATGGTGGAGGTGGAGTCAGGCTGGAACCCGCAAGCCACCTCCGTCAAGGGTGCCATCGGCCTGACGCAGCTGATGCCGGCCACGGCACGCATGCTGGGCGTGACCGATGCCTATGATCCGGCCCAGAACCTGCAGGCCGGTGCGTCCTACCTGGGCGGCCTGCTGTCGCGCTTCAACGGCGACACCAGCCTGGCCCTGGCGGCCTACAACGCGGGCGAAGGCGCGGTGCTGCGCCATGGGTCGCGCATCCCTCCGTTTGCCGAAACCCAGGCCTACGTGCCGCAGGTGCTGGGCCGCTATGCGCGCTTGCGCGGCGGCCAGGACGACAGCGCCGCGGCGCCCTTGCGCCAGCCGGCGGCGCCGGCGCAGCGAGGCGGCCTGGTCATTGTCTCGTTCCAGAACCCTCCCGCCTTAGCGGTGAAGAAAAAGGAGAAGTCATGAAGTCGTACTGGATCCCGCGTGCCTGCCTGCCGGTCATGTTGGCGCTGGCCGTTGCCGGCTGTGGCAAGGAAGAGGGGCGCTCCGCCGCCGCCAGCGATGCCTTGCCGAAAGCCTGCCAGGAAGCCGAAGCCGCGCAACGCGCCTGCACCGAGAACATGGCGGCCAAGCTCGACAAGTCGGGGCAGGCCGCGGCCGCCCAGACCCTGCGCGACGGGCTGCCCGGCGAGCTGGAATCGATCCGCACGCGCTGGGCCGGCGTCTCCGACAAGGATGGCCTGGCGCAGTCCTGTGCGACGGTGCGCGACAGCTTCCGCGACATGCCGCAGTGCAAGGATTGACGCCTGTCCGCCACAGCGCCAGCGTGCCGGCGCCTTGTTGAACAGACCCTAATGGAGAGGCGACAGATGCCGAAGAAATCCGACCGTGCCACCGCGCGTCAATCCCTCGACCGCCGCACGGCGCTTGGCGCAAGCCTGGCCCTGGCTGCGCTGCTGCTCCCGGCAGCCGCTGCGGCCGGCGTCTGCGATGCGCCGTGGATGCATGACGGCGGCGAGATCCGCATGACCATGCAGGGCGGTGCGCCGGGCACGGCGACCATGTCCGTGTCCAGCGTGCGCAAGTCGGGCAAGGGCCAGTGCAATGCCAATATCAGCGTCGTGTCGAATGTGGCCGCGGCCGGCTCAGCCAACGAGACGCGGCTGGACTACACCATGGCGGTGATCGAAGACCGCCTGACCATCTCGCGCGGCGGCGCGCCGGGCAAGGTCGAGGGCAAGAGCGCCGCCGGCACGGCATCGGGCATGCTCGACAGCAGCGCGGTCGGCACGCTGGCCTACGGCGGCGTCATTGAAGCGGAAGGGCAGCGGCTGCCGGGCGAGTCGCAGACCGTGCGCATGGACCTGCAGATGACCGCCGCCGGCCAGAGCGCCGGCCAGGCCAAAATCCCATCCGCCAAGGTCACCATCGGCGGCAAGGTCGTCGGCAAGCGCGCGACCATCCCCACCCGCCTCGGCCAGAAATCCTGCTGGCCGGTCCGCTACGAGCGCAGCACGACCATGGCGCCAGTCACGGTGGAGGGCCACACCGTGTCGGTGCCGCCGGCGACCGCCAGCGTCACGGACTGGTACTGCCCCGACATGGGCCTGGTCATGAAGCAGGAGGTCGTGCAGAACGGCCAGACCGGCACCATCGAGGTGGTCTCGGTCAGATAACCCGGGCATCGTCCGGATCGTCCCCCACGCGGGGTGCTGTGCGCTAAAGTTCTCCGCGCGGCTGCCGTTGGTTATGGATCGATAACAAGCGGAGCGCCGGCACCCGCCGCGCGGCTCCACAAGACGATTCAGGGGACGCATGACGCATGAGTCGGGTTTGCGCCTGGAACTTGCCGAGCCAGGCGAGCAGGTGCATGCGCGCTACACGCCGCAGCCGGGCAGGCTGCCGCCGGACCAGGCCAGCCTGCGCCAATGCCTGGACAGCCTGGGCTGGGCCGGCGCGCGGCTGGATGCGCGCGCGGTGGCGCAGTTCCTGGCGCAATGCCAGCGGGCCGAGCATGAGATCGATGCCACCATCGGTGCGCTGATCGACGGCGCCTTCGAGCTCGACATCACCGCCGACGGCCTGGCCGTGCGGCTGACGCTGCTGCCAGCCGAAGGCGGCCGCCCGGTCAGCGCGGAGGACATCCGTCGCGCCGTGGCCGAACGCGGCGTGGTGGCACCGATCCAGACCCTGGCACTGGACGCCGCGCTGGCCGAAGGCCGTTGCGAGCTGCGCACCATTGCCGCCGGCGTCGCGCCGCGCCAGGGTGAGCCGGCGCGCTTTATCAACCTGCTAGAACCGCGCAAGCCGGCGCAGCCTGACGACGAGGCCGGCAAGGTCGACCTGCGCGACCTGGGCAACCTGCTGCTGGTCAGCCCCGGCACGCCGCTGATGCGGCGCATCCCGGCAGTGCATGGCAATGACGGCATCGACGTATTCGGCAAGCCCGTCGCCGCCGATCCGGTCGATGATCCGCCCTTTGCCGAAGGCCTGACCGGCGCTGCCGCCGATGCCGACGATCCGGAGCTGCTGCGCGCGGTGATCGCAGGATCGCCGGTGGTGGGCGTGCACGGCATCTCGGTCAGCCCGGTGGTGCAGGTGGACTCGGTCGACCTGCACTCAGGCAACGTGGCGTTCGACGGCACGCTGCGCGTGTCGGGCGATATCCGCACCGGCATGTCGGTCAATGTCAGCGGCGACGTGGTGGTCGAGGGCACCATCGAAGCCGCCAACGTCGAGGCCGGCGGCAATGTCATCGTCAAGGGCGGCATCATCGGCAAGGCCGACACCGGCCGCGCCGAAGGCGGCATCAGCCGTGCCAGCGTGCGCTGCAAGGGCGCGGTGAAGGCACGCTTTATCGAGAACGCCGTGGTCGAGGCCGGCACCGCGGTCAACGTCGAAAGCGGCATCCGGCAGAGCGATGTTGCTGCCGGCGAGCGCATCGTGGTGGGCGGCACCGGCGCGCAGGGTAGCATCAGCGGCGGCCGCAGCCGTGCCTTGCTGGCGGTGCGCGCCGCGGTGCTGGGCGCACCTGCCGGCACCGCCACCAGCATCCAGGTCGGCCTGAATCCTTTTGCCGACGCACAGCGCGCCGCGCTGGAAGCCGAGCGCCGCCGCATGCTGGCAGAGCAGAACAAGGTCAAGCAGCTGGTGGATTTCTTTGCCAAGCATCCCGAGAAGGCCGTGGGTGACCTGCGCGAAAAGGCGCGCGCGACACTGTTCAAGCTGTCGCGCGATCTGTTCGAGCTGGAGGCACGCCTGACCGAACTGGGGCAGCAGATGCAGCCGGCCGCCGAGGCCGTGATCGACGCCGCGCGCCGCATCCATGGCGGCGTCACGCTGCAGGTTGGCAGCCGCGTGCTCAAAGTGATGGAAGACAAGCCTGGCGGCCAGATCCGTCTGGTCGACGACCGCATCGCCGTCAGCTGAACGCGCGCTGTTATCCGCGGGGATTTGTACTATGCTGCAGTTATGTCCTGGGGTGCCGCAGGATGGGCGAGAGAGCTAGAGTCGGGCAGTGAATGAAGAAGCGGATCAGCACTCTGCGGAAGCGTTACACGGAACCAACTCACGTGGCACTGGAATAACCGGAAGGCCAGCCATCAAGGCTGGCCTTTCTGTTTTCCGTGATGGCTGCCAGGCGAACTACACTGAAGGTGCAACCATTATCCAAAGGAGGTTGCTATGGCCGCCACCTTGATTACCGCGCTGGTCCTGATCGCCCTTGTTGCGTGCGCCGCATTTACCATCTGGATGTTGCGGGAAAAGAACCCGACGCTGCTGCAGCAGCAGGAGCAGTCAGTGCGCACATGGTTTGATCACATGATCCATCGCCACTGACGCCTGGCGATTCGATTTCGTCCAGCCCGCCGCCACGGCGGGCTTTTTCATGGACTGAGGCTCATGCGGCCCACAAGCGCAGTTCATGCAATCCGCTTCGCTCCACCCGGGTGCCGAGTGCCCGTCCCTCGTCTTCAAACATGGCCTGCAGCCACGTCATATCCACTTCGCGCGCGTAGGCCAGACGGAAATGGCTGCGCCGCAACGGCACCAGCCGCAGGTCGGCGCTGCCGCCGGCATCGAAGCTGACGAAGGCCATCAGCGCCAGGTCCGGCCGGTATTCGTCGTAGCCACCGATGCCTTCGTAATCGTTGATGAAATCGCCGCAGCCGTACAGGATCGGCTTGCCGGCATGCAGCTCAATCCCCAGCGGATGATGCGAGGAATGCCCGTGCACAATGTCGATTTCGCCGCTTTCCACCAGCCCGCGGGCGAAGGCGCGTTGCGCGGGGTCGATGTGGTAGCCCCAGTTCGGGCCCCAGTGGATCGATACCACCACGACGTCGCCGGCACGCCTGAGCTTGCGCACCTGTGCGGCAATGCGTTCGCGCGAGGCAACGGACCAGTCTTCCAGCAGGTTCACGCCGGAATGTCCGGCGCTGGCGCGCCACGCCGCCGGGGTGCCGGCATTTTCCATGGCGAGGGCCAGCACCAGCACGCGGCCGCCGCCGGGCAGCGGCAGCTGTACGGCGTGCGCCGCGCTCGCCTCGTCGGGGCCGGCGCCGGCATGCGCGATATGCGCGCCGTCGAGCGCCGCCAGCGTATCCGTCAGGCCCGCGCGGCCCCAGTCCATCACATGGTTGTTGGCCAGCACCGCACAGTCGATGCCGGCGGCCTGCAGGCAGGCGATATTGCCCGGATGCATGCGATAGTGCACCGCCTTGCCGGGCCAGGCATCGTCGCTGGTGGTGATGGCGGTTTCCAGGTTGACGATGCGCGGCCGCGCAACACGGCTTTCCAGTTCCGCCAGGGCATCGCCCCACGGGTATTCCGGCGAGGCGGGGCGCGCGATCGGGCCGGCCTTGTGCTCGGCCAGGCGCACGTAGTCGAGCGCGGAATGCACATACGATTCATGCAGCAGCGGCTGGCTGGGATGCGCGAGGATCTGGTCGATGCCGCGCCCGGTCATTACGTCGCCGCACAGGAACAGGGGAGGGTGGCTGGCTGTGTTCATGGCGCAGACGGACGGCGCGAGGGCGCCATGCCGGCTGTTCATTCATGATAGGCCGGCAGGGTGGCGGCGCGGCATGATCGCGTTGCGGCACTTGCCATGGAGATTGTGCGCGTGGGGCCAGAGCCCCATTTACATTTAGGTGGTGCCTGCCTTAAATGATGTAGTCATCGGTCCTCGTGGCCATTTCCCTGCACCCAGACGCCGCGCGCCGTCCGATGTTTCCAACCAGCATCGGGAGGCACACTATGGCCCAGCCATCGCAGGAACACATTGAGGCACTCAAGACACAGCTGCGCGGGCGCCTGCTGCAGCCGGACGACAGCGGCTACGACGAAGCGCGCCGCATCTGGAACGCGATGATCGACCGCCGTCCGCCACTGATCGTGCAGGCCGCGGGCGCTGCAGACGTGATCGCCGCGGTCAACTTCGCGCGCGACCATGGCGTGCTGCTGTCGATACGCGGCGGCGGCCACAATATCGGCGGGCTGGCGATCTGCGAGGATGGCATGGTGCTGGACCTGTCGCAGATGAAATCCGTGCGCATCGATCCCCACGCGCAACGTGGCTTCGTGGAGCCTGGCGCCACACTGCGCGATTTCGACCATGAAGCGCAGGCCTTTGGCCTCGCCACGCCACTGGGCATCAACTCCACCACCGGCGTGGCCGGGCTGACGCTCGGCGGCGGCTTCGGCTGGCTCAGCCGCAAGTTCGGCACCACCGTCGACAACCTGGTGTCGGCACAGGTCGTGACTGCCGACGGCAAGCTGGTGCGCGCCAGCGCCGACGAGAACGCCGACCTGTTCTGGGCGCTACGCGGCGGCGGCGGCAACTTCGGCGTGGTGACGATGTTCGAGTTCCGGCTGCACCCGGTCGGCCCCGAGGTCTATGGCGGGCTGATCGTCTATCCGCTGGAACAGGCCGCCGCGGTGCTGCCCGCCTATCGTGAACTGTTCAAGTCGATGCCGGACGAGCTGACCGTCTGGGTGGTGCTGCGCCAGGCGCCGCCGCTGCCGTTCCTGCCGCCCGAGGCGCACGGTAAGCCGATCGCGGCACTGGCGATCTGCTATATCGGCCCGCCTGACAAAGGCCCCGAACTGGTCGAGCCTTTGCGCAAGCTCGGCACGCCCTACGGCGAGCATGTCGGTCCCATGCCGCTTACGGCATGGCAGCAGGCGTTCGACCCCTTGCTGACGCCGGGCGCGCGCAATTACTGGAAATCGCACAACTTCGCCGGGCTGGACGACGGCCTGATCACGATGCTGATCGAGCAGATCGGAAAGCTGCCCTCGCCGCAATGCGAAGTCTTTATCGGCGCCATGGGCGGGCAGACCAACCGCGTCGCGCCTGACGCGACTGCCTACGCCAGCCGCGACGCCAACTTCATCATGAACCTGCACGGGCGCTGGGACGCGCCCGCTGACGACGACAAGTGCATCAGCTGGGCCCGTGAAGTGTTCCGCGCGGCAGCGCCCTTTGCACTGGGCAGCGTCTATGTGAACTTCCTGACGCAGGAAGAAACCGACCGCATTGGCGCGGCCTACGGGCCCAACTACGACCGGCTGGTCGAGGTGAAGCGGCGCTACGATCCGGGCAACCTGTTCCGCCATAACCACAACATCAATCCAGCGGCGTAACTGGCGTAACCTGCAGGGACAGGCAGGAAGGCGGGGCAGGGCGGGTGGCCTGCCCCGTTTTCACGCGGCTGCAATACTGGCATGCGAGTATCGCCGCGACCGCGTTGTATCCACAGGGAGCAGATCAGATGAGACCGGGCGAAGCAGAATTGGTGCGGCGCATCCACAACGAGGTGGCCGACTACTACGACGAAGAGATCGAACTGGAACTGGACGACCGCGAAGCCAGCGAGGCCTTCGGCGATCCGGTGCACCTGGACGACGAGGCCGAGCAGGACAGCCGCCGCCACTATTTCCGCGAGCTGTTCCGCCTGCAGGGCGAACTGGTGCGGCTGCAGAGCTGGGTGGCCGCCACCGGGCACAAGATCGTCATCATCTTCGAAGGACGCGACGCTGCCGGCAAGGGCGGCGTGATCAAGCGCATCACGCAGCGCCTGAACCCGCGCGTCTGCCGCGTGGCGGCGCTGCCCGCGCCCAACGACCGCGAACGCACCCAGTGGTACTTCCAGCGCTACGTGGCGCACTTGCCCGCCGCCGGCGAGATCGTGCTGTTCGACCGCAGCTGGTACAACCGCGCCGGCGTCGAACGCGTGATGGGCTTCTGCTCTGACGAGCAGTATGAAGAGTTCTTCCGCTCCGTGCCCGAGTTCGAAAAGATGCTGGTGCGCTCCGGCATCCAGGTGATCAAGTACTGGTTCTCGATCACCCACGACGAACAGCGTCTGCGCTTCCTCAGCCGCATCCACGATCCGCTCAAGCAGTGGAAGCTGAGCCCGATGGACCTGGAATCGCAGCGCCGCTGGGAGGACTACACCAAGGCCAAGGAAATCATGCTCGAGCGCACGCACATTGCCGAAGCGCCGTGGTGGGTGGTGCAGGCCGACGACAAGAAGCGCGCACGGCTGAACTGCATCCATCACCTGCTGAGCCAGGTCCCCTATGCGGACGTAGAGGCGCCCAGCGTGGTGCTGCCGGGGCGCGAACGGCATGAGGACTATGTGCGGCAACCGGTGCCGAAGGAGATGATCGTGCCGGATGTGTATTGAGGAATCAGACCCTAGGGTTTGCACGGGGTGCGCCATCGTCCCCCTGCGGTAGACGGCTACCTATAATGAAAACAGCCACCTGTAAATCCAAGGGTGGCCGTTATCGTGGAACTGCTAGTTTTTTGGGCGGCCATGCTTGCTGCCTACCTTCTGATGAAGCGTGCCGGCTGCTTCAGCCAGCCGGTGCTTTATCCCGATTTAGATCATCCCTTCCGCTACTGGTGGGCGCAACGGCTGGGGCGCCCGCTGCCACCGCCGGCTTTGCCGGATCCCAGGCAACAAAAAACCCGGAGAGCGTGACGCTGTCCGGGTTGGCTTGTGTGGGCGATGCCCTGGAATTCTGTGGTGCCGAAGAGAGGAATCGAACCCCCGACCTTCTCATTACGAATGAGCTGCTCTACCGACTGAGCTACTTCGGCAACATGTTCCGGTGAACTGGAACAGCCCGCAATAGTAGCAGCGTTTTTCCGCCTTGTGAACCCCTTTTGTGTCGCCCGTGCCATCCGGCCGGGGCCGAAAGAAAACGGGGCGCCACCTGGGCGCCCCGTCCTGTTGCCGCGCGGCCGGAATCAGGCCTTGCCTTCGGCTTCCAGGTGGTAGCGGGTGACGCGTTCCACTTCGTTCTTGGAGCCCAGGATCACGGAGACGCGCTGGTGCAGTTTTTCGGGCTGCACGTCCATGATGCGCTGGTGGCCGTTGGTGGCGGCGCCGCCGGCCTGTTCGACCAGCATGGCCATCGGGTTGGCTTCGTACATCAGGCGCAGCTTGCCCGGTTTTTCCGGCTCGCGCTTGTCCCACGGGTACATGAAGACGCCGCCGCGGGTCAGGATGCGGTGCACGTCCGCAACCATCGAGGCGACCCAGCGCATGTTGAAGTTCTTGCCGCGCGGGCCTTCTTCGCCGGCCAGGCATTCGTCGATATAGCGGCGCACGGGCGGGGCCCAGTGGCGCATGTTCGACATGTTGATGGCGAATTCCTTGGTGTCGTCCGGGATCGTCACGTTGGAGTGCGTCAGCACGAAGCTGCCTGCCTCGCGGTCGAGCGTGAACATGTGCACGCCGTTGCCGACGGTCAGCACCAGCGTGGTCTGCGGGCCGTATACGGCGTAGCCGGCGGCGACCTGGTGGGTGCCGGGCTGCATGAAGTCGGCCTCGGTCACGGTCTGGCCCGGCTTGGGCATGTGCAGCACCGAGAAGATGGTGCCGATCGAGACATTGACGTCAATGTTCGACGAGCCGTCCAGCGGGTCGAACATCAGCAGGTATTCGCCCTTCGGGTAGCGGTTGGGAATCTCGTAGAACGATTCCATTTCTTCCGACGCCATGGCGGCGAGGTGGCCGCCCCATTCGTTGGCGTCGAGCAGCACTTCATTGGCGATCACGTCCAGCTTCTGCTGGGTTTCGCCCTGGACGTTGCCGGTGCCGGCCGAGCCCAGCACGCCGGCGAGGGCGCCCTTGCTGACGGCGTTGGAAATGGCCTTGCAGGCGCGCGCGACCACTTCGATCAGCAGCCGCAGTTCGGGCTGGATCGTGTTGTGCTTGCGCTGCTCCTCGACCAGGTAGCGGGTGAGGCTGATGCGAGTCATGGTTGGTTCTCCTTGGATGGCCGCAATTCTACATGCCCGGCCGCGCTTGGCCGGGCAAAGGGGGCGTTGGCGGGCCTCCCTGTGTCGTTCCCGCCGCTCAGGCGGCGAGCGCCTTGCCGACGATCTCGCGCACGTCGCGCGACAGCGTGCTGCTGGCGGCGACGCGTTCCAGTTCGGCGCGCATGCGGTCGCGCAGCGCCAGTTCGTATTTCTGCCAGCGGTCCATCACCCGCGCCAGGCGCGCGGCCACTTGCGGGTTGATGGCATCGAGCGCCAGCACCTGGTCGGCCCAGAAACGGTAGCCCGAGCCGTCCTGGGCGTGGAACTGCGCCGGGTTGCCGGAGCAGAAGCTGAAGATGAGCGAACGCGCGCGGTTGGGGTTGCGCAGGTTGAAGGCGGGGTGCTCCATCAGCGCGAGCACGGTGTCGATGGTGCGCTTGCCGGCGTGCGGGCCGACTTCACCGCGCTGCATGCCTTGCAGCGAGAACCATTTGTCGATCACCAGCGGGTCGTCCTCGAAGCGCTCGTAGAAGTCCGCCAGCGCATGCTCGCGCCCGGGGGCGAAACTGTTGACCAGCGCCGACAGCGCGGCGAAGCGGTCAGTCATGTTGTCGGCGTTCTGGTACTGCTGCTCGGCCAGCGCCTGCATCGCGGCGTCGCCGCTGTCGGCCAGGTAGCCGAGCGCAAGGTTGCGCAGTGCGCGCCTGGCGGCGGATGTGGCATCGGGCGAGTAGTTGCCCGGCGTGGCGTTGCCCTCGTAGGCGGCGAGCCAGTCGGCCTGCAGCGCGCGCGCCAGGCCTTCGCGCATGAACTGGCGGGCGCGGTGGATGGCGGCGGGATCGGCCACGCCCATGCGCTCAGCCAGGTAGGCCTCGGCGGGCAGCACCAGCGCCTGTTCGCGGAAGGCGGGATTGAGCGTGTCGTCGGTCAGCACGGCGCCCATGGCCTGCACCAGCGCGGGCTCGAGCTTGAGCTCGCGCCCGGCCTGCACGTCTGCCACCATCTGCAGCAGCGCGCGCGTGGCCAGGCGCTGGCCGGCTTCCCAGCGGTTGAAGGCGTCGCTGTCGTGCGACAGCTGGAAGGTCAGCTGCGCGTCGGTGTACTCGGCATCGACGATCACCGGCGCCGAGAAGTTGCGCAGCAGCGAGGGCAGCGGGGCACTGGCGCCGCGCGGCAGGTTGATGAAGCGGAAGCGCTGCTCGGCCTGCGTGAAGTCGAGCACGCGCGTGGTCGCTCCGGGCGTGCTTTCGCCTTCGAGCTGCAGCGGCAGGTCCTTGCCGTCTGCGCCAAGCAGTCCGAGCGCGAACGGGATATGGAAGGGCTGCTTCTCGGGCGTGCCGGCGCGGGTTTCGATGCCGACCTTGGGGCAGCGCTGCGACAGCGTCAGCGTCAGGCTGCCGTCGTCGCCGTTCCAGTCCGTGCGCGCCGTCACCACCGGGGTGCCGGCCTGGCTGTACCACAGGCCGAACTGGCTCAGGTCGCGGCCGTTGGCATCGGCCATTGCCGCACGGAAGTCGTCGCAGGTGACGGCCTGGCCGTCATGGCGCTGGAAGTACAGGTCCATGCCCTTGCGGAAGCCCTCGCGGCCGAGCAGGGTCTGGTACATGCGCACGACTTCGGCGCCTTTCTCGTACACGGTGACCGTGTAGAAGTTGTTGATCTCTTCATAGCTGTCGGGGCGCACCGGGTGCGCCATCGGGCCGGCGTCCTCGGGGAACTGCACCTGGCGCAGCACGCGAACGTCCTCGATGCGCTTGACCGCGCGGCCGGATTCCGAGCCCATCATGTCGGCCGAGAACTCCTGGTCGCGGAACACCGTCAGGCCTTCCTTGAGCGAAAGCTGGAACCAGTCGCGGCAGGTCACGCGGTTGCCGGTCCAGTTGTGGAAGTACTCATGGCCGACCACCGCCTCGATATTGGCGAAGTCCGTGTCGGTGGCGGTCTGCGCGTTGGCCAGCACGTACTTGGTGTTGAAGATGTTCAGGCCCTTGTTCTCCATCGCGCCCATGTTGAAGTCGCCCACGGCGACGATCATGAAGCGATCCAGGTCAAGTTCCAGCCCGAAGCGGCGCTCGTCCCAGCGGATCGAATGGATCAGCGAATCCATAGCGTGGCGGGTCTTGTCGAGGTCGCGCGCCTCGACCCAGACCTGCAGCAGCTTGTCCTTGCCGGAGGCGGACTGGATCCGTTCCTCGATGCATTCGAGCTTGCCCGCGACCAGCGCGAACAGGTAGGCCGGCTTGCGGAAGGGGTCTTCCCACACGGCTTCGTGGCGGCCGTCGGGCAGTTCGCGCTGGCTCACCAGGTTGCCGTTGGACAGCAGCACCGGATAGGCGGCGCGGTCGGCGCGCAGCGTGACGCGGTAGGTCGCCATCACGTCGGGGCGGTCCAGGAAGTAGGTGATGCGGCGAAAGCCCTCGGCTTCGCACTGGGTGAAGAAGTTGCCGTTGGACACGTACAGGCCCGACAGCGTGGTATTGGCCGCGGGCTGGCACGCCGTGGTGATCTCCAGCGTGCCCTGCGCCGGCAGGCCGGGGATGGTCAGCGTGCCGGCATCCTGGGTCGCGTTGGCGACCGGCTTGCCCTCCAGGCTGACGCCGATCAGTTCGAGTTCCTCGCCGGCCAGCACCAGCGGTGCGTCGGGCGCGCCGGCCTGGCGCGCGAAGCGCAGCGTGCTGGTGACCACGGTGCGCTGGGGATCGAGGTCCAGCACCAGCTCGGCGTGGTCGATGGCGAACGGCGGCGGGGTATAGTCCTTGCGATAGACGGTAACGGGCGTGTCGGTGCGCAGCATGGAAAGATCCTGTCTTCGGAAGACCGTTAGGAAAGGGGGCGGGCCATGCGCGCGGCAGCGAAGCATGGCGCTGAAGTCCTCATTGTAGCCAAGGGGTCGGGGCGCGGCCCGGCGCAGCACGGCATCGGCATGCTGCGGGGAATTCCGCGCCGGCGGCGTGGTCTCAGAGACACGTGGGTATTCAGAGGAAAGCGAGGTAGCACTATGTGGCAGCGCGCAGGCGGTGTCGGCAATGCAGGAGCGGTGGGGCCGCGCAGGTGGTGGGGGGCGATGGCGTTGCTGGCGGCGCTGTTGCTGTCAGGGTGCGCCAGCACAGTGGTGACCGATGTCACGGCGTTCCGCCAGCCGGGCTGGCAGAACGATGCGCCGCGCACCTACAGCTTCGAGCGCAGCGCCGAGCAGGCGGCGCAGCTGGACCGCCAGACCTATGAGCAGTGGCTGGCCGCGGCGCTGGCGGGGATCGGCTTCGAGCAGGTGCCGGCGAAACAGGCGCGCTATCGCGTCAGCATGGACTTCGATGCCGCGCCCGGCATCGTGCGCGTGGCCGAGACCGTCTACTCGGACCCGTGGTACGGCCCGTGGGGCCCTTACTGGGGGCCCGGCTACTACCGCCCCTACGGGCCCTGGGGTCCGTGGGGCCCATGGGGGCCGGGCTACTGGCCGCCGCAGACCGTGGTGCGCGACGTGCCGGTGACGTTCTCCAGCCTGCGGGTGTATTTCAGGGATGCGGCCAGCGGCAAGCGGATCTACCAGGTCACCGCGCAGAACCAGACCGAAAACGGCAGCCTGCCGGCGGTCATGCCCTACCTGATCCGCAGCGCCTTTACCGACTTCCCGGCCGAGAGCGGCCGTCCGCGCAGGGTGACGCTGGAGGTCGAGAAAAACGCAAAGTAGGGCAGCCGGGGGCCGGCCGCGCGGTCCTGGCCAGGCGATGCGTGCGGATGCATGCAGGGGCATGCGTCTGCACCTGCATTGCATACGCAATGGTAAAAGCTGTTTAACTGGAATAATCCACTCAAAAAACGGCCTGCAGGCGGGCTGTGGTGGTACTTTGCGCGGACACGTGGGCTAGAATGGTTGCTCGATTTTTCCGGCCTGTCTGCCGGAATCGCCAGTTTCGCTGCCAGGCGTTGTCATTCGCTGCCGGCCCGTATCCTGAGACTTCTCGATCGGGCCCGAGCCGGTTCTTGGCGGGAGAGGGGCGCTTCCGGTCCGGGCCATTTTCCGGACGAGCCAATGAGCAGCAAGATTAGCGGTGATGCACCGCAACATGCCCCGAACAGTCCTGAAGCGCAGCTGCGCCTCGCTGCGCTGGAATACCACCGCAGCCCCACCAAGGGAAAGATCCAGGTAACCGCGACCAAGGCGCTGTCCAACCAGCGCGACCTGTCGCTGGCCTACTCGCCGGGCGTGGCCTATGCCTGCGAGGAAATCGCCAAGGACCCCGCCACCGCCGCCGAGTACACCTCGCGCGCCAACCTGGTGGCCGTGATCACCAACGGCACCGCCGTGCTGGGCCTGGGCGATATCGGCCCGCTGGCCGGCAAGCCGGTGATGGAGGGCAAGGGCTGCCTGTTCAAGAAGTTCGCCGGCATCGACGTGTTCGACATCGAGCTCGACGCGCGCGACCCGGACAAGATCGTCGAGATCGTTGCCGCGCTCGAGCCCACGCTGGGCGGCGTGAACCTGGAAGACATCAAGGCGCCGGAATGCTTCTACATCGAGCAGAAGCTGCGCGAGCGCATGAACATCCCCGTCTTCCACGACGACCAGCACGGCACCGCCATCATTTCGACCGCGGCGCTGCTCAATGGCCTGAAGGTGGTCGGCAAGGACGTCGGCAAGGTGAAACTGGCCGTGTCCGGCGCCGGCGCGGCTGCCATTGCCTGTCTGGACACCATGGTCAGCCTGGGCGTGAAGCGCGAGAACATCTCGGTGGTGGACTCCAAGGGCGTAATCTACGTTGGCCGCGACGTCAACATGGAAGCCAACAAGGCGCGCTACGCACAGGACACCTCGGCGCGCACGCTGGCTGACATCGTCAAGGACGCCGACGTCTTCCTGGGTTGCTCGACCGCCGGCGTGCTGACCGCCGAGATGGTCAAGACCATGGCCGACAAGCCCATCATCCTGGCGCTGGCCAACCCCGAGCCGGAAATCCGCCCGGAAGTGGCCAAGGCCGCGCGCCCGGACTGCATCATCGCCACCGGCCGTTCGGACTACCCGAACCAGGTCAACAACGTGCTGTGCTTCCCGTACATCTTCCGCGGCGCACTGGATTGCGGCGCGACCAAGATCACGGAAGCGATGAAACTGGCCTGCGTCAAGGCCATCGCCGAGCTGGCCGAGGCCGAGCTGAACGACGCCGTTGCCGCCGCCTACGGCGGCCGTGAGCTGAAGTTTGGCCCGGACTACATCATCCCGACCCCGTTCGACCAGCGCCTGATCGAGAAGATCGCGCCGGCGGTGGCCAAGGCCGCGGAGGAATCCGGCGTGGCCACGCGCCCGATCAAGGACCTCGAAGCGTATCGCCAGCAGCTGTCCACCTATGTCTATCACACCGGCCTGATCATGAAGCCGGTGTTCTCGGCCGCCAAGGCCGCGCCCAAGCGCGTGGCCTACGCCGAGGGCGAGGAAGAGCGCGTGCTGCGTGCCGTGCAGACCGTGGTGGACGAAGGGCTGGCGCGCCCCACCCTGATCGGCCGCCCGCACGTGATCCAGATGCGCATCGAGAAGGCCGGCCTGCGCCTCAAGGCCGGGGTGGACTTCGACCTGGTCAATCCGGAAGAAGACCCGCGCTACCGCGCCTACCACGAGGCCTACCACGCGCTGCGCGGTCGCGACGGCGTGACGCCGGACATGGCCAAGGTGGCGCTGCGCCGCTCCAACACGCTGATCGGCACGATGCTGATGCACATGGGCGATGCCGATGCGCTGCTGTGCGGCACGGTCGGCCGCTTCGAGGCTCACCTTGAGCACGTGCGTGACGTGATCGGCCTGGCGCCTGGCGCCAAGGTGTTCGCCGCGATGAACGCCCTGATGTTGGAGAAGCACACGCTGTTTATCACTGACACCTTCGTCAATGACGATCCCTCCGCCGAGGAACTGGCCGCGATCGCACAACTGGCCGCTGAGGAAATCGCGCGTTTCGGCCTGGTCCCCAAGGCCGCGTTGATGTCGCATTCGATGTTCGGTTCCTCGACCCGTCCGTCGGCGCGCAAGATGCGCGAGGCTGCGGCTATCCTGGCCAAGGTGGCACCGCACCTGGAAGTGGAAGGCGAGATGCAGGGCGACGCCGCACTGGACGAAGACGTGCGCCGCCACTTCCTGCCGTCGACCAAGCTGGCCGGCAGCGCCAACCTGCTGGTGATGCCGACGCTGGACGCGGCCAATATCGCCTTCAACCTGCTCAAGATCACGGGCGGGCAGGGCGTGACGGTGGGCCCGATCCTGCTGGGCGCGGCCAGGCCGGTGCACATCCTGAACCCGCAGGCGACCACACGCCGTATCGTCAACATGACGGCGGTGGCCGTGGCGGAGAGCGGCGCGGTGCGCTGATGCGCTGAAAACGAAGTCAGCAAGAATGCAAAAAGCCGGGTCGTCTGACCCGGCTTTTTGTTTAATGCTGCCCCGCGGCAATTGCGGGGGGAAGGCACTTGACGTGGTTGCTATTGCAGCACGTTGTACTGCTCGCGCATCACGACGATGATCGACTTGGCCGCGGCCAACTGCGTGTCGAGGTTTTCAACATATTCCTGCGGGAAATCGACCTCGGCGCTCCAGTTGCATCCGGTATGGTCAGGCTGGTGCATTCGCACCGCGTGCAGTTCGCATTCGCCGCACTCGGGGTTGTTGTCGAGGCACTGGTTCAGGATGGCCATCAGTTCGGAACGGGTCTTCGGGTAGCGCCGCATGAATCACCTCTCTCAATGTCGTTTTGAGGGTCCGGAACACCAATCTAGGAAGCGTGAAGGGGGGCTTCCAATTGAATCCATCTATGAAATGCTGGCTTTCGATCCGTATTGCCGGACGGCATGCGATGGCGCGGCGCAGCATTGCGGTGGCAGATTTCCGCGCAGTGTGATGCGAACGCGGCAATGAAAAAGCCCGCCGGAAGGGCGGGCTGCAGGACTGCCGGTGAGACGGTTACGTCATCAGAACTTGTGACGCACGCCCACGCCGAAGGTATCGCCGTGCTCGATGCCGGTGATCTTGTCGTAGTAGTAGGCGGCGTACACGTCGGTGCGCTTGGACAGGTTGTAGTCGTAGGCGACGGCAAACGTGTTGCGCTTGAAGTCACCGATTGCGTTCTCGGTCTTGCCATAGGCGTAGGACGCCAGCACGTTGCCGGCACCGATCGGCACCGAGGCGCCGACCTGACCGTTGGAGTGCTTGATGTCGCCGCTGGCGGCCGTGCTGGCCTTGGTCTTGATGTACTGGCCCTGGGCGAACAGCTTGACCACCTTGAAGTCGTATGTGATGCCGCCCAGGACGGCGTCCTGGCGGCTGAAGCCCGCGCTCGACAGGTCGTCGGGAACCGCGTTGAAGCGGACCTGCTGGTACGCGACGGTCGCGGCGAACGGCCCGTTGAAATACATCAGGTTGCCGCCCCACTTGTTCTGGCCCGCGGCACCTGCCTTCTCGCCTGCCGAGTAGATCAGGTTCGCGCTCAGGCCGCCGAAGTTCGGGGTGGAGTACAGCACCGAGTTGTTCCAGCCCGAGTCGCCGATGATGCCCGGGTCCACCACGCCATTGCTGGCGGCACCGAAGTAGGTGTGGAAGATGGTCGGCGAGAACACGTACGAGTCGACCAGCGGGTTGAACAGGATGGTCGAGATGAAGTACGGGGTCGTGTTGCGGCCCAGCTTCAACGTGCCCAGCTTGTCATTCTGCAGGCCGACGTACGCATTGCGGCTGAACATCGAATCCCCGTTGAAGCGGCCGCTGTTGCCGCTGTCCGTGCGGAAGAACCCGTTCAGGTCGAAGATGGCCTTGGTGCCGCCGCCCAGGTCTTCGGTGCCCTTGATGCCCCAGTAGGACGTCTGCATACCGCCCGAGTTGGCCACCCATGCGCGCTCGCCCGAACCCGGGCTCTTGACGCCGCCGACGAACATGTCAGCCTGGCCGTACAGCGTGACGCTGGACTGGGCCATGGCCGCGCCGGAAAAAAGGGTAGCCGCTACCACCGCCAGCTTTAGTGCCGGCTTGTACTGCTTCTGCATTGTTAGACCTCCGTGGTTTGATCGATCCTGCTTGGAACGTTGTGTACTGGGTCCCTGTCGGGTTCTTCTAATGTCTTGGTGCTTTTATTCGTGCCGCCTGGCCTGGCTCGGTGGTGGGTGGTGCATGGGGTGCCGGCGGCATCGGGTACAGCGTTTTTTGTTATACAGGTGACGCTTTTTTGCTCAGGCGGATACTAAGTCGTCAAGCCGGAACTGCGCAATGCGATGGATCTGGTTGATGCACGTTTGCAACTCGTGCTGCGGCGTGTTTTCCAGGCGGCGCGCGAACTCCGCGATGATCCCGTGGCGGTCGTAGCCGCGCACGGCCAGGATGAACGGGAAGCCGAATTTCTGGTTGTAGGCCGCGTTGAGCGACTGCAGGCGGTCGAACTCCTCTGGCGTGCACAGGTTCAGGCCGGCGCCGCTTTGCTCGCGCGTGGATTCGGCGGTCAGCTCGCCGCGCACGGCGGCCTTGCCGGCCAGCTCCGGGTGAGCGCGCACCAGCTTGAGCTGGGCCGCCTCGCCGGCTTCATCGACGGCCTTGCGCAGTGCCTGCGCCAGCGCGGCACCGTCGGCGAAGGGCCGTTGCGCGGCAGCGGCCTCGGCAAACCACGGCGAATGTTCGTAGATGCCGCCCAGCACCTGCACGAACTCCGCGACAGGCATGGTGTTGAGTTGGGCGATGGTGTAGGTCTGGCTCATGCTTGGTTCCGGGGGGTGTAGGGGTGGGTATCGGCCCAGTGGCGGGCGATGTCGACACGGCGGCAGATCCACACCTTGTCGTGTCCCTGCACATAGTCGAGGAAGCGCTGCAGCGCGCGGAAGCGGCCCGGGCGGCCGAGCAGGCGGCAGTGCATGCCGACCGACAGCATCTTGGGGCTGTCCTGTCCGCTCGGGTCGCCTTCCTCGTACAGCACGTCGAACGCGTCCTTGAGGTACTGGAAGAATTGTTCGCCGGTATTGAAGCCCTGCGGCGTGGCAAAGCGCATGTCGTTGGAGTCGAGCGTGTACGGCACCACCAGGTGCGGCTTCTTCTCGCCGCCGGTGACTTCGACTTCGGTCCAGAAGGGCAGGTCGTCGCCGTAGTAGTCCGAGTCGTACAGGAGGCCGCCGT